>CAIJFT010000131.1 GCA_903820035.1 uncultured Opitutia bacterium
TGGAGTTCGGCTTTTTCCGCCTTGGTGTTCGCGACGGCGATGGCCTGAAGGAGATCTTTTTCCACTTCCATCAACTCGACGCGTTCACTGGCCACGCGTTTGCGGAACTGGGCGGAGTCGCCGCCGAAAATTGCGAGGGGCTTGGCGACCTTTTCGTCGTTCAGGGCGAGGTCGGCCTCGGACGACTTCAGGTTCTTCCGTTCGCGGGCAATGAGTTCGTCCTGCTGCGCGAGTTGCTGGTCGAGGACGGAGATGCGGGTCTTTTTCACCTCGACCTTGGGCATCAGGGTGACGGCCTCTTTGCCGACCTGGGCGGACGGGGCTTCCTTGGCGGCGGCGGTGGCGGCGACGGATGGTGGTGCCGGTTTTTCGGTGGGGGCGGCCGGGCTGGTCGGTGCGGGCGGCGGCGGTGTGGCTGAAGGTAAGGTCGGGGTGGGGGCGAGCGCGGACGGTTTGGGGGCCGGTGCCGCACTCTTCTTCTGGGCTTCCTCGGCCATGCGGGCGCGGAGGAGCTCCTTGGCGGTCGGCTTCGGTGCCTTCTCGTCGTCGGCCGCGCGCAGGAGTGTGGCGAAAAGGAGGCAGCAGGTGCAGGTCAGGAGACGGCGCGGATTCATCGGCAGGGAGGATAACGTAGGTGACATCGTTGGTTAGTCGAGGAGCCAAGAAAGATCGGGGGGGCGTGTGGTGATGCAGGAGCGGCGGTTTCCAACCGCCGCGTTCGTTCGGGCGGTGCTTGGGAAAGCGCCGCTCCTGGCGCGCGCTGGCCTGGGTTGAGACACGAAAAAGGCCGGGCCGTGGCGGCCCGGCCTTGGGAAGCGGTCGTTGCGCCGCGGACCTTACAGGCCCTTCATCTTGCCGCCGTAGATCGCGCTGGCGCCGAGCTCTTCCTCGATGCGGAGGAGTTGGTTGTACTTGGCGACGCGGTCGGTGCGGCAGAGGGAGCCGGTCTTGATCTGGCCGGCGTTCGTCGCGACGGCGATGTCGGCGATCGTGACGTCCTCGGTCTCGCCCGAGCGATGGCTGATGACAGCGGTGTAGTTGGCTTCCTTGGCCATTTCGACGGCGTCGAAGGTCTCGGTGAGCGAGCCAATCTGGTTCACCTTGACGAGGATCGAGTTGGCGGTGCCGGTCTCGATGCCCTTCTTCAGGAAGGCGGTGTTGGTGACGAACAAGTCGTCGCCGACGAGCTGCACGCGGTCGCCGATGGCGTCGGTGAGCTTCTTCCAGGTGACCCAGTCGCCTTCGGCGCAGCCGTCCTCGATCGAGATGATCGGGTACTTGCTGGTGAGCTTCTTGTAGAACTCGACCATGTCGTCGCCCGAAAGGACGGCGCCGGAGGACTTCTTGAAGACGTAGCTCTTCTTTTCCTTCACGTAGAATTCGGAGGCGGCGACGTCGAGGGCGAGGTTGATGTCCTTGCCCAGCTTGTAGCCGGCGTTCTTGACGGCGAGGGCGATGGCGTCGAGCGCGGCCTCGGTGGACTCGAGCTTCGGGGCGAAGCCGCCTTCGTCACCGACGGCGGTGGCGAGGCCCTTTTCCTTCAACACCTTCTTCAGGGAGTGGAACACTTCGCAGCCCATGCGGAGGGCGTCGGAGAACGACTTGGCGCCCGTCGGCATGATCATGAATTCCTGGAAGTCGATCGGGGCGTCGGAGTGGGCGCCGCCGTTCATGATGTTCATCATCGGCACGGGCAGGACCTTGGCGTTCGGGCCGCCCAGGTATTTGTAGAGGGGCTGGCCGAGGGCGGCGGCGGCGGCGTGGGCCGTCGCGAGCGAGACGCCGAGGATGGCGTTGGCGCCGAGCTTCGACTTGGTCGAGGTGCCGTCGAGCTTGAGCATGGCGCGGTCGACGCCGACCTGGTCGCACGCATCGTGGCCGATCAGCGCGGGGGCGATTTTGGTCTTAACGTTGGCGACGGCTTTCAGCGTGCCCTTGCCGCCGTAGCGGGCCTTGTCGCCGTCGCGCAGTTCGATGGCCTCGTGTTCGCCGGTGGAGGCGCCGGAGGGAACGGCCGCGCGGCCGAGGGCGCCCGAAGCGAGGCGGACATCGACCTCAACGGTCGGGTTGCCGCGCGAGTCGATGATTTCGCGGGCGGTGATGGCGGTGATGGTGGTGTTCATGCGGAGGAAGAGAGTGGGCGAAGGCCCGAAGATACGAAGGGTCAGCAAAGGGCGGGCCCCCGCGGAGGGAAAGGGAAAAGTGGGGGACGCGGCCACGCCCGCCCGTTGGGCGGTGGCGTCCACGGTTCAGGTCTACCGTCGGGCGATGTCGTCAACGGCTCGCGGCACATACACGCCCGACGGCTGCTGGCCCCGCGTGATTTCAGGCCACCGGCAGGAATTTCCGCGCGTTACCCTGCATAATTGCGTGCAGCTGGCTGGCGTCCAACGGGGACTCGACCAACTTGAGAATGGCGGTTTCCACGGGGAAGTACGGCGCGTGCGAGCCGAACATCACGCGGTCGAGCGGCACCGGGGAGGCCCGGTTTGCGGCGGGCGCAACCCCGAGCATTTTGCCCACCATGCCATTGCCCTCCCAGCGGGAAAGGTCGATGCACGCCTTCGTCTCCGTCATGAGTTGGTGCAGGTCGGTGCCCTGCACGTTACCCGCGAAATGCAGCACTTGGACGCGCGCGTTCGGCACCGCCTTCAACGCGGCGACCAGTGGACCGGCGACCACAGGCACGAGGGTGAGGTCCGGGTGGTGGACGCGGGTGTCCTCGAGCCCGAACACCACCTGTAACACGAGGCCGCGGTCCCGGACGGCGGCGACGAGGCGCGTGAGGTCGGGGTGGGCGAGGTCGAACGGTTGGTAGCCGGGGTAGATGCGTACGCCGGGCATCTTGAAGACCTCGTGGAGGCGGCGGAGATCCTCCTCCCAGTCGGGCCACGCGAGGTTCACGGTGCCGAACGGGCGCAACAAACCACGGCCGTGGGCGCGGCACTCCGCCGCGAGGCGTTCGTTCACGCCGTTGATGTCCTTGTGAAAGAGCGCCTCGAAACTGCCCGCCCAGGCTTCGACGACCCGGTGCTTCCGCAGCTTCGCCACCAGCGTGGCGGTATCACGGTATTTCAATTTGCGGAACGGCCACTCGAAGAGATTGATGTTGGTGTCGACGAGGCCGACCGGGGCGCCCGCCGACGCGGCGTTGAGATCGGGGCGGGCGAGGGCCAGCGCGGAGCCGGCGAAGAGCGAGGCCTTCAGAAAATCACGGCGGTCAAAGGAGTTCATGGCGAATCGAAGAAGGGAAAGGTTGGAAAGCCACGAAACACGCGAAACACGCCAAAGGATGGCGTCCGCATGAGCGATGGTCCGGTTTCGTGGGTTGGGTGGTCGTCGGATCGGTTCCGGCTTACAGTTCGATCTTCAATCCTTTGCGGCGGAAGATAGGGGCGGCGATTTGGCGGAAGTTGCCGCCGAAGATTTTCGTGCGGTCGGCGCGGGAGAGATCGGCATCGAGGACCTTGCCGAATTCCGTCGCGTAGCTGCGGCTCGGGCCGTGACCGCCCCAGACGATGCGGTCGACGCCGAGTTCCTTGACCGCGTAGTCGACCGCGCCCGAGTGCGGGTCCGAGCCGGCAAATTCGAGGGAAACGTTTTTCTGCGCCCGCACGACGCGCACGCCGAGTTCCCAGTCGCCGCCGGAGTGACCGCAAATGAAGCGCACCTGGGGGAAACGTCGGGCGAGGGCGACCACGTCCATCGGCGTATTCTCACCGGGCAGGTTATCCCGGCCCGGCAGGCGGGGTTTGCCGCCGATCTTCAGCCACGTATGAATGTAGATCGTCGCTTCCAACTCGGCGGCGAGGCGGATGATCGGGTCGTTGTTGGCGTGGCTGCAGCTGACGCCGCGCTGGTTGCCGCCGACGTATTTGATGCCGATGCACGGGCCGTGCCGGATCCACTGCTCCATCTTGGCGCAGCTCTCGTCGGGGAAGCCGGGATCGATCGGCGTCACGCCCGAGAGCGTGGCCTGCTCCTGCTCGAGGATGGTGCGGATCTCGGCGTCGTAGGGCGACGGCGTGGTCGGTTTCGCCAGCGTGCCGCCGATCTCCAGCGAGATCGAACGCTCGATGCCCATGCGCTCGACGTAGAACTGGTTGGCGCGGAACTGGGTGATCGGATTGCCCGTGCCGTAGAAGCCGTGGAAGTGGGAGTCCCAGATGCGGTACGAGACGAGTTCGTCGCGGGTGGGCAGACCGTAGTCCGCGGGATTGAGCGCAAAATCGCGTGGATTCATGGCGGGTGGGGTGCGGGAGAGCGTTGGGGGGGGGCGGAATTGATCATGCCCTCTCGCGTCGCCCAGCTGGGCGCGCAAGGTCCGGGCTTTCAATGTCAATCTTCGCCCTACGCCTTCCACCTTGCCCGCACCGGCGGGCGCCGGACTCAAAAACAGCTTGCGTTTCAAACAAGATAACCGACCAGTTACCTCACCCCTGCGGATGTTTTCCCCACGCTTCCTGTGGTCGAGCACTCCCCCTTTTCACCCTTATGAACTACCTGTTGTCTTCGTTTCGTTTTCTGCGGTTCGCCGGCCGGCGTCCCGCGTTTGCGTTGCTCGGTCTGGCCGCGTTTACCTCGTCCGTCTTGGCCCAAGCCCCCGTGTCGGGTGTCGTGACCAACGCCGCCACCGGCGCCACGCTGGAAGGCGCGCGGGTGGTGCTCAAGGGCACCGGCCTCGAGACCACGACGGACAGCCTCGGAATCTATCGCTTTGAAAGCGTCCCGCCGGGTAACGCCGTCGTGGTCGTCTCCTACACCGGTCTCGCCCCGTCGGAGGCGTCGGTCAATGTCGCCGGTTCGACGGCGGTGAAACGTGATGTCGGTCTCACGGCCGATATCTATAAGATGAGCAGTTTCGTGGTCGGCAGCGAGCGCGAGGGTAACGCCAAGGCGATCACCCTGCAGCGCCGGTCGGACGGCGTGAAGAGCGTCGTATCGGCGGATGCGTTCGGCGGTCTCGCGGGCAATCCCGCGGATCTCGTCGCGCGTCTGCCCGGCGTCGAGGGCGAATCGGTCGGCGGCGACAACCGCTATCTCCGCATCCGCGGTCTCAATCAAAATCTCAGCACCATCACCCAGGACGGTAACCGCATTGCGGATGCGGCTTCGGGCGGTGCCACGCGCGAGTTTCAGTTCCAGACCGTCGGCTCGGACTCGATCGAGCGCATCGAGGTGACGAAGTCGCCGACGCCCGACATGGACGGAGACTCCATCGGTGGGGCGGTGAACCTGGTTTCCAAGAGCGCGTTCGACAGCTCGCCGGAGCGACGCATTCGCGGCTCGGTCGGCGGCATCTGGCGCGTGCGCGATCCGCGCGACGAGGCCCGCGGCAACGCCTCGCTCTCGTACTCCGAGGTGTTCGGCGGCCGGTTGGGCGTCAACGTCAACCTCGCCTATCGCCCGCACGGTTCGATCATCGACGTCAGCACGCAGGGACACGAGCAGCTGCCGCTGACCGGCCAGGCGGGACCCGCGTACATGTACCTCCTGACCGTGCAGGATTTTTGGAATGTGCGCATCCGCTCCGGCGCCGGCGTGAGGCTCGACTACAAGCTGAGCGACCAGGTGCGGGTTTTTATCAACTGGCAGCTCAATAAGCACATTGAGCATTCGGACCACAGTCAGGTCACGTGGCAGACCGGGCAGACGGTCGCGACCACTGATGCCGCGGGCAATTTCACCAATGCCGGCGGTATCCTGCCGGGTTATACGGATCAGGTTACCCGCGTACGGGCGGTCCCGACGAGCACCGTGGCGATCGTTTCACAGAGCGCCTACAAGGACGGCAAGACGTCGACGATCAACGCCGGCGCCGTGCACCGCTATCGCACGCTGAACCTCGACTACGACGCCTACACCTCGCGTTCCAAGGCGTACTACGCGGGCAACAACGACTTTACCTATACCGCGCGCAACGTCGGCTTCACCTTCACGAAGAACGACAAGCTTTTCCCCGATGTCGCGCAGACGGCCGGGGCCGACTGGACCAAGCTCGAGAGCTACACGGACAACTTGTATTCCAGCGCCCGGATGGTCGGCTGGGATGGCTACGAGGGCGCCGCCCTCAACCTCAAGCAGGCGTTCACCGCGCCGGTGCCGTCCTACCTCAAGGCCGGTCTCCGCCTCCGCGCGCAGAACCGCAACCTCGACAATACGCCCTACCGCACCGTGTACGTGGGACCTGACGGCGTGATGGGGCCGAATGCCGCCACCGGACGCAACGACGACAACCTGGCGCAGTTCGGGCTGATGAACCGCCCGTTTCCGAACACGGATCTCAAGCGTTACGGCTCGGTGCCCTTCCCGGCTTTCCAAGCCGTGGGCCGGCCGAACGACCTCGATCATTTCATCGCGGCAAACCCGGGTTACTTCCAGCAGCAGGTCGCGAACGATCTGCAAGCGGCGCTCGTGAATCACCAGATTTTCAACGAGCAGATCGCCGCGGCCTACGTGATGGGCAGCGTGCAGCTCGGTCGATTCTCGGTGCTGGCCGGCCTGCGCGGTGAAGACACCAAGACCGAGGGTGAAGGCGCCCTGCAGGTGGTTACGCCCGAAGAAAAGGCGCGCCGCGCGGCCTGGGGCACGGCGCCGGTGACCGACGCCGAGATTCGCCGTCGGACGCAGGAAGAGTTTGGCCGCCGCCAGACCCGCAAGGGCGACTACCGCAGTGTGTTCCCCGGCGTGCATATGAAGTACAACGCGACCGCTAATCTGCAGGCGCGTTTGAGCTATGCGGAAAACATCGGCCGCCCCGGGATCGGCCAGTTGATCCCGCGCACCACCGTCAACTACGACAACCAGACGGTCTCCTCCAGCAACCCGAGTCTCGAACCGCAGACTGCGCGCAATTTCGATCTCTCGGCGGAGTATTACTTCGAGCCCGCCGGCATGCTGACCGCCGGCGTGTTTTTGAAGGAGATCAAGAAATTCATCTATAACGCCCCGGGTCAGGTCATCGGCTCCGGCACCGACAACGGTTTCGGCGGTGACTACGCCGGGTACACCTATTCGTCGCAGGCCAACGGTGGCTTCGCCAAGGTCAAGGGCTTCGAACTCGGCTACAGCCAGCAGTTCACCTTTTTGCCGGGCTTGCTGAAGGGCTTCGGGGCCTACGCGAACCTGACGCGCATGCAGGCGGAGGGCAATTACGGTGCCGGCAGCGCGATCGCGCTCGCCCCCAATCCGCGCGTGGCCGGCTTCAATCCGTTTGTCGCCAACGTCGGCCTTTCCTACATCCGTAACCCGTGGAGCCTGCGCGTGAGCTACAACTACCGCGGCAACTATCTCTCGGGCTACAACGTCAACGAGTCACGCGCGACCTATATGCACTCCCGCCCGCAGGTCGACCTGAAGACCCTCTACAACCTCAATCGCCACTTCAGCCTCTACCTCGACGTGGTGAACGTGTTGATGAATCCGGACCGCCAAACCGAGTTTGGCTACGGCCGCCCGCAGACCACGCACCTCATGCGGACGCAGTTCTTCTTCGGGGTTAACGCCCGGCAGTGACGCGGCGGCGGCGCCGCGACTGCGGTCCACGGGATGAATCATTCGTTCTCCGGAGGTAGGCCCGCCCGTGGGGCGGGCGGCCCGGCCTCCGGCCGGGCCGACAACGGAGCCGGCCGGCAAACGCTCCTGGGCGTTGTGGTCTGGATGGCGGGCGTTGCCCTGTGCGGAGCGCAACCGCCGGATGCGCCGCTGGCCTTCAACCGCGACATCCGACCGATCCTCGCGGACAAGTGCCTGAAATGCCACGGTCCCGATGCCCGGGCCCGCCAAGGCAAGCTGCGGCTCGACCTGCGGGCGGACGCCGTCGCGCCCCGGGATGTGACGACGCCGATCGTGCCGGGCAAGCCGGAGGAGAGTGAGGTGATGCAACGGATTGAAGCGGCTGAGCCCGACGATCAGATGCCGCCGGCGGATTCCGGTCTCACCCTTTCCGCCGCGGAGAAGGCCACGTTGCGCCGTTGGATCGCCGGAGGCGCGGAGTACCAGCCGCACTGGGCCTTCGTTGCGCCGACGGCGGCGAGCCTGCCCGCGGTGCGGCAAGCGACGTGGCCCCGGCAGGGCCTCGATCATTTTGTCCTCGCGCGGCTGGAACAGGCCGGGCTCGTGCCTTCGGTCGAAGCGGACCCGGCGACTTTGCTGCGGCGCGTCTCGCTGGACCTCACCGGCTTGCCGCCGACGCCCGCGGACCTCGACGCGTTTTTGGCGGACCGCGCGCCGCAGGCTTACGAGCGGGTGGTCGATCGGTTGCTCGCGTCGCCGGCGTATGGCGAGCGCATGGCCTCGGATTGGTTGGATGCGGCGCGCTACGCGGATTCGAACGGCTTCTTTCGCGACAACACGCGCCAGGTTTGGC
The DNA here is from genome assembly GCA_903820035.1 of uncultured Opitutia bacterium. Taxonomy (GTDB): domain Bacteria; phylum Verrucomicrobiota; class Verrucomicrobiia; order Opitutales; family Opitutaceae; genus ER46. The sequence goes on from CAIJFT010000131.1 coordinate 8,369, forward strand.
CTTGGCGCGACTGGGTGATCGGGGCCTTCAACCGCAACCTGCCGTTTGACCAGTTTACGGTGGAGCAGCTGGCCGGCGATCTGCTCCCGGCGCCGACGGAGGCGCAGCGGATTGCGACCGGGTTTAACCGTAATCATATGGTTACCGGAGAAACCGGAGTGATCGACGAGGAGTACCGCGTCGAGTACGTGGCTGACCGGCTGGAGACGACCGCGACCGTCTGGCTCGGGCTCACGGTCGGCTGCGCGCGGTGTCACGATCACAAATACGATCCGATCTCGCAGCGCGATTATTACCAACTGTTCGGCTTCTTCAACAGCGGGGTGGAGAAGGGGCTGGTCGCGCCGGACGATCCGCCGCCGGTGATGGACGTCGCCACGCCGGAGCAGCGGGGCGAATGGTTGCGGCGGCGCACCCTGCGGCAGGCGGCCGAGACGGCGTTCGCGACGCTCACCGCGCCGCTGGCTGAGTCGCTGGCGGCGTGGGAACGGTCCGGGGCGAAGGACCTCCGCGTGCCGTCCGACGCCGTGACCGCGGTGGTGGCCTTTGACGGTGACGAGGGGTCGGCCGCGGATCCGGCGCTTCCCCGGGCGGTGGAACGAGGCGCCGTAGCCTATGCGCCGGGCATCGTGGGCCAGGCGGCGGTATTTGACGGCATGCAGCATCTCGAACTGCCGGCGACGATACCGCTCGCGGCCGATCAGTCGTGGACGATCGGGGTGTGGGTGAAGCCTTCGACGAGTCTCGTTTGTGTGGTGTCGAAAATCGAGCCGGCCGGCGACCGGCGCGGGTTCGAGTTGTTGTGGGCCAAGGGGCAGCTCCAGCTCAACCTCGTGGACCGTTGGATCACGAGTGCGATCGAGTTGGTTTCGACCGAATCGGTGAAACGCGGTGATTGGACGCACCTCATTGTAAGTTACGACGGTTCGCGCCGCGCGGCGGGGGTGCGCGTGTTCGCCGACGGCCAGCCGACGCCGATGACGGTCGTGCGTGATTCCCTGCGGGGATCGATCACGAATACCGAGCCGCTGCGGCTTGGCCGCCGGGACAGCGGCCTCGGTTACTACGGTCAACTGGATGAATTTCGTTTGCTGGCGCGGAGTGTGACGCGGGAGGACGCGCGGACCTGGTTTTGGGCGGAGCGGTTGCAGGGCGGTTGGGCGGTGGATCCGGCGAAGCGGGAGGCGCGCCTGCGGAAATTGATTTTGGACTGTTACGTGGAGCGCCACGGCGAACCGGCGACGCAGGCGGCGTATCGCACGGCCGAGACGACACGGGAGGCGGAAGATGCGTTTCGGGCGACCCTGCCGAAAACGCTGGTGATGGCGGAAACGGCGAAACCCCGGTCGACCCATGTGTTAAAGCGCGGGCAATACGATGCGCCCGCCGAGCGGGTGGAGGCCGGCGTGCCGGCGATTTTTCCGCCGCTGCCCGACGAGGCGCCGCGCAACCGGCTCGGGTTGGCGCGGTGGCTGACGGCCCCATCCCATCCGCTCACCGCCCGGGTGACAGTGAATCGCCTGTGGCAGCAATGCTTCGGCGAAGGCCTCGTCCCGACGGTGAATGACTTCGGCGCGCAGGGGGATTTGCCGTCCCATCCCGAACTCCTCGACTGGCTGGCGGTCCAGTTCGTGCACGGGGGGTGGGACGTGAAGCACGTGCTGCGCCTGCTGGTGACCAGCGCGACCTACCGGCAGACCTCGGTGCCGAGCGAAGATTTGCTGCGCGGCGATCCGCAGAACCGCCTCTACGCCCGGGGGCCACGTTTCCGGCTGCCGGCGGAAATGATCCGTGACCAGGCGCTGGCCGCTTCGGGTTTGCTCGTGACGCGGCTCGGCGGACCGCCGGTGAAGCCCTATCAGCCGCCGGGCCTCTGGGAGGCGGTGTCGTACAACGGTGAGTTGAGTTATCGGGTGGACCGCGACGACGGGCTTTGGCGCCGCACGGTGTATTCCCATTGGAAGCGCACCGCGCCGCCGCCCGGCGTGCAGATCTTCGACGGACCCACGCGCGAGACCTGTAGTGTGCGCCGTCCGCGCACCAACACGCCGCTGCAGGCGCTGCTGCTGCTCAACGACGAAACGTTTGTCGAGGCGGCCCGGGCCCTGGCGGCGGAGGGGTTGGCACTCAAGTCGGCGGGCGATGACGCGCGTCTGACGGTGCTGTTCCGCCGGGTGCTGGCGCGCCGCCCGGATACCAGGGAAACGGAATTGCTGCTCGGTCTGCAGCGGCGCCAACGCGTGCGCTTCGAGGCTAACCGTGCGGCGGCCGAGGCGTTGCTCGCGGTCGGACAGTCGCCGCTCGGCCGGGGCGCGGATCCGATTGAGACGGCGTCCTGGACGATGGTGGCGCAGGCGATCCTGAACCTCGATGAAACGGTGACCCGCCGATGAGTGCGCTCCTCGCCGACCTGCCGCCACGGATCGGGTGCACCCGCTTTCCATGATTCCCTTTGATCTCAACCACCCGCCGCCGGCCGACCACGCATGGACGCGCCGGCAGTTCTTCAGCCGCTCGGCGACGGGCATCGGCGCGGCGGCGCTGGCGTCGCTGCTCCAACCGCCGGGTTGGGGCGCGGCGATGCAGCCGACCCGTTTGGGCCGACCGCATTTCGCTCCGAAGGCGAAGCGCGTGATCTATCTCTTCATGCACGGCGGGCCGTCGCAGCTCGACCTCTTCGACTACAAGCCGGAGTTGCTCCGGCGCCACGGACAAGAGTTGCCGGATTCGGTGCGTGGCACGCAGCGACTCACCGGTATGACGAGCGGGCAGAAGACGTTTCCGGTCACGGCGTCGGCGTTCAAGTTCGCCCGGCACGGGAAGAGCGGCGCGTGGGTCAGCGAGTTGTTGCCGCATACCGCGGGCATCGTGGACGAGTTATGCTTCATCCGTTCGCTGAACACCGAGGCGATCAACCATGATCCGGCGGTGACCCTCTTGCAGACCGGGCATCAGCAGCCGGGCCGCCCGAGTTTCGGCGCGTGGACGAGTTACGGCCTTGGGAGTGAAAATAAAAACCTCCCGGCGTTTGTCGTCCTTACGTCACGCGGCAGCGCGGCGCGCCCGGCGGATCCCTTGTATGCGCGGCTGTGGGGCTCGGGTTTTCTGCCGTCGAACCATCAGGGCGTGAGTTTCCGCAGCAGCGGTGATCCGGTGCTGTACCTGTCGAATCCGCCCGGCCTCGATGCGGCGGCCCGGCGGGATCAGCTCGATACGATGGGTGACCTCAACCGCCACCAGCTCGACCGGCAGATTGACCCCGAAATCGAGACGCGGATCGCCCAATACGAGATGGCGTTCCGCATGCAGACGTCGGTGCCGGGTTTGACTGATTTGAGCACGGAGAGTGCGGCGACGTTCGAAGCCTACGGCCCGCAGGCGCGGGTGCCGGGGACCTTTGCGGCGAACTGCCTCCTGGCGCGGCGGCTCGCCGAGCGCGATGTGCGGTTCATTCAACTCTACCACCGCGGGTGGGACCAGCATTACAACCTGCCGAGCGACCTCCGCCTGCAGGCCGAGGACATCGATCGGGCGGGAGCGGCCTTGGTGCGCGACCTGAAGCAGCGCGGGCTCCTTGACGAGACGCTCGTGATCTGGGGCGGTGAGTTTGGCCGCACGACCTACAGTCAGGGCAAGCTGGAGGCGACGAACTATGGCCGGGACCACCACGGACGTTGCTTCACGCTGTGGCTGGCCGGCGGCGGGATTAAGCCGGGCGTGAGCTACGGCGAGACCGACGAGTTTAGTTACAACGTCGTGCGCGATCCGGTGCACGTGCATGATTTGAATGCGACCCTGCTGCACCTGCTCGGCTTGGATCACCTGCGGCTAACCTATCGCTTTCAGGGCCGTGATTTCCGGCTCACGGATGTGCACGGCAAAGTGGTGGAGGGGATTCTCGCTTGAACGCGCGGAAGGCAGTGTGCCCGGCGGGTGGTTGGGGGCGCGCCGCGGCCAACGCGTTTCCGGGCGGCGGCAGGTTTCGCCCTGACCCGTGCTTTTGCGCTTCGCTCGGGGTGGGGTGCGGCCATGCTAAGTAACCCGTTGGATACCTCGCACCCTGCCCGCCGTCATTCCCCCATGCGCTTCCGGATTCTCCTCTGCCTCGTTCTGGGCCTCGCCGGCGCGTTCTCCCTTGCGGCCGGGGCGGAAGCCGCCGCCCGCAAACCCAACATCATTCTCATCCTCAGCGACGACCAAGGGTTTGACCTCGGGGCGTTCGGCAAGAAGGAGTTCATCACGCCGAACCTCGACCGCATGGCGGCGGAGGGCGTGCGCGGCACGAATTTCTACACCACCGCCTCGGTCTGTACGCCGTCGCGGAGCGGCCTGATCACCGGGCGCTACCCGCAGCGCAACGGCACCTACGAGATGATCCGCAACGACATGGTCAATTACGGTCATCGTTACTCGAAAGGGGAGTATGCCATTTCGCCCGAGATGACGCTCGGGCTTGATGTGCGCGAGCGGACCTTCGGGGACATCCTGCGTACCGCGGGCTACGTCAGCGCCGTGCTCGGCAAGTGGGATATGGGGCAGGCCAGACGCTTTTTGCCCCTGCAGCGCGGCTTCGACTATTTCGTCGGTCACGGCAACAACGGCATCGATTACTACACGCACGAGCGCTACGGCGCGCCGTCGCTGTTTCGGGGGAACGAAATCACCACGAGCGACAAGGGCACCTATGCCACCGACCTCTTCCGCCGCGAGGCGGTGGGCTTCGTCCGGCGCAACCAGGACCGCCCCTTCTTCCTGTACCTGCCGTTCAACGCCCCGCACGCGGCGTCCAACCCCGAGAAGGATTCGAATCAGGTGCCCGAATCCTACCTGAAGAAATACTATCCCGGGCGCGATCCGAAGAAGGCCGATACGAAGTATGCGGGTATGGTTTCCGCGATGGATGAGGCGATCGGCGAACTCTTCGCCACGTTGCGCGAGCTGAAGCTGGACCGGAACACCCTGGTGCTTTTCTTCGCCGATAACGGCCGCATCGGCGCGCAGATCGACGGGCAGGCTTTGCGCGGCGGCAAGAGTTCCGGTTTTGAGGGCGGCCTGCGTTCGCCGTTGATCGCGTGGTGGCCGGGCGTGCTCCCGGCCGGCCAGACCACGCATGAATTCCTCACGGCGCTGGAGGTGCTGCCCACGCTTGCGGCGGTCGGTGGGGCCGCGTTGCCCCAGGATGTCGTTTTCGACGGTTTCGACATGCTGCCGGTGCTGCAGGGCAAGGCGAAGTCGGCGCGCCAGGAGATGTTCTGGGACTGGCCGTCGGCCTACGAGGCGGCGCGCGTCGGTCAGTTCAAGTGGGTGGCGTACACCCCGCGCGACAAGCGCGGCGAGGTTCCGGCTAAGGAGGAGTTGTTCGATCTCGCGGCCGACCCCGGCGAAAAACACGATCTTAGCCAAGCGCAACCCCAGCGCCTCGCCGAGGTGAAGGCCCGTTACGCCCGCTGGCGCGCCGCGATGGACGCGGCGGAACCACGGGGGCCGTTCCGGAATTACTAGGTGGTTGAGCGATGAGACTGGAGAGCGCAGCTTCCGCCGAAGATCCCAGATTATGTGCTGCGAACTGCTAACCCCCGACTTCTCATCGCTGACGGCGACCGAGCGCTGACCGATTGCCGATCACTTCTCCTCTCTTTACGCCTCTCCCTATGAAATGCTTGCCCCTCGCGTCCACCGCTTCCGTCCTTTTTGCCCTGACCGCCGGCCTGCTGGTCGCCCAGCCGGCGCCGCCGCGCTTCACGCCGGAGCTGGAGGAGTTCGTGAAAAACTTCAAACCGGGTGGCCAGGACTTTGCCGGCCAGGCCGTGGTTCGCACCGCGGAGGAGACCGCCCAGCGCCTGCAGGCCGCCGACGGCTACGTGGTCGAACTCGTCGCGAGCGAGCCCGCCGTGCGCCAACCGATTGATATCCGCTTCGACGCGCGCGGCCGGCTGTGGGTCGTGCAGTACCTGCAGTATCCGTTTCCCGCCGGACTTACGGTGACCTCTTACGACCAGTACATCCGCGCCGAGTTCAACCGCCTGTCGCCGCCGCCGCCGCGGCATTTCCGCGGGGCCGACAAGATCACGATCCTTGAGGACAAGGACGGCGACGGAAAATTCGAGACCGCGAAGACCTTCGTCGACGGACTGAACATGGCGACGAGCGTGCTGCCCGCGCCCGACGGCGTGTGGGTGCTGATGTCGCCCTACCTTCTGTTTTATCCCGACCGCAACCACGACGATATCCCGGACGGCGACCCCGAGGTGCATCTCACCGGCTTCAAACTCGAGGACACGCATTCGCTCGCCAGCAACCTGCACTGGGGCCCGGACGGTTGGATTTACGGCGCCACCGGCAGCACGACGACGTTGGAGATTCAGGGGCAGACGCTGCTCGGTCAGGGCATCTGGCGCTATCATCCCGGCACGAAGGTCTTCGAGGTCTTCGCGGAGGGCGGCGGCAATACCTTCAGTTTCGAATTCGACAAGTACGGCCGGGCCTTCTCCGGCACCAACAACGGTGCGACCCGCGGCCTCCACTACGCGCAGGGCGCAACCTACGTGAAGGGTTGGACGAAACACGGGCCCGCGATGAATCCGTTTATCTTCGGCTTCTTCGAGCACATGGCGCACGAGGGTTACTCACCGCGCTTTCCGCAGACCTTCATCATGTACGAGGGCGGGGCGATGCCGCAGCTCGAAGGGCAGATCGTGGTCGGCATGTCGCTGACCAACCGCGTGCAGGCGAGTAAGGTGTTCACCGAAGGTTCGACCTTTCGGACAGTCGACAGCGTGGCGCTCGTCACGACCGAAGAGAAATCCTTCCGCCCCGTTGATATCGAGCAGGGGCCCGACGGCGCGATCTACCTCGCGGATTGGAGTGATCTCCGCCTGAGCCATCTGAATCCCAAGGACACCTGGGACAAAACGAACGGCCGGATCTTCCGCGTCGTGCCGAAGGATTTTAAGCGTCCGGCCGTGCGCGACCTGACGAAGAGCTCGACGCCGGAGTTGATCGCACTGCTGGCGCACGCGAACCGCGAATTGCGCGAGGAGTCGCGGTTACTGTTGGCGACCCGTCCGGAAAAAATCTCAACCGAACTGCAGCGCTTGGTGGCCGCCAACAACGAGGCCTCGCTCGAGGCGTTCTGGGTGCTGAACCTGCGCGGCGAACTCGGTGACGCCGGCCTGCGTGCCGGGTTGAAGCATCCGAACCCGCACGTGCGCCGGTGGGCGGTGCGGCTCTTCGGTGATCGCAACAGCGTTGGACCGGCGGTTCTCGCCGACCTTGCGGCGCTCGCGCAGTCGGAGCCCGATGCCGAGGTGCGCAGCCAGCTGGCGAGTACGGCGAAGCGTCTCCCCGCGGGGCAGGCCTTTGCGCTGATTCGGCCGCTGCTCGCGCGGGACGAGGATGTGACTGACAAACACCTGCCGCTCCTGATTTGGTGGGCGATCGAGTCAAAGGCTGACTCCGGCCGGGAAGAGTTGCTCGCGCTCGTGCGTGATCCCGCGGTGTGGCAGGCCAAGATTTTCACCACCTACCTCGCGGAGCGGATCGGCATGCGTTACACCGCCGACCAAGGACCCCGCAAGTATTACAACCTCAAGCAGGGTGTTTACTCCGACTGGATCATCGAGCGCGCGCCGGAGTACCTGCAGCGCAATCTCGAGATGTGCGGCAAGCTGCTCGAGGCCGCGCCGGGGGATGCGCCGGCGAGACTGTTGCTCGGCGGCATGGCCAAGGGATTGACCGGTCCGCGGGTCGACGCCGTGCCGCGTCAGCTTGAGGAAGCGATTGCCCGTTTGTGGCAAAACCGGCCGCACTCGGCGGCGCTGGTGAGTTTGGCCGCGCGGCTCGGGCAGTCGGAGTCGATGACCGAAGCGGTCAACGCATTGAAATCCGGCAAGCTCAGCGAGACCGAAATGCAAAACTTCATGGACCTCGCCGCGGCCACCGGCACCACCGAGGTCCTGCCGATTATTGCCGACGCGGTGCGCACGGAGAAGAACGAGACGAAGCGGGCCAAACGGCTCGCCACGCTGGGCGGCTTCGACGATGTGCGCGCGGGCGAAGCCGTTATCGAGGTCTACGCGACCTTGACGCCGCGCCTGCAGAATACGGCGCAGAAGATGTTGAGCGAAAAACCGGTCTGGGCGGCGGCGATGCTGCAGCGGATGAACCTGGGGACGTTCAATCCGGGCGTATTGAGCTCTGCGAACATCGCCACGATCCGCGCGCACAAGGACTCGCGGCTCAGTTCGCTGCTCACCAGTTACCAGCAAAAGAATTCCGATAATCCCGCGCAGCAGTCCGCGCAAAAGCAGTTCGAAGCGGGCAAGATGGCGTTCAATCTCACGTGCGCACCGTGTCACCAGGAGTCCGGTCAGGGGCTCGCGATGCTCGCGCCTTCGTTGATCGGGTCACGTTGGTTGCAGCAGGGTGAGGATGCGCTCGTGCGCATTGTGCTGCACGGGAAGGAAAATCCCGGCCGGGGTTTGATCATGCCGCCGTGGCGGCAGTTGGACGACGGCCAGATCGCGTCGATCCTGACCTACGTCCGCCGCGAGTTTGGCAATCAGGCGGTGAGCGTGGAGCCGGCGAAGGTGGCCGCGGTCCGCGCCGCGACGACCGAGCGCCAGAAGGCCTGGTCGGATGCCGAGCTCGACGGCTTCGTGGCAGGGCTGAAGAAGTGAGGTGGGGCCCGATGTCGTCATCGGGCCCACCGCTCAATTCTGTTCGTAGCCCTTCACCGCGGCGGGTGGCGTCGGGGGCGGGGGCGTCAGGCCGTGGGCCTTCATCACGTCGTGGAAGGCGGCGATGGTGGAGAAGCCCGGCTTGAAATTCCCGTAGCGGTGACCCTCGGCGATCAATAGCGGGGTCCAGCCGCGCTTGTTCCGGGTGTTCCAGACCTCGAGCTTCGCTCCCTTGGCGTCGAGGAGTTTGATCACCTTGGGAAAATTCGCAAAGGCCGCGCCGTGCATCGCCGTGTCGCCGGCGTTGGAGACGGCGTCGAGGTCTGCGCCGAGGGCGAGCAGGTACGTGACGGCTTCGACCGCCTCTTCATCCGTGCCCGCTTCCTCCTCCACCGAACGTGTGCCGAGACCGGCCGCGGCCATGAGCGGCGTGCAACCGTCCGCATTGCGCAACGTCGGATCGGCGCCCAGGGTCACGAGTAATTTAAGGTACGCGGTGTCGGCGGTGTCCGCCGCGAGCATGAAGGGCGTGCAGCCTTTGCGGGCGACCCGGCCGCCGCCGGACGGACCCCCGGTGAGGCGGAGATTTAGGTCCGCGCCCTTGGCCACGAGTTTGCGGATGAGATCGTCGCTCGTAAAGAGACCCGCGCTGTCGGGGACGGGTTGGCCGTCGTCCTCGCCGCTGTCGGGCTTGCGCACCCACGTGAGCACGTGGAGCGGTGCGTAACCGGAGCGGAGATCATTGGGGTTGGCGCCGAGGTCGAGGAGCTCGGCCGCGAGGGCGAAGTGGCCGTTCTCGATGGCGATGATCAACGCGCTCGTGCCGGCGCGCGGTTGTTTGTTGCCGGGTTTCTTGGTGGGTTTGGAGGCTTCGTTGACGTCGACCCCGGCCTTCAGCAGGAAGCGCACGACTTCGGTACGGCCCGTGCGCGCGGCGAAGAGGAGCGGGGTGAACCCGGTGTCGACTGCGGTGCGGAAGTCGGCGTCGGCGGCGATCAACTCGGCGACGACGGCGGTGTGCCCTTCGTGTGCCGCCCACATGAGGGCGGACTGGCCGCCCGCCGCGAGCTTGTCGTTCACGCGGGCGCCGCGGGCGAGCAGGGCCTGCACGACGGCGACGCGGCCGGTGCGCGCGGCGGTCATCAACGGAGTTTCACCGCCGCGGAGTGCGAGGTTCGGGTCCGCGCCGGCGTCGAGGAGCAGGTTGGCGACCGTGGCGCTGCCGTTGGTGCACGCGAGGGAGAGCGGGGTGACGCCGTAACGGTTCGTCGCGTTTGGATTCGCGCGCGCGGCCAGCAGGGCCTTGGTCGTAGCCCCATCATCGTGTCGGACGGCCCAGTGCAGCGCTGTGGTGCCGTCGGACTGCGTGGCGTCGACGGCCGAGTCGGCGAGCAGCGCGCGCGCGGCCGCGGCGTCGCGTTTTTCGATCGCGTCGGCCAGCGGCGCCGCGGCGGCAAATCCGGAGGACAGCACACTGAGACTGGCCAGCAAAGCGGTGGTGGAACGGACCGCCGACCGGTTGAGCCGGAAGCGCGGGAAGAGGGGGCGAACCGAACCCTTTCCGTCCTCCCCGCTCTCCCTGTTTAAGTGGTTTGCGGCCGCGAAACGGCAGTGGGTGTTCGGGTGCATCACACGGTGAGCGGACGGAACAGGTCGTTGATCTTCCCCGTGCTGTCGGCGAAGGCGTCGATTTTCACGCCGGCGCGGTCGAGGAGGCTGAGGTGGAGATTGGCGAGCGGGACGGGATCCTGGTAGCGGAGGTGACGGTTGCCCTTGAGGCCGAGGGCGCGGCCGCCGGCGACGAGTGTCGGCAGGTTGGTGTGATCGTGGATGTTCGGGTTGCCGATGCCACTGCCGTAGAGGAGCATCGTATGATCGAGGAGGCTGCCGGTGCCGTCGGGCGTGGTCTTGAGGCGTTCGAGGTAGTAGGCGAACAGGGAGACGTGGAACGCGTTGATCTTCGCCATGCGCGCGATCTTGTCCGGGTCGTTGCCGTGGTGGGAGAGCGGGTGGTGCGGGTCGGCGACGCCGGTTTCCGCGGCGTAGGTGCGATTGCTGGTTTCACGCGCAAGCTGGAAGGTGATGACGCGCGTGATGTCGCCCTGAAACGCGAGCACCTGGAGATCGATCATCAGTTTGGCGTGGTCGGTGTAGGCGGCGGGGACGCCGAGCGGGCGGTCGAGGTCGGCGGGGAGCGAGTTGTTGGCGACATCGGCCTCGGCTTTCTGGATACGGCGTTCGACCTCGCGGACGGTGTCGAGGTATTCGGCGACTTTCGCCTGATCGGTGGGGCCAAGGCGGCGCTTGAGGCTCGCGATATCTTCGGTGACCCAGTCGAGCAGGCTCGCGCGTTTGCGGAGCGCGGAACGGCGTTCCGCCGTGGTGCCGCCTTCGCCGAAGAGTCGTTCGAAGACGACGCGCGGGTGCGCTTCGTACGGGAGCGGCGTGGTGGGGGAGGACCAGGAGAGATTGTTCTGGTAGACGCAGGCGTAGCCGTTGTCGCACTGGCCGGTGGTCTGGAGCATGTCCATCGCGAGTTCGAGCGACGGAAGTTGCGTGCCCTGGCCGATCTGCTGCGCGGCGAGTTGGTCCGCCGTGGTGCCGAGGTAGTAGTCGTTGCTCTCGGTGTGCTTTGCCTTCGCGGCGCTGAGGAAGGACGAGTTTGAGGTCGCGTGCGAGCCGGGGTAGGCGTTGCGCAGCTCCAAGTTCGAAAGCACGGTGAGTTGCTCCCGGTGCGGGGCGAGGGACTGCAGGATCGGCGAGAGTTCGCCGAGCGTGCCGTCGGTGCCGGTGGGCGTCCACCGCGAGTGGTCGCAGCCCATCGGCATGAAGACGTAGCCGAGTCGGCGCGCGGGCTTCGTCGCGGCGGTGGTGGCGGCCGCGGCGGCGGGCACCATGGCGTCGAGGAACGGCAGCGCGAGCGATGCGCCGACCCCGCGGAGAAAGGTGCGACGCGGCAGGGCTTGGCGGGTGAGGAAGGAGCTCATGGGTGGGGAGAGAGCGGGGTGGACGAGAGGGGCAACGGGAAAATTACGGGGAAGTGGAACGGGAAGATCGGCAAGGGCGGGGCGTGATCATTGCGATCCTTTCCGGCCTTCCCGTGCTTCCGGTTCAACGGCCTGATTGGCTGCCATTGCCGCGGACCGCATTTGAAACGGCACGCTGTGCACGACGCCGAGGATGACGGCGGAGAAACGGTAATCGTCGGCTTGCGCGCGGCGCACAATGGCGCGGATCGCAGGGGCGTCGGTGCGTTCGACGCCGCGACCAAGGGCAAATGTCAGGAGTTTTTCACTCAGCGTCGCCGTGAACAACCCGGGGCGGGCGAGCAGGGCACGTTCAAGGCCGCCCACGCCCGCGAAAGTACTGCCGTCGGGGAGGCCGCCGGCGGCGTCGACCGGGCGGTGATCCTCCTCGGCGCGCCAGCGGCCGACGGCGTCGAAGTTCTCCAGCGCGAAACCGACCGGATCCATCAGGTTGTGGCAACCGGCGCAGGCGGGTTTGGCGCGGTGGGCGGCGAGTCGCTCGCGGATCGGCAGCGAGTCGGAAACGCTGCCGCTGTCGAGGGCGGGCACGTTGGGCGGCGGCGGCGGGGGCGGCTCGCCGGCGAGGTTGGCGAGGATCCAGTTGCCGCGGATAACCGGCGAGGTGCGGGTGGCGTACGAGGTGACGGTGAGGATGCTGCCCTGCCGCAGCAGTCCCCCGCGCTGCCGGGCGGGATCGTCGGCGAAGGAGACCCGCCGGAACTGGCTGCCGAAGACGTGCGGCACCTTGTAGTGGCGCGCGAGGCGCTCGTCCAGGAACGTGTAGTCCGCGCTCAGCAACTCGGTGACCGGCCGGTCGTCGCGCACGATGCTGGCGAAGAACAACTCCGTTTCCCGCCGCATGGACTGCCGGAGGTTGTCGTCGAAATCGATGAACCGGCGGAGGTCCGGCGTGATCGCCTCGAGGCCGCGGAGGTGCAGCCATTGCGCGGCGAAATTGGCCGCGAGATTCCCTGCGCGGTCGTCGGCGAGCATCCGGCGCACCTGCGCCTCGAGCTTGGCCGGTTCGTGCAGGTCACCGCGCGCGGCGGCGTCGAGCAGTGCGTCGTCGGGCAGGCTGCTCCAGAGGAAGAACGCGAGCCGCGAGGCCAGTTCTAAATCGGAGACGCGATAGGCCACGCCGGGAGCGACGCCCACGGGATCACTTTCGATCCGGAAGAGAAATTGCGGACTGACGAGCAGCGCACTGAGGGCGCTCTCGATCCCGGCTTCGAAGCCGCCGCCCTCGGCGGCACCGTCGCGGAAAAACTGCAACGGCCGGCGCAGGTCGTCGTCGTTCACCGGTCGGCGGTAGGCAAGGCGGGCGAGGCGGGCGAGGATCGTGCGGGCGCGGATTTCGTCCGTGGGGAGAAGCGGGCGCGAAGCCGGAGCGACGTCGGGCCGGTCGCCGAAGATGAGACGGCGGCTCGGGGTGTCGCCGCCGGTGGTGCCGGCGAACGGGCCGGTAAGGGTGACCTGGAACACCGCGGGGGCGGTGCGCGGGTGGCGGTGCATGTTGAACCGCGAGGCGAAGGGGGCGCGTTCGTTTTCGAGCACCGCGGAGGGATCCTTCGGAAACGTCACGGCGACGTCGTGCGGTCCCGCGGTGGTGGTGAAACGGAACTTCAGGTGCTGGTCGAGCACCTCGGCGTTTTTGTCCGCGCCGGGCGGCTTCACCGTGGCGAGGGCGACGCGGGCGCGGTCGAGGAGGAATTCGATTTCATGCGGCCGCTTGAGCCCCTCGACCTGTTCGTTGCGGTCCCGCTGGAGGCGCACCTGGACCTCGTATTCGCCGTCCTGCGGGAACAGATACGGAATCAGAAGACCGCCGCGCGTGCCGAGGGGGAGGCCCTCGACGTGTTCTTCCTGGGTGACATCGGGCCGCACGCGAAAGGTGTCGCCGCCCGGGGATTTGCGCGGCGTGCCGACGGCGAGGCGGGCGATTTTCTGGGCGGCGGAAACGTAGCGGTCGAGGAGCGTCGGGGAGAGGTTGCCGACGGCGACGTTGTCGAAGCCGTGGCTTGGTTCGTCGTTGGGCAGCAGGGCGGTGGCGTCGATGTTGACGCCGAGCAGGTCGCGGATCGCGTTTTGGTATTCGGTGCGGTTCAGCCGGCGGAAGGTGTCGGAGCGGCCGGGCTGCGGTCGGGCCGCCGCGGCCTGATCGAGTTGTGCGATCAAAGCCGTCGTGGCGCCGCGGTAGGTGGCTTCATCCGGTCTCGGCTCGCCGACGGGCGGCATTTGCCGGTGCTCGAGTTTGCGCACCACCGCCTCCCACGTCGCGGCGTGGGCAGCGGGGTGGGCGGGGTCGAGGGTCTCAAAATTGAGTTTGCCCTTGTTCGTGGCGCCGTCGTGGCAGTCGAGGCAGTACTGCCGGACCAACGCGGCGGTGGCAGTCGGCTCCGCGGCGAAGACGGTCACGGGGAGTCCGGCGAGGGCCAGCGCGGTGAGGGCGGCGCGCCAAGGGCGGACGTCGTTCGGTGGGAGTGAACGGAAAAGCGAGGACATGGAGGGCGAGCACCGGCGCACGGGGGATGCGGCGCGGGCTAGACGTGGGTGAGCGCAGAATGTGACGCGGAAATCCAGCGGCGAGGGTTTTTTGCGGAGGTGCGGGCCGGAGGTCGCACCGGCCGGCGATCGACAGGGCCTCCGGTACTTCCGGTTGCCGGGTCGGCTAACCGCCCGGTGGGTGGGGGACCGCGGAGTGGACGCGGGCTTTAGGGGCGCCCGAGCGAGAGTTGGCGGATAATCACGACCGCGTGGCCCAGGGCGACGAGCAGCAGCATGAGGCCGGAACCCCGTTCGATCCGCAGGAGGGTCTGCTCGCTGAATTTGCCGTGGCCACGGGAGATGATCCAACTCAGGCCGATGAACCACAGGCCGACCCCGCCAGTGACGCCGGCAATGCAGGCCACCTTGCTCGGCAGCGTATCCTCCACCCAGCCGCGGGAGAGAAAGCTGGCGGCGAGAACAATCCAGAACAGCAGGACGCCGGGATTCGCCATCACGCGCACGAAGCCGGTCCAGAAGGCGGAGCGTGGGTTCAAGCGCTGTGCGACGTTGGCGTCGAATTGATCGACGGCGTCGCTCAGGTGGAGCGGGGCGGAAACGTGTTTGGCGAGCAGGAACTTTATGCCCAGCGCGAGCATGAAGACGAAGCTGAACAACTCCATCGCGGCTTTGATGAAGGGCTGGTCGAAGAGGGAGCTGAAGCCGGTGAACGCGAGGATGCAGTAAAGCACTTCCATCAGGGTCGCCCCGCAGCCGATCAGTGCGGCCCAGACGAAGCCACGGCGCGCGCCCTCGTTCATGATGGTCAGGTTGATCGGCCCGACCGGGATCGAGAGGAGCATGCCGCTGACGAAGCCGGTCAAAGCGGCGGTGACATAGGGGTGAAGCGCGAACATGGTGCGGAGGGGCGCGATCTTCCGTGGTGATCGGGTTCGGTCAACGGACGAGTGCGGCCGTGCCCTGCGGATGGGGCGCATCCCTTTTCGCCGCCGCACGTCCTGCGGGTCGGGAGACGGGAGCACGTCGCCCTTTGCCGCCATGAAATCCGACAAAACCATGCTCAGCGTGGCGATCTCCCTCCTGGTGGTTGCGGCCGTATTCTTTGTCATTGAACGCCTGCCGGGTCGGGCGCGGCCGCAGCGGGTGATGCGGCGCGGATTTTGGACCGATCTCGTCTACTGGTTCGTAACGATTCTCCTCACCAAGCCTTTTGTCCGTCTGATGCTGTTCGTGCCGGCGAGTGTGCTTGTGCTGACGCAGGTCACCACGGCGGACCTGCTCCGGCTGCAGGAATACCGCGGGTACGGTCCGCTGAGCCGCCAGCCCATCTGGCTGCAGGCGATCCAGATCTATCTGCTGGTCGATTTTTGCGCCTACTGGACGCACCGTGTGTTTCACCGCGGGCGCTGGTGGCCCTTCCATGCGGTGCATCACAGCTCGGAGGATCTCGATTGGCTGGGTAGTCTGCGCGTGCACCCGGTCAACGATCTCGTGAATAAATTGGCGCAGGCGACACCGGTGCTGCTGCTGGGGTACAACCCGACGGTCACGCTTGGCACCGCGCCGGTGCTGACGTTCTATGCGATTTTTATCCATGCGAATCTCAACTGGGATTTTGGTCCGCTGCGCAGCGTGATCGCGACGCCGGTGTTTCACCGGTGGCACCATTCGCGGGAGCCGGCGGCGTGGGACAAGAATTTCGCCGGGCTTTTCCCTTTCTGGGACATTCTGTTCGGCACGTACTACATGCCGCGCGACCGCTGGCCCGAGAATTTCGGCATCAACGAGCCGATGCCGCCCGGATTTTTCGGCCAGATGTGGGCGCCGTTTGCGGCGTGGCGCCGGAAGGGGAACAAGCCGCCCGAGTCTTGAGGGGGCGGCGTGCCCCGAGTGGCCACAAAACGGCACAAAAACCGTCCGCTCCGGCGCAACGCTACACGGGCCCTTAGGCCCGCGGGAGATTTCCGCCTCACGACTGAATTCTTGGGCCTTTTTGGGGCAACCGGATTGGGACCGGAGAGTCGGGCTTTACGTGGCGCGACCCGGCGTGACCCACGCCGCGGGGCCGGAGGGAATATCGCCTGGCCGTTAGGGGTGAGGTCACCCCGTCGCCATCGGGCCCGCGTTCAGAACCGCACGTTGAACTGCGTCGCGAGGTGCGGATTGACCCGGTCGGGATCGCCGGCGGCGGGCTGTCCGCTGAGTTGCACTTTGCATTCCGCATGCGGCGAGAGCCGGAAACCGGCGGCGGCGTCGAGGCGCCAGATGCCTTGGCCCCACCGCATCCGGCCGCCGCGGCCGTCGCCGATTCGCGAAAAGTCCTGCCGGTTCCACCGCAAGGCGCCGTACCACTCCGCGCTAAATCGGTACTTGGTCTCCACATAGGCCGCGCGGGTGCGGACGTGGCCGATCCGGGGCACGTCGAACGTGGAATCGAACCCCTCGGCCCACACCTGCAGGTGGTGCCACGCGAAGCCGAGGTCGGCGCCGAGGAGGCGCTGGCGGTAGTCGTGCCGGCTGGTGCCGGGCGGCAGGTTGGCCGCGAAGGGAACCAGATAGGCGCTGTCGCCGGCTGAAACGCCAAGGCTCCAGCGCAGATCGGGGCGGAAGCCGAGGCGGGCGGAATACGAGGGACGGCTGAAGCCGAGGTCGCGAATCGACCAGACTTCGGGGCGCGAGGCCGGGCCGGCGTTTTTGATTTCGGCGGCAAACTCGAAGTGTCCCAGACGGCCGGATACGGAAGCGCCGGTGGCGTAGCTCGGGCCCCAGAGGATCGGCAGGTAATCGTATTTTTCATCCGCTTCGAGGTGGACGAAATCGGCCGGCGTCGACGGCGCCTCGGAGTCGTAAACCGGTGTTTGATGCTCGTAGGGCAGGGGGGCGGTGATGAACGGATTGTCCCAGGCGTCGTGCCGCGGCACCCAATTGCCGATCACGGTGGCGAATTGTCCGACTTTGAAATTGAGCCCCTTCAGGTGCGTGGGCACGTAGGTCAAGGCGTACTCATCGAGCCGCACCCTAAGACGCGCATTGGCCGGATTGAAGCCGCGGTCCACCCGGACCAGCGCGAAGCCGAAAAGCTCCGGACCGGACTGGCCCTGCAACGTGAGGCCGAGCCGTGGGCTGAACAGATTATGACCGTTGGTGAAAAGCAGCCCTGGGGGCGGTGGTTCGATCTGGTGGTCCTCCAGCGAGAGCAAGCCGCCGAGACGGACGCGCAGGGTGTCATCCGCGGCGGAAAAACTCAGGCGTTGCTCCAAGCGGTCGAACCACTCCTCGCTGGCGCCGGCTTGGGTGCAAGCCGCGGTGACGAACAGGAGAACACTGGCCCATCTCATAGCGCGCTAGGGACGGAAATTTGGCCGTCCTTGGCTAGCCGAAAAGTCACTGCAAACTCGGTCCAGTCGTCCGCCGAGGTGAGCAGACGGACGTCCCCGCCGTGCAGTCGCGCCAATAATCGGGCCAGGTTCAGGCCCAGCCCGTGGCCGGGAATATCTTCTGCGGCGGCTCCGCGGTGGAAGCGGTTGAAGATGTGGGGTTGGATGTTCGGCGGGATGGGCGTGCCGGTGTTGCCGACGGTCAGGATTACCCGCTCGCCCTCGCTCCGAGCGGACACGTGAAGCCGGCCGCCGGGGCGGTTGTATTTGCGGGCGTTCTCCAGGAGATTTTGCAGAATCAGCGAGACGTAACGGCGCTCGCCGGCGACCAGTACGGTGGCGGGCACGTCGATGGTGATCGTGAGGTCAAGCCCTTGGGGCAGCACGCTCAAGTCGTCCAGCCAGCCCGCGACCAGGTGCCCGAGATCGACGGCGCCGAAGGCGATTTTTTGCCGGCCTTCGTCGAGGCGGGAGAGGAGCAGCAGATCCTCGATCATGCTGGTCAACCGGTACGTCTGGTTGACCAGCGTCATGAGCTCCTCGCGTGCGGGCTCCGGGAGGTCCGGCCGGGAGAGCAATTCTTCGAGTCCGGCGCGGAACACCGCGATCGGGGTCTTCAGCTGGTGCGAGGCGTCGGAAGAAAAACGGGCGGCGCGCTGCAGTTCCGCTTGGGTCAACTCCAGCGCGGTTTCCGCCTGGTCGCGTCGGACGATATTTTGGGCGGAGTCGGCGGCGAGTTTTTCCACGGGCTTGGCCAGACGCGTCGCGGCGAGGTGGCTGGCGGCGAGGCCGGCGAGGCAGAATAGCGAGCCGAGGACGAGAATCTGCCAGCGGAGCTGCCGCTGCCGTTCCTGGGTCGCGGCGAGGGGATAGAGGCACACCTCGTAGGCGGTCGGATAGAGCGAGTCGGCATTTAGCGGCTGAAACAAGAGCAGGTAGGCGGTCCCGGCCAGGGCGACGGGCACCGGCAATCCTTGTTGGGCCGGGTTGCCCACCAAGCGGGTCAAGTCCCGGCGGAGGTCGTCGCGCGCCTTGCCGCCGTAGCCGGGCAATTGCAGCCGTCCGTCGGCCCAAATGCCGAGGCGCACCCCGGTTTCGCCCAAGGCGGGGAGGTTGACCCCGGAATCGAAGCCCACTGCGAGGGCCGCGATCGGCCGGCCGGTGGCCGTGGAAAAGATCGGGGTCGTGATGATCTGGTCCATGATCTCGTCGGACCCGTTCCCGCTGGCGCGGGGCAGGTAGCCGACCTGAGGGGCGACGGGCGATTGCTTGAGCGCGAGCTGGGCGGCCTCGGCCTCGGTCAAGGCGCCGAGATCGGACGCATTGACCACCGGAATGAGGCCGCCGCGCTGGTCCAGAAAGCGCCAGAATTTCGCGTGCAGGGCGGTGGTTCCGCGGCGGTTGCCCGCGGCCATCAGGTCGAGGAGCTCGTCACGGGCATTGGGATACAGCAGGTCCAGGGCATCGTCCTCGAGTGCGGCGTGGATGCGTGCTTTTTGCACGAGGACGAGGCAGCGCTGTTGCAGGGCCGCGGCGCGGGTTTCGCGGGCGGCGTTGGCGGCTTCGAGGGCCACGCGGAAGTCGCGTTGCAGTTCGCGTTCCGCCTCGTTGACCGAGTGGCGTTGCGCGACGGCCAGCCCCGCCACGGTCAGGGTGGCGACCACGAGCATCATCGCCGCAGCCAGCCGCAGGCGGAAGGTTTTGAACCGGGCCGGAGCCGCCGTGGAGTCGGCGCTCAAGGGAAGTCGACGCGGAGCCGGGTGTCCGCGGTGAGGTCGACGGTTTGGGTGCGGATGGTCACGCTGTCGACCCACGCCTTAAGCGTGTAGTGCCCGGCGGGGAGGTCGGTGAGTCGGAAACCGCCGGAGGTGTCGGTGACCACGAAGTGCGGGGTGTCGAGCACGAGGACGAGTCCGCGCATGTGGTTGTGGATTTCGCACCGCAGGGTGACGAGCCCGGGTTTGTCGAAGGTCTGGAACGGCACGGGGCGGTCCTCGGGGCGGTAGCGCCCGAGGTCGAAGCGCCTCGTCGGGGAGAAGGAGAAGATGTTGTGGTAAACTTCGTCGTGGTTGGGGAACTCGACGCGGGTTCCGGTGCGGATCGGCAGTAGCGACGGTACGAATTTCAGGTCCTTCTGCACCATTTGCGTGGTCGCGGGCAGGGCGGGCAGGGGGAACGCACCTTCCAGGTAGACGACCGCGAGTTGCGGGCTGGTCGCCAGGACACCGCCGGCGATGACCACGTCGTAGTGCTGGCCCTTCACGGGGGCCGTGTGGGTCTGGGGCAAAGCGACCCGACCTTCGATGGTGGCACCGGCGCCGAGGGCCCGCAGGGCGAGTGCGGCGAGGAGCGTCGGTAGGAGCAGGGGACGAAGGTTCATGCGGAGGGCGTTCCAACCGGAGGCCGGAGCGTATAGCCGACGTTACGCAATGTTTGCAGGAGCGGAACGGAAAATCCGGCGTCAATTTTTTTGCGCAGGCGGGTGATGAACATGTCGATTTGGCGCACGTCGTAATCCTGTTCGTTGCCCCAAACCCGGTCGCGCAGCTCGGTCCGGGCAAAGACGCGCCCGGGTTCCTGCATGAATACCTGCAGCAGGTCGAACTCGCGCGGTGAGAGCTCGATCGTCTGGCCGTCGCGGGTGACGTGTCGCTGGGGCACGTTCAGGTGGAGTCCGCCAACCTGCAGGGTGCTGCCGGCCTGCGGGACGCCGCCGCGCCGGCCGAGCGCCTCGACGCGGGCGATCAGTTCGTCGAGCGCAAAGGGCTTGGTCAGGTAGTCGTCGGCCCCCGCGGTCAGTCCCTTGATCCGGTCGCCGACTTCGCCGCGGGCGGTCAACATGAGGACCATCGCCGGACACCTGGCCTGGCGCAGGCGCGCGAGGACTTCGAAGCCGTCCATGCCCGGCAGATTGATGTCGAGCACGATGAGATCGGGTTGCTCCTTCAGTGCGGTTTGCAGCGCGTGGGCCCCGTTGGCCTCGACCTCGGCCGTGTGACCGTGGCGGGAAAGGGCGGAACGGATGTGGCGCGCGAGCTGCGGCTCATCCTCCACGATCAGGATCCGCATGGGTTGGGTACCGGTGGTTTCGGGTTCAAGCGTGAGCGACGAGTTCAAGACGAAGAAGGGGATCGGGCGGGAAGCGGGCAACAGGAATTCCCGGCGGAAAGGCCGCGCGTGGGGTGGCGCGGCGGGATGTTTACACGGGAAAGGGGCACCGGCCTGCGCCCGTGCCCCTGGGATCAAATGGGCCCACGGAAGTCCGGCTGCGCCGGTGTCCGTGGGGTGATCGCGGCCGTTCAGCTCGTCGGAACCGCCGTGCAGGAGAGCTTCGTTGCCGTCTTGGAAACCCAGTCGTAACGCGCCTCCGCCCAATCGCCCAACTTCAGGGTATCGAAGCCGCAGTTCACGAGATTGACGGATATATTGGTGGATGAGGTCACCTTAAGCTGACCGGTGCCGTAGTACGAGGCGCCGATCGTCAGGGTGGAGTTCACATAGTCGATCGCGGTGATGTAGCCGGTGACGCGGGCTTCATAGGTTTTGACCGAGCCGCCACCGCCGCCACCACCGCTGTTGCTGCCGGCGGCGTTGGCGATGTTGGCGGTGACGCCGACGGTCACGGCGAGCAGGAGCGCGAACGCGGCGGTGAACAGGGACGTGCGGGTGATCTGGGTGTTTTTCATCTGATGGATGGGCTGTGGTTTTTTCCGTGAGGAATTTCGGGTCGCGCCGGCGTCGCGGAGTGCGGCGTCGGTGCGGTGGAACGGTGGTGAGGCAAACGCGGTGGGCCCTCGGACGAAAGCCGGACACCGTAACCATTCTGATATACGGGCGGCCGAGCTTCGTTTGGGGCGCCGGACTCGGAATACGTGTACGACCTCACCTGCACGGAGTGCCGTTTCAGGCCGACACGCTGGACTACGTCTCGATCTACCATGCGACCAGCGGCAGCGACCGAATAGGGATCACCTCCACTGCGCAGGGTTTCCCCTCGTGGGCGCGTTCCCACCGGACGGTGCGCAACGTCGCCGGGAGGCTCGCCCTCAGGGACCGCTGCTGCGACCGGCCCGCGGGTGACGCTGATGGCGATGCTCGATCCCGCCGACACGTTCGCGGGCTGTAAGGGTTGTGCCGGCGATAAGGTGAGTCTGTATCCAAATATCAGTGTGACGATGAGTCGGAGCCTTTCGGCCACCGCCAACTTTTGCTGAACCCAGCTCCCTCGTCGTGACCGAGGAAAAAACGGCGCCGGGTGCGCGTTGCGCCGCGTGACCCTTCGCGTCTGGACCCAAAAAATCCCACCCGGTGAAGGTGGGATGGGGAGTGTCCGCGGGGCCTTGAAAAACGGCGCCGCTTACTTCGCGCGCTTGGCGACCCACTCGGTCTTGGTCGGGTCGCCGCCGTCGCGGCCGGGGCGCTCGATCGTGCCCTTGAGCGTGTCGCCGTCGACTTGGCCGGCGTATTTGATGACAAAGGAATTGTCGCCGTAGGTGACCTTCACCGAAAACGCCACCGCGCCGCCCTTGAACGAGGCGTCGATGATCGGGTTGTCGGGGATCTGACCCTGCGCGCCCTGATAACCGGCGACCAAGCCGGAGAGTTGGCCGTCCTTGAGTTCGAGTTTGAGCGTGCGCTCGCTCCCGGGGTTACCGCCGCGGCCGGCTTGCGTCCATTTCCAGGTGCCGGCGGGCGAGGCGTCGGCGGCCAACGCCGCGACGGTCATAAAGCAGGCGGCGAAAATCGCCGCGAGAAGGGTGCGATGGGGTTTCATGGGGAGAGCTCACGGTGGCCGCGCGACCGCCGCGAGTCACGGGAAAAGCAGGTCGCCCCGATTCTTGGCTGTTCGCTTAGTCCTCCTGGTTTTCTCGTCGCTAGCCGAAGAGAACGAGAACGATGAGGAGAATGTGAACGATGGATGCGGGTACGGCGGTGCGTTTTTACCTGAAATCATGTGACGCCTGCGCGGGCACCTCGGACGCGGTGAGGGCGGTGATCGTATCGGCTTTCACGTGGATCACGCCGTGGAGGTTCTGCAGCTTGCCGGTGATGCGCAGCGCGGGCTCCTGCGTGATCACGAGCCGGTGGGATTCGAAGAGGTGCGGGAGGACGATGACGTTGGCGATCCCGGTCTCGTCTTCGAGGCTGATGAACACGAAACCCTTCGCCGTACCCGGACGTTGGCGACAAATCACGGAGCCCGCGACGGTCAGGCGGTCGCCGTCGTTCGCCAGGGTGAGATCTGCCGCGCGCCAGACGTCCGGGAGTTGCCCGCGTACGAGTGCCATCGGGTGGGGCCCGGTGGTGAGGTCGAGGCCGGTGAAGTCGGCCCGCAGGCGTTCGGTGGGCGTCATGGGCGCGAGCGGGGATGGATGATTCGGGCTGGAATTCCGAGGCGGTTCATTTTGTCGCTCGGCGTCGGACTCCTCGGACGCGCGGAACAACGCCTCGTCCTCCGACCAGGCGGCCTCGATCTGCCACAGCGCGGCGCGGCGATGCGCGGCGAGGGCGTTGCAGGCGCCGACGGCGGCGAGGGCCCGGCGCTCAGTGGGATTGAACGCGGTGCGGCGCAGGAAGTCGGCGAGCGATGCAAACGGCGCGGTCGCGCGGGCCGCGAGCAGCGTCTGCGCGGCGGTCGCGCGCAGGCCCTTCACGTAGCGCAGGCCGATGCGGATGGTGTCGTCGGCCTCGACCGTGCAGTCCCACTCGGAGTGCACGACGCACACGGGTTTCGCCTTCAGGCCGTGGCGGCGTCCGTCCTGCAGCAGCGTCGCCGGCGAATAGAACCCCATCGGTTGGTGGTTGAGCAGGCTCGCCGTGAACTCGGCCGGCCGGTGGACCTTGAGCCACGTACTCGCGTAGGCGAGCAGCGCGAAGCTCAGCGCGTGCGATTCGGGGAAGCCGTACGCGGCGAAGGACAGCGCGGACTCGCTGACTCGTTTGACGACGGCCTCGTTGCGGCCGTGGGCGCGGAGGGCGGTGACAAGTTTGCCGAGGGCACGTTGCAGGCGGGCGTGATCCTTCGTGAAACCCATGGCGCGGCGCAGCTCCTCGGCCTCGCCTCCGGTGAAGTCGGCCAGCTTCATCGCGAGTTCGAGCATCTGCTCCTGAAATAAAATCACCCCCAGCGTGCGGCGCAGGATGGGCTGAACGAGGTGCGCCACGCTGGCGTCGATGTAGTCGGGGGCCTCGAGACCGTTGCGGCGGCGGATGAGCGGGTGCGATAGGTTGCCGACGATCGGGCCGGGGCGAACGATCGCGACCTGCATCGCGACGTCGTAGAAGCAGGCGGGGCGCAGGCGTGGCAGCGAGGCCATCTGGGCGCGGCTTTCGATTTGAAATACCCCGACGGTGTCCGCGCGTTGCATCGCGGCGAAGGTTGCGGGGTCGTCCGGCGGGATCGTGTATAACTCGATGGGATGCCCGCGCGCGCGGCAGAGGGCGAAGGTGTCCTGCAACGCGGCCATCATGCCGAGGCCGAGGAAGTCGACCTTCACGATGCCGAGGTCCTCGCAGTCGTCCTTGTCCCACTGCACGATGACGCGCCCGGGCATGCTGGCATTCTCGAGCGGCACGACGCGGTCGAGCTGGCCCTGCGCGATGACCATGCCGCCGCTGTGCTGGCCGAGGTGGCGCGGCAGGCCGTGGATTTGTTGGTAGAGCCGGGCCATCGCTTCGGCGCGCGGGTGGTGGGCGGCGATGCCGGCCATCGCGAGTTGGCGCTGGAGTTCGAGCGTCTCCGGGAAATCGCCGTTGGCATAGAGCCCCGAGAAGCGCTCGATCGCATCGTCGCCGAAGCCGAGGACCTTGCCGATCTCGCGCACGGCGCTGCGCCCGCGGTAGGTGATGACGTTGGCCGTCATGGCCGCGCCGCGCGGGCCGTAGGCCTCGTAGACGCGCTGGATGACCTGCTCGCGCCGCTCGCCGCTCGGCAGATCGAGGTCGATGTCGGGCCAGGACGGATGGCCGTCGCGCCCGACGCGCCCCTCGCTAAGGAAACGTTCGAAGAGCAGTTCGTGCTTGATCGGGTCGACCGCCGTGATGCCCAGGACGTAGCAGACGACGCTGTTGGCGGCGCTGCCGCGACCCTGCACGAGGATGCCGCGGGCGCGGGCGAATTCGCAGATATCCCACACGATCAAAAAATAACCGCAGAACCCGAGCTTGGTGATGAGCTCGAGTTCGCGGTCCAGTTGGCGGGTGACGCGTTCGTTGAGCCGGCCGTAGCGCTTGACCGCTCCCGCGTACGCGGTCGCGCGCAGGAAGGCCGGCATGGGTTCGCCGTGCGGGGTCGGGAAATCGGGGAAACGGTAGCCGAGGTTTTGCAGCGTGAAGCCGAGCCTCGCCTCGAGGCCGGCGGTGTGAGCAATCGCCTCCGGCAGGTCGGCGAAGAGCTGTGCCATATGGGTGCCCGATTTTACGTGGCGCTCGGCGTTGGCGGCCAGACGGCGGCCGGCGGCATCGAGCGTCGTGTGGTGGCGCAGGCACGTGAAGACGTCGGCGGTGGCGCGGTGGGCCGGCACGGCGTAATTTACCCCGCCGGTGGCGAGGAGCGGGAGCCCCTGCGCGGCGGCGAGGTCGCGGAGGAAGGCGATCTCGCGTTCTTCGCCGCGAAGCCGGTGGCGCTGGACTTCAACGTAGAGGTGGTCACGGCCGAAGACGGTGGTGAGTTGGGCGAGGGCGGCGGCCGCGGCGGCGGGGCCGGCGGTGCGCCAAGCGCGGCGGACGGGGCCGTCTTCGTCGCCCGACAATGCGATCAGCCCCTCGCGGAAGCGGCCGAGCTCTTCCCACGTGGCGAAGCAGGGGCGCTTTCGCGCGTGCGGGTCGGGGGCATGGGGATCGGAATCATCCGCCCCGTCGCCCGCCGCGTGAGCGGCGGGATCAGGACTTTCGATCCGCCCGAGGCTCCCGCCGCTCACGCGGCGGGCGACGGGGGCGCGCGGGGTGAGTTTCGCCTCGGTGATCAGCTGGCAGAGATTCTGGTAGCCGGTCTGCGACGTGACGAGCAGCGGCACGACGCTGCCGTCGGACAACGTGATCTCGGCGCCGACGCGTGCGCGCAGACCCTGGTCGCGGGCGGCACCGAAAAGCCGGGGCGCGCCGCAGAGGCCGTCGCGGTCGAGCAGGGCGAGCGCGGGCAGTTCGGCGGCGGCGGCGGCCGTCACCAGATCCTCGGGACGCGACGCGCCGCGGAGGAAACTGAAGGCGCTGCGGGCGTGGAGTTCGAAGTACATGAAGCGCGCGCGGCGCGCGTAGGGGAACGTTGGTCTGAGGTGAGGATGAAGGGCTGGGAGTTGAGCGAGGAAGGCCGGCTGCGGGGATCGATCTCTCAACCCTCAACGATCGACGATGAGCGATGGGCTCCGCCCGCCGCTAATCGTACTCCCCCTCGATGAAGTACGCCTCGCCGAGGCGGATCAGGCGGTAGAGGCCGCCGTCGGCGAGGGCGATGTCCCACTCCATCCGTGACCAGCGGCGGCCGTGTTCCCACCAGTCGCCGCTGCTGCGCCAGGGGCCGCGGAGGTGGCGGATCGCCCCGTGAAATTCGGTGGTCCAGATGTAGGTGGGCTGGCGTTCGGGTGCGGTGAACTCGAGGTTCGCCGGCAGCGGTGGACGAAAACGGCGGAGCGGCGGCCCGATGGCCGCGTGCACCGGCGGAGGCGCCGGGGGCGGTACGACGGCGGGTGGCGGGGCGAGTTGCACGGTGTCGGGGCGGTGCGTGTCGGCCAGGCGTGGCGTGCCGATGCGGCCCTCGGCGACCAGGGCCGCGACCCGCGCGAGTGTTTCCGCGAAACCGTGCGGGTCGCGTAGACTGGTGTCGAAGAGACCGTGTTGGCGCACGAGCGGGCGGACGGGGGCGAGGTGCAGGTCGACCGCGCTGACCGCGGCGGCGGTGTGCAGCGTTTCGAGGTGGGTGTGGAGCGTCCGGAAAAGAAGCTCACCGTCGGCCGTCGGCTCGGGTAGGCGAAACGCCCGGGTGTGCCGCGTTTCGTCGGCGAGTCGCAGCGTGAGCTCGAGTTCGGCGGCGACGAGTCGGGCGGCGTGCAAGTCGAGCGTCAGGCGGTCGAGTAGGCGGCGGAGGATAAAAAGCAGGGGCTCGAGTGTTTCCAGCGGGTCTTCGAATTCCATCGCGGCGGCGAAACGCTGCGGTGGCACGGCCGGGTGGAGAGGGCGCACTTCGCCGCCGGTGGCCCGTTGCCAGAGGGTGAGACCGACCTGGCCGAAGCGGCGGATGAGCTCGTCGCGGGGCAAAGCCGTGAGGTCGCCGAGGGTGTGTACGCCCCAGCTCGTGAACACCGCGGCGAGTTCCGGCGGCGGGGCGGCGACCGCGAGGGGGAGCGGGGCGAGGAAGTTTTTTTCGTCGGTGACGAGTCGGACGCCGGTGGGGGCGGAGGGAAACGGAACGGTTTCGGGCGTCGCCGGAGCGGCGCCCGCCGCGGGGAATGATGGGTCGGACGGTGGTTCACCGAGTAGAAACAGCGGGGGCGGCGTTGGCGTTGTCGGTGCGTGGACTTGGGCGGCGTACAGGGCGAGCAGCGGGGTGCGGCCGAGTCCGGCGGTAGCGGGCAGGCCGAGTTGGGCGAGGGCGGCGACCGCGGCGGCGGCCGAGCGGAGGAGGGTGGCGCTTGATGTAGGCCCGCCCGGTGGCCGGGCCGCCCGCCCGTCGGGTGGGCCTATATCGGAGGAAGCGCTGTGACCTTTCAGGTCGGCGGTGCAAACGCCCGATGAAGTTTCCTCGACGAGCGGCGAGAGCGTGAAGGCGACGGCGAGGAGGGCGGCGCGGGCCTCGGCCTCGGCGGTAGCGCAGGGCGTGCGGATGAGGAGGGCGGGGTAACGGGCGACCGCCTGCGGGGCGGTCATTCCAGACTGGATACCGCGGGCCCGGGCGGCGGGGTTGGTCGCGAGTACGAGCGATTTTTTCTGCTGCGTCGCGAAGAGCGCGGCGGGTTGGTGCGTCGGGTCCGGCCCGGTGCGGAGCACGGCGTGCAACGCGAAGTCGGCGATGTGGAGGACGGCGAACATGGGGGCGGGAACACGAGGAGACGGCGGGGCGCGCGCCGGAGTGGCCTCTCTGCGGGGCGCGCGCGGGCCGGTTTCAGCCGACGGCTTGGAGCCGTTGGCGGCGGAGTGCCGGCGCGAGTTCGGCGGCGAGTTCGGGGCGCGGCCGGTCCAAGGCGGTGACGTCGACCCCGGCGGTGAGTTCAAAGCGCAGCTGCGCACTGGGCACGCCGGCGCGGGGCGTCTCCACGACGCAGGCGAGCGCGGCGGGTTCGACGGCGCGTTGTAAGCGGTACCATGTGGTGGAGGGGATGCGACGGAGCTCGGCGGCGGGAGCGCGGCGCAGGTCGAGGACGACGAGCCCGAGGTTGGCGTCGCGCACGAGTAGGTCGGCCGCGCTTAGCGCCATCGTGGTGTTGGCGCAGCGGACCCACACGAGGTGGGCGAGAAGGTCGGGGGCGAATGAACCCGGATCGAACGAGTCGTGGCTGTCGATCAAGGCGACGCGGATGCGGGTGGCGCGGGTGGCGACGAGCAGTTGGCCGAGCAGGAGGTGTCCGCCGCAACTCGGCGTTGCGCAGACTAATTCGGTGATCGCGCCCACCGGCAGCCCGCCCGTCGCGGCATCGAGCACGGGAATGCCCGTGACCAGCGTCGCGCCGACAGGGCGGGGGACGGTGGGGAAGCGCTCGGCCAGAAGATGGCGGAGCGTCGCGAGTTTGGCGGGCAGAGGCATGGTTGATCGGTGCGACGGTAGATCGTCGGTGGTCGGTAATCCGTGAGCGGTTAGCCGTAGTCGTGGTCGGTAATCCGTGAACGGTCGGCGACGCGTTCCCGTAGCCGCCTTGGCGCGGAGCGACAACGTGGGCCTCGCGTGAGGCCCACGCTTTCGCCTGCGGCTCAAGCGCGACGAAACCGGTGCTCAGGTGGCACCTGAATCGCCGCGCACCGGAGACCGAGCGCGCTCACCGTGCTTCATGCAGCGGTGTTTCCCTTAGCGGCTCCCAGATGCGCAGAATCGAGTGTTGGCGGAAGACGCAGACGAAGCCGAAAGCGTGGAGGTCGCGCAGCATGGAGCGGCGGCGTTGCGGGCGGGTGGCGAAGGTGAAAAAACGTTTCATGTGCTGGTTGGGTGATGGGATAAAAAGCGGGTGGTTATTTTTGGGCAGGCAGTCGCCCCGGTGGAAAAGGTGCGGTGGAATTGATCGGCGGCTCAGTGCGCCGACGCAAAAATCAGTTTAACAGGAAGAGCGGGGAGAGCGGAAAGAAGCGGACTGGCTTCTCCCCGCTCTCCCCGGCCTTCCGGTTCAATTTTTAGGAATGAGCGCAGCCGGCCTAAAAATGGAGTCGAGGTCATTTAGTCCCTTGGTCCGCCGCTCAGTTCGCGTGGGCGCGGAGGAGGCCGATCATGACGCCTTGGATGATCAGTTCCTCGGCGGGCAGAAGGTCGGGGTAGCGCGGGTTTTCGGCGCGGAGGAAAGGTTGGCCGTGTTGGAGCATGTAGCGTTTCAACGTCGATTCGCCGTCGATCAGGGCGGCAACGATGTCTTGGGCGCGTGGTTCGCGCGGGGTCAGGAAGACGGTGTCGCCGTCGAGGATGCTCGCGTCGATCATCGAGTCGCCGCGCACGCGCAGGGCGAAGAGTTTCGTGGTGGGCCGTACGCCGAGCGACACGGTGTCGACGGAGATGTAGCCGTCGGGCTCCGTGACCTGCGTTGCGACGCCGAAGCCGGCGGGGATGGTGCCGAAGCACGGGATCTCGGCGAGGGCGCCGCGGCGCGGGTGAGACTGGGGTAGGAGGCCGCGGGCCTTGCCGTCGAGGCGGCGGAGGGCCCCTTTTTGCGTCAGGGCGTCGACGTGGCGCTTGATGCCGAAGGGGCTCGCGAGGCCGAAGTGCGCCTGAATTTCGCGCAGGGAGGGGGACACTCCGTGTTGACGATGGTGGGCGTGGATGAAATCAAGGACCTGCTGCTGCCGGTCGGTGAGGGGTTCGCTCATAGTGTTCAGATGAACACATCGGCGCGGAAATGCAAACCCGCAAATTGCGCGATCGACTAACGTGCGGAGCCAGCGCACCTAGCGCCGGAATCCGCCCGCTCCAACGACGGGTTAAAGACCGAGGCCTACCTTGGCTTGCGCCCAGGGAATACCCGGCTTGCCCGCGTTGCGGGCGATGGCGTCGTTCAGTTCGCGCAAGTCCTCAAGGCCCTCCACCCGGGCGCGAAGCTGAGTCACCTCGTGACGCAGCGCGCTCAAACTTGGCCGCGAGGCACGGCGGGCGGCACGCTTAGTCGTAGGCTTCTTTGCGGTCTTTGACGGCATGGATGAAAATCGTGTCTCCTTGCAACGCGAACAGCACGCGAAACGGGCCGACACGCAAACGATATTTTCCTTCACGCGCGGAGAGTTTTTTCACGTCGCCGGTGAGGTCGGTTTGGAGTTGATCGATGCGGTAGCCGAGCGTGCGCCGGATATCCGGGGGGAGGGCACGGAGTTGATCGCGAACGGCTTCACTGAGAAACAAGCGATAGCGCATGAGGGCATCCGGAGGATGCGAGCACAGCGTGGGTCCAGGCGAAGGCCAAGCCGCCTGCGTACCCCAAAGGGGAGGCGAAGGAACGTAACGCGATCGGTCTCGCGGGGCGGGGACGCCCCGCCTCCATGGGCGGCAAAGCCGCTCCCGCGCGCAAGACCGCTACGCCTTCTTCTTCCGCCCGCTCTTCGGTTCGATGTTCAGGTAGGTCTTGTTGAGCATCTGGCTCTCGTAGAGTTCAAGCAGGCGCACGCCCTCGCGGGGCTTCACCTGATCGCGTTTTGTGGCGGCATCGATCTGCACCTTCATCTTGCGGCAGAGATCCTCCTGCTGGTACTGCACGCCCTCGATGACATCGGCGATGCGGCTGCCGCTCAGCGCCTCCTCGATGTAGAAGCCGTTCGGCTCGTCGTCCTCGAGAAAGACATGCACCTCGTTCACGCGGCCGAAGAGGTTGTGCAGGTCCCCCATGATATCCTGATACGCGCCCGTCAGGAACACCCCGAGGTAGTACGGCTTTTTGTTCAGCGGGTGCAGCGTGATGTAGTCCTTCACGTCCTGCAGGTCGATAAACGAGGAAATCTTGCCGTCGGAGTCGCAGGTGATGTCGACGAGGATCGCGTTGACCGTCGGCTTCTCGTTGAGCCGGTGGAGCGGGGCGACGGGGAACAACTGCTTCAATGCCCAGTGATCGAGCAGCGACTGGAAGACGGAGAAATTGCAGACGTATTGGTCGGCCAGGAGCTTGTCCAGATCGTGGAGCTCCTCGGGTTGGTAGCCGGTCTTGCGGCCCTCCTTCGCGATCTGCTCGCAGATTTGCCAGAAGAGCGACTCGGCGGCGGCGCGGTTCTCCAGATCGAGGTAGCCGAGGTTGAAGAGGGAAAACGCCTCCTCTTTTTTCTGCAGTGCGTCGTGAAAACGTTCGAGGCGGCCGAGCTTACCTTTGTTTTTGAGCATGCTCTCGAGGTCCACGACAACCTTGTGCTTCTCGTCGGGCTGGTGCTGGTGTCCGAGGGACTCGCGCTTGTTGATGCGTTCGAACACCTCGACGACGAGGAGCGAGTGGGGAGCGACGATCGCGCGGCCGGACTCGCTGACGATGTCGGGCTCGGGGACGTCGGAGGCGCGGCAGACTTCGCGGATGTTGAAGACGACGTCGCGCGCGTACTCCTCCATCGAGTAGTTCATCGACGAGTCGAAGTTGGTGCGGGAGCCGTCGTAGTCGATGCCGAGTCCGCCGCCGACATCCAGGTAGCCCATCGGGAAACCCATCTTCGCAAGCTGGCAATAGAACCGCGTGGCCTCGACCACGGCGTTCTTGATCGTGAGGATGTTCGGGACCTGCGAGCCGATGTGAAAATGGACGAGCCGGAGCGACTGCGTGAGTTTGGCGGCGCGGAGCTTTTCGATGGCGAACAGGATTTCCGCGGTGTTGAGGCCGAACTTGGCGTTGTCGCCGGTCGACGTGGCCCAGCGGCCCTCGCCCCGCGTCTGGAGCTTGGCGCGGAAGCCGATCATCGGCTTCACGCCGGTCTCGGCGGAGATGCGGATGATGTCGTCAAGTTCGGAGAGTTGCTCGACTACGATGATGATCTTCTTGCCCAGTTTGCGGCCGAGGAGGGCGAGGCGGATGTAGTCGTGGTCCTTGTAGCCGTTGCAGATGATCAGGCGCTGGGCGCCCTCGTGCATCGCCAACGCGATCATCAGCTCGGGTTTCGAGCCGGCCTCGAGGCCGAAGTTGAAATCCTTGCCGGCGGCGACGATTTCGTCGACCACCTCGCGCAGTTGGTTGACCTTGATCGGGAAAACGCCGCGGTAGCTTGCTTTGTAGCGCTCCTCCTTGATCGCCTTGTTGAACATCGCGTTCAACTGCGTGACCCGGTAGCGCAGCAGGTCCTGGAACCGGATGACCAGCGGGGCCTTGAGCCCCATGCCGACCGCTTCGTTGACCACGTCGAGCACGCGGATGCCGCGGCCGTCGATCAGCGGCTGGACGTTTACGAAACCCTCGCTGTCCACGGAGATGTGACCCGAGCCCCAGCGTTTGAAGCCGTAGTGCTCTTCGGACTTGGCGACCGACCAGGCGGAGGAGGGTTTGGTCTTCAGGGAGTTGGGAGTTGAGGGTTGGGCGTTGAGAGGCCGGTAGCGGAGGGAGAGGGCAGTTGTTTCTTCGGCGCTCAACCCTCAGCACTCAACTCTCAACTTTGCCTTGTTCCGGCTTGCTATTGCCGGCGGCGAATCAGTTAGATGCGTGTTTTCTTTTTTCAAATCACTCAACACGCAAACACGAAAATGTCCTCGCTGATTTCCGGTCTCGAACTCCTCGCGCAAGCTCCCGCCCCCGCTCAACCCCAAGGCGGCCCGGCCTGGATGCAGTTCCTGCCGATGATTCTGCTGTTCGCCGCCATGTACTTCCTGATGATCGCGCCGCAGCGGAAAAAGCAGAAGGAACACGAGAAAATGCTGAAGTCCCTGGAGTCCGGCGACGAGGTCGTCACCACCGGCGGCATCTACGGCGTCATTACCAACGTGAAAGAAGACCGCTTCGTCCTTCGCATCGCCGAGAATACCAAGATCGAGATTGGCAAGGCCTTCGTGCAGACCGTAGCGAAGAAGCTCAACGCCGAGGAAAAGAAGTAAGGTTTCCGTCGCGCAACGCGGGGCAGATGCCCGCGGGGACGGCTATTTGATGCGGGCGCGAGGCCCGCCGTCCCGCATCCTCATTTTTAAACCCAAACGACCCATGCTTAAACGCAACCTCTGGAAGATCCTGCTCTCCCTCGCCATCATGGCCTGGGCGGCGTCGGAACTTCTCCCCCTGCAAGACACGCCGTTCGTTCAGTACGCCCGCGCGCACGCCACGGCCAAGTCCGCCGATTTCGCCAAGCTGATGGACGAAGCCGTCGCCCGCAAGAAGGCCAACCCGGCCGCGACCCCCAGCGAGTTCGTCGCCCTCAAGCAAATCGGCAAGGAGCGGAAGCTCGATTTGGCCCAGTATTTCACGGACATCCGGCTCGAGGACACCCTCAAGAACGTTGAGAAGCGCAATGAGATCCTGCTGAACGAACTCCTCCGTCGCTCCAAGTCCCGGCTCCAGAAGGGCCTCGACCTCGCGGGCGGTATTTCGGTCACGCTTGAGGTGGATGAAAAGGCCGCCGGCACCGACAACCTGCAGGCCCGCCAGGAGAAGATTACCAAGGCCATCGATATCATCCACGCGCGCATCAACGCGTTTGGCGTCGCCGAGCCCATCATCCGCCCGATCGGCACCAACCGGATCGAAATCCAGTTGCCCGGCCTCAACACCAAGGACAACCCCGAGGTTGTCGATAACGTCAAGAAGCCCGCGCGCCTCGACTTCCGCGTGGTGCATCCGACGCTTGATCCGCGCTCCGGCCAGGAAACCCCTCCGGGCTATGAGACCCTCACCCTCGACTTCGAGGGCCGCCGGGGCGAAACCGGCGTCGAGGACGTCTTTGTCAAGCGCATCCCCGAGATGGACGGCACCGGCATCGCGACCTCGTTCGCGCGGCCCGACATGTACGGCAAGCCCGAGGTGGTCCTGCAATTCACCAAGGAGGGCAAAGCCCGCTTTGCCGAAGTCACCCGCCTGATCGCCGATGGCGGCCGCAACGGCGGCCGGCTTGGTCGCTTGGCCATTGTGCTCGACGGCAAGCTCTACTCCGCACCGACGGTGCGGGAGGAAATCAACAGCGACTCCGCCCAGATCTCTGGTGGTAACATGACCGACCGCGAGGCCATCAATCTCGCCAACGTCCTCAATAATCCGCTCGACCTCCCGCTCGTGGTTAAAGAGCAGGTCGAAGTCGGGCCCTCGCTCGCCCAGGATGCCGTCGATAGCGGTATGAAGGCTGCGATCATCGGCACCGCCCTCGTCGCGGGCTTCATGATCACGTTCTATACCGTCGGTGGCGTGGTCGCGGTCGTCGCCCTCGGCGTCAACGTCCTCATCATCCTCGGCATCATGGCCAGCCTCGGCGCCACGATGACCCTCCCCGGCCTCGCCGGTATCGTGTTGACCATCGGTATGGCGGTCGACGCGAACATCCTGATTTTCGAGCGCATGCGCGAAGAGTTGGCCGAGGGCAAAAGCCTCGTCACCGCCAACGAGAGCGGCTTCCTCAAGGCCCTCACGACGATCA
Organism: uncultured Opitutia bacterium; assembly: GCA_903820035.1. Lineage (GTDB taxonomy): Bacteria > Verrucomicrobiota > Verrucomicrobiia > Opitutales > Opitutaceae > ER46. The sequence goes on from CAIJFT010000131.1 coordinate 42,650, forward strand.
TCGACGCCCACTTGGTCCAGTTGATCATCTGCGGCATCATGATCTGGCTCGGCACCGGTCCCATCAAGGGCTTCGGTGTTACGCTGCTCATCGGCGTGCTCTCCACGCTCTTCTCCGTTCTGATTACCGGTCATCTCATGATGGAGTTGCTGGTTGATTCCGGCACCGTGAAAAACCTGAAGATGTTCCGCATGCTGAAGGACCTTCAGGTCGACTTCATCCGCTACGGCAAGCCGGCCGCGATCGGTTCGGTCGCCCTTGTGGTCGTGAGTATCGGCTACGTGTTCTACCAGGGCCCGAAGATCTACGGCATCGACTTTGCCGGTGGCGACGTGATCAGCCTCGAGTTCAAGGAGAGAATCGACACCGCCAAGGTGCGCGACGCCGCCAAGGTGGCGGGCGTGAACGAGGTCAACCCGACCTATGTCAGCTCCATCGGCGGTAGCGGTCGCGAGACCCTGAACATCGAGACGCCCGAGGGTAAGTCCGATCTCGTCCTCGCGGGCCTCAAGAAGACCTTCCCGCAGGCCGGCTTTGAACAGATCGGCAAGAACCATATCGGCGCCTCGATCGGCAACGAAATCCTGTGGAACGCGGTCAAGGCCGTCGGCATCTCGATGCTCGTCATCTTGGTCTACATCGCCTTTCGCTTCGAGTTCGGCTTCGGCATCGGCGCCATGGCCGCGACCTTGCACGACATCCTGATGAATATCGGTATCTTCGTGCTCTTCGGTCACCAGTTCTCCGCGCCCATGGTCGCGGCGATCCTCTGCGTCGCCGGCTACTCGATCAACGAGACCGTCGTCGTTTTCGACCGTATCCGCGAGGAACTTAAACTGAATCCGACGGGCAGCCTCCGCGATGTCATCAATAACGCCATCCGCAAGGTCTTCGCCCGTACGATCATGACGGCGACGACGACCTTCCTCGCGGCTCTCGCGCTCTTCATCTTCGGCGGCGGCGTGCTCCGCGACATCTCGTTCACCTTCCTCGTCGGTATCGTCACCTCCACCTTCTCCGCCATCTTCATCGCGGCCCAGGTGTTCTACTGGTGGCACAAGGGCGATCGGAAGCACGTCGAGGCGCATCACGATGTCGCCCCGAAGTACGAGTGGCAGGGTTCCAGCAAGGCCTCGGAATAAGCGGGTGGGGTGTGTCGGTCCCGACACGCCGCCGCAGCGCATGGATTCCCGCGGCCTAAACGCCGCGGGAGGTTCCGTCCGAATTCGCGTCGCGGCGTCCGGGATCCTCGCCCCGTCCCATCCATGCCATGCGCTGGACCCATACGCCTCTCCCGGCCGCTGAGGTCGAGGCGCTGAGCAAGCGCGCCGGCGTCAGCCGCGTGCTCGCGGAGCTCTTGTGGCGCACCGGACTCCGCGACGGCGACGCCGCCGCGACGTTCCTCCAGCCCGCGCTCTCCGGGCTCAACGACCCGTTCCTGCTGCGCAATCTGGATGCCTCGGCGACGCGGCTTCGCCAAGCGATCGCGCAACGCGAACAGGTCGTCGTGCTCGGCGACTACGACGTCGACGGGGTTAGTAGCACCGCCCTGCTGGTGATGATCCTGCGCCGGTTCGGTCTCAACCCCCGCTTCGTGGTGCCCCGCCGCTCCGAGGACGGCTACGGGCTTTCCCGCAGCGCGATTGACCGTGCCCTCGAGGCCGGCAAACCGCAGCTCTTCATTGCGCTCGATTGCGGCACCAACTCGCTGGTGGAGGCCTCTTATCTTCGCGCCCAAGGCATCGATGTGATGGTGATCGACCACCATCGTTCCAAGGAGCCGCCGGGGGAGTGCCTGCTGATCAACCCGCACGCGCACGCCGACGAATCCAGCGTCGAGGAACCTTGGCGCAACCTTTGCACCGTGGGCCTCGTGTTTAAGTTGTGCCACGGCCTGCTCAAGCAGCTCCGCGCCGAAAATCATCCCGTGGCGTTCCGCGTGAAGCTGCGCGACCACCTCGATCTCGTCGCGCTCGGCACCGTGGCCGACCTCGTGCCGTTGATCGGCGAAAACCGCATTCTTGCCCGGCACGGCCTGCGCATTCTCGAGGAGACGCAGCGCCCCGGCCTGCGCGCGCTGATGGACATCGCCGGGGTGAAGCCGTCGCAGGGCCTCACGCCCACGGATATTTCTTTTCGCCTCGGACCGCGGATCAACGCCAGCGGCCGGCTCGCGGACGCCGCGCTTTCGGTGGAGTTGTTGCTCAGCGATGACGCGACCTTTTGCAACGAGACCGCGCAGCAGCTCGACGCCTTCAACCGGGAGCGCCAGGACATCGAGCGTGCGATCACGGAGGAAGCTGAGCGGATGATCGAGGAGAAGTATTTGTCGGACTCCGGAGTGGTGCTCTTTGCGGAAAACTGGCATCCGGGGGTGGTCGGGATTGTGGCGGGCCGTGTGACGCGAAAGTACAACCGCCCGTGCGTCGTGCTGGGCAACGAAGGCGAGATGGCCAAGGGGTCCGGCCGCAGCATCGACGGCGTCAACCTGGTTGCGGTCCTCGGCACCTGCTGCGAAAATCTCACGAGCTGGGGCGGGCATCCGATGGCGGTCGGTGTATCGTTGCCCAAGGTACACCTCGAATCCTTCCGCGCCGGTTTCGCCGCGGCCGTGCACACGCACGCCGGTGGCGACATCGCGGCGGCGCGACTCGACCTCGCCGCGTGGATCACGCCCGAGCAGATCAACGAGCGCCTGATGGACGAGTTGGAGTCGCTGCATCCGTTTGGTCAGGGCAATCCCGAGCCCGTGTTCGGCGTGCGCGGCGTGGTGTTGCGGACGCGGCCCGAGGTGTTCAAGGAGCAGCATTTCCGGTTTCAGTTCGAGGACGGTCGGGGTCGCCGGCTGCACGGCGTGGCCTGGAAACAGGCGCACCGTTTGCCGCCGGTGGGCGTGCCGGTGGATCTCGCGGTGGAGCTGAAGTGGAATCACTTCAACAACCGCAAACTCCTGCAGGCGGGGTTGATCGATTGGCGGCTGACGGAGTAGGGCGGTGGAGGAGAGCGAGAATTTCACTCCGCTGAAATTCTCGCTTGCGCTTCGCCACGAATCCTTGCTTCTTCTCGCCCTCTTTCACGCACCCGTAGCTCAATTGGATAGAGCATCTGACTACGGATCAGAAGGTTTGGGGTTCGACTCCCTACGGGTGCGCCACTTTTTCCCTCGCGGAAGCTAGCCTGGGAATTCTCCCCGCGCCAGAGCGGGCGCCTCCCGAAAA
>CAIJFT010000132.1 GCA_903820035.1 uncultured Opitutia bacterium
GATCCCGCGCAGTTTCGGAACACCGTCTTGATGGTCCTGGAGCGGAAGTGGTATGCCGTGGCGGTGTTCCTCGTCATCGCCTTGGGAACGCTGCTCTACACCTTTCTTTCCGTCCCGAAGTACGAAAGTGTGGCGACCGTTCAGGTCTTGAAGCACGGACCGCAGCTGTTGCGGGTCGCGGATGTGGTTGAATCCAGTGTCACCAGCGACAACGACTTCAACACGCAGATCAAGATCCTGGAGAGTGTGACGATCGCAAAGAACGTGGCCGCCAAGCTCACCGCCGAGGAGGTGGAACTGCTGGCACCTCCGGCGAAGGCCGGCGCCAAAGAGGGACGCAATCCGATCGAAGTGATCCTCCAGGGTCGCAAGATTCTACCGCTGCGCTTTACGTTTATGGTTGGCGTTCGGTTTCAGCATCCCAATCCCCGGATGGCCGCTCGTATAGCCAATCTGATCGTCTCGGAGTATATTGCATATAATACGCGGCTGCGGGTGGAGGAATCACTGAAGGCCATCGACGAACTGAAGGATCGCGCCGACCAGCAGCGCAAACGCGTCGATGAGATCGCTGCTTCCCTTCAGGCCTACCGGCAACGCGGCAACCTCATTTCGCTCCTGCAATCAAAGGACATTGTCACCGAGCGGCTGAAAGCGCTCAACGGCATGGCCACCCAGAGCAATGCCCGCCTCAAGGAGTCCGAAATTCGTTGGCGGCAGGTGCAGGACTGGATGAAGGCGAACCGGAATCTCGCCGAACTTCCCATGATCGCAGGCCAGCCAAAGGTCGGTCAACTGAGTCAGCAGATCACGACATACCGGCTTGCCTTCGAGCAAATGAGGGAGCGCTACAAGCCGCGCCACCCGCAATGGATTGAGGTCTCCAACGTCCTCGCCAAGGCCGAGAGCGAATTGGCCGAAGCCATCAAGACGGCCGTGGCATCCGTCAAGGCGGAGTACGAGTCGGCCCTCCAATCCGATGAGGCCGCGCGCAAGGCGCTGGCCGAGCAGGAAGTGCGGTCCCTGGAGGTGGATAAGTCCGGCTTGGAATACGAAAACCTGAACCGGGACTTTCGCGTCAACGAGCATCTCTTGGAATCGATGATGGCGCGGATGCGGGAAACCTCCGTTACCAGCAGCATCGAATCCGAAAACGCGCGTATCATTGATCGCGCTTATGAGCCCAACGTGCCGGTCTCACCGCAGATTGCGATCAACCTGGCCATTGGTCTCAGCGCCGGCCTCTTTCTCGGCCTGATCACCGCCTACCTCATCGCGATGGTCGACGACCGCATCAAGACGGCCTTCGATGTTGAAACCATGGTGGGGCTGCCGCTGATCGGTATTATTCCGCGGGTGGAGCGCATGACATCGCACGATCGGGCCCAACTGGTTTTCAACGGCGCGGATCGCGCCGCCACCGAGGCGTTTCTTTCGGTCTACACCAGCATGAAGCTGAACGACGAGTGCCGGAACGCCCGCCTTATTCTGGTCACGAGCACGCTGCCCGGCGAGGGAAAGTCGTTTGTGGCGTCAAACCTCGCCCTGACCTGCGCCTCCCAGGGTCAACGCACGCTTCTAATCGACTGCGATCTGCGAAAGCCTTCCGTACAGGGCGCCTTCCGCCTGCGCACCACGAAGGGCGTGAGTGGCTACTGCCTGCAGGAGGCGCCGCTCGACGCGATTATCACCCGGGATGTGCATCCCAATTTGGACGTCATCGTGGCGGGCGCCCGCCCCCGCAATCCCGTCCAGCTTTTCGGGAGTAAAGAATTCGAGACCCTAGTCGCCGAGCTTGCCCGGCGATATGACCGCGTGGTGTTCGACACCCCGCCGGTCGGCGTCGTCAGCGACGCACTCAACCTGCTCCCGATGATGGATGGTGCGGTGTACGCGATTCGTTTCAACGCCGTGCTGCGTCGCGTCGCGCGGCGCCATGCGCGCAGCCTGATGGCGACCAGCATTCCCGTCTTTGGCGCCGTGTTCAACGACATGAATGCCGGAGTGACCGGAGGGTATTACGTCGACCAGAATTCGAAGCATTTTAAGGACTACTACGACGTAGGTGCGGAGGCTCTGGCGGCGCCGGTGAAGCGGGAAGACGATCTGGTGGCGGGCCGAAACGCGTAGTCTTGGCGGATTAGGAGGCGTCCGACCGCGGGCGGCGGACCAGCAGGCGCGACTCGCGCCCGGTCTCAGACGCAGAGTCGCTCCTCGAAATTCCAGATGCCCGGCAAGGGGCCGAGCTGGTTGGCCCAGCCTTGGTCAATCGCCGCGGTGTAAAACGGAACCTCGGGGAAACCCGTGCGGATCCGGGCCAGACCCTGCTCGCTGGTGATATAGCTGACCACGGCGACGTCGTTTGCTCCGGATTTGCGCAGGAGACTGAGCGCCAGGGTCGCGGACAAGCCGCGCGCCACAATCGGTTGAAACAGGACGACCCGCACTTCGCTCAGGGAGCGGGCGTGGAAAATGTGCAGGCGAGGCTCAAGCCGGTCGCCCGAGCCCGCCGGATCGAGGGTGACGGAGCCGAATACCGTTTCGGGCAGAAACTCCCGGAGGCAGGCCGCAATCCCCATCGCGGACCGGCTCGCCGCGAGAAACACGATCGGCTTCGCCAGGTGTCGGGCCTCCTCACCCTGTCCCGCGACTGGGACTTTCGTCTGCAGCGCCATGGAGCGGGTGGCCTCCAGCGCCAACACGAGCAGTAATTGGTGGCAGTGCGCCCGAAAATCCGGGCCGAAGGTCTGACGATGCCGCAGCGCCGTCAACGCGTGCTGCGCAACCGGATGTTCGACGACGACGGGCGTCGCGGCGGCCGTCGCCGGCCGCTCCGGCGGGCGTTCCGACGGGCGGGCCAACGGTGTGGGCGGCCGGGACTCCCGCGTGCTGGTGCGACTGCTGTCCGGGCTCGTGGTGTAGGGCGTCATCTTGCGATTTATGCCGGACGGGCCGGGGACTCACCCCGGGGAACGGAAAGGGAGGAGCCAACCCGGGACCGGGTCAGACCCGGGTGGGGGGATCGTTCCTGTGGATGTGGAGTCATTCCAATGTCGGTGCAAATCTTCACGGGAACCTACACGAGCACCGGATATTTGTCATCAGGATACAGCGGGCGTCACCATCACGTGACGTAGCGGCCCGGCGGCGGCGGCTACGGACGAACGTGCGGCGTCCGCTGTTACGGTTGAATGGCGGTCCGGTGAATTGTCTCGGGCGGCGGGCGCTCCGCCTTGACCAACGTAGCGCAAGGGATGCCACTGTTTCTTCCATGCCGCGGAATCCCACATTGGTCGCCTTGCGGGCGGTATCCTGCCTCATCCTCGGGGTCGACTTCGGTCGCGGGGTGCTGGCCGCGGAATCTTCCCCTGGCGTCATCTCGCTGGGGACGATCGAAACCGCGGCCGGTGCCTTTAGCTCGGCTCAGCTGGAGCTTGTCGGCCGCCGGCTAATGGAGAGCGTCCCCGATTGTCCCGCCGAGGTCTCGGCGGTGGCCGCCCGGATGTTTCTGGAGGACCTGCAACGGCGCGATCCGGACAAGCTGGCGCAGTTGTTGACGGGAAACTTCGCGTGGCGGTCGCACCAGTCGACGCTGCTTCGCCTCGTCGGTGCGCAGTTGAACGGCCTGCCTTCGGTGGCACTGCGGGAGGAGGTCGCGCGGCGGCGCCTGCAGGCGGAACTCGAACTGGAAACGACCGCGGGAGGAAGCGCCGCCACGGCGGTGCGGGATTCCGCGACGCTGTTGGCGAAGATCAAAGAGCTCTCCCCCGTTTATCTCCGGCGCCTGGTCGAGGGACGAACCGAGGATGATGAATTGCGAATCCTGTTGAAGAAGGTTCGCCAGGCCGAAGCGGGCGGCAAGCCCGTGACCGCGGCCAAACCCAGGGAAATGTCGGCCGCGGAGATTGTATCCACGTTTTCACGTCAGAATCAGGAAGGCTCGTCCCTGCAACGACTGCGGGCCTATGTGCTGGAGGGGAAGATGACCGCGGCAGGCGGCGGGGAGCAGCGGATCACGCTCTGCCGGCTGCGACCGGATCGTTTTCGTTTGGTGGTGGGCGACGAGTCCGCCACGCGCCTGATCCTCGCTTTTGACGGGCAGCGTTACTGGCGTCAGGCCCCGGGAGGTCCTCCCATGGTCCTGAAGCGGGAAAGCATGGGCCCCCAGCGTCACCTCGGGGAGTTCATCGACGGTCTGTTCGGCGAAGTCGGGGCGACGTTCGAGCGGTTGGACGACGGCAAGGTATTGTACCGGCCCGTGTTTCGCCTCGCGGTCCGCCGGCCGGATGGATCGCGCTACATCGCGCGCATCGACCAGGAAAACTACCGCCAGGTGGGGCGCGAGAACGACGACAAGTCCACCGCGACCTACTCCGACTTCCGTGATGTCGCCGGAGTCATGATCGCCTTTCGCGAAGAGGTGACGGATGCCGAGGGACGAAAGTCGGTGCTCACCATCGGCCGGATCACACCGAATCCCGCGGTTATCCAGGCGCTGTTTGCGCCGCCCCCTCCAGGGACGTTGGACTTCTTCACGCTGGACGGAGCCATGCGGGCGTCTGCGCAGGTGAAACTCAAATGAGCTCCTTCAATCCGATCGCGGCGCTTTTCCAGCGCCGGCACCGGGATGACCCGGTGTCGTCCCCCATGGTGAAACTGCTGTTCGCCGGGGTGGGCCTGCTGCTGTTGTACGTCATGGGAGTGACCGCCGGGTATTGCTGGGTGCATTACGTGCTGCGGAATGAGTCGGTCCGCTGGGTCGATGTGGCGGCATTGCGTTGGAAAGAGGTGCGACGCGGGATGGCAGCACAGCAGTTTGCCGTGGCGAACCGGGAATGGCAGGCGAA
>CAIJFT010000133.1 GCA_903820035.1 uncultured Opitutia bacterium
CCCATGTAGGTGCGGCGGGCGCCGCGGGACGAGGAGATGAATCCCGATTCTTCCCCGCGTAAAGCCCGCTCACCTTTTTCCCATGCTTTCCCCTCCCGAGGCCGAGAAGCTTATCCTTGAAAATACCGCGCGCTGCCATCGCGAGGATTGTGCCTTGGCCGCGGCCGGCGGGCGGGTGCTGCGGTCCGATATCCGCGCGGATCGTGACCTGCCGCCGTTCAATCGGGTGACGATGGATGGCTACGCCTTGCGTAGCGCGGAGGTGGTGGCGGGCCGGCGGGCATTTCGCGTCGAAGGTGTGCAGGCGGCGGGCATGCGGGCCTTCAAGCTTGGCCCCGCGCCGGACGCCTGCCTCGAGGTGATGACCGGTGCCGTCGCCCCGGATGGCGCGGATTTCGTGGTGCCTTACGAACAGACGAAGCGCGAAGGGGTGAACGTCACCTTAGCCGGCGAGGGCGTCCGAGCCGAGCCCGGCGCCTGCATCCATGCGCGTGGTAGTGACCATCGTACCGGGGAGGTAATTATTCGGGCCGGGGCGCGCCTGACGGGGCGGGAGATCGCGGTCGCCGCCGCGTGTGGCTACGGCACGTTGTCGGTTTCGCAGCAGCCTAAAATTGCGGTCGTGGCCACCGGCGACGAGCTGGTCGAGGTGGATCATCCCGTGGCTCCGCACCAAATCCGGCGCAGCAACGATTACGCGATGCGCGCGGCCCTGGCTTCCGCCGGCTATCCGCACGTGGCCCGGTTTCACCTGCGGGACGTCCGCCACGAGATCGAGCACCTCCTTTGGCACATTATCGCCGAATACGATGTCGTCGTGATTTCCGGTGGTGTTTCCAAGGGTAAGTTCGACTTCCTGCCCGGCGAGCTCGACCGGCAGGGTGTACGCCGGATTTTTCAGGGGGTGGCGCAGCGGCCGGGCAAGCCGTTCTGGTTCGGGATCAGTGCCCGGCAGACGCCGGTTTTCGCGCTGCCAGGCAATCCGGTTTCCGCCTACACGTGTCTGCATCGGTTCGTGCTGCCGGCCCTCGCGCACGCGAGTGGCCTCTCACCTGCTCCGTTGGCGCAGGTGGCGCTGGCGGCCAAGGTCGTGTTTCCGGCTCCGCTTGCGTACCTGCTGCCGGTCAAGCTCTCCACCGGGCCGCGCGTGGAATCGCTGGCGACGCCGAAGCCGAGCAACACGTCCGGCGATTTTGCGGGGCTGCTTGGTACGGACGGATTTGTCGAGCTGCCGGCGGATCAAGCGGAATTCGCCGCCGGTACCATCGTGCCGTTCCGGCCCTGGCTCTGAGTCTGCCAAGTTGAAGGTTGAGCACGGTCCTTCGACCGCCGAAGCTGCCCACGATGTTTTCGCATCTCGATCCGCAGAACCGCCCCGCCATGGTGAACGTCGGCGAAAAGGCCGTGACCAAGCGCACGGCCCACGCGGTGGCGGTGGTCAGCCTGCCGGGCGAATTGGCGGCTTTGTTGCGCGACGGTGAGATTTCCACGAAGAAGGGGCCTATTTTTCAAACCGCCATTCTGGCCGGCGTAATGGGGGCGAAGCGCACGAGTGATTTGATTCCACTGTGCCATCCGCTCGCGGTGGAGGATTGCCAGATCGAGGTCCGACCCGACGCAGCCCGCGCGGAGGTTGCGATCCATTGCCGCGTGGTCACCCACGGGAAGACGGGCGTCGAGATGGAGGCATTGACCGGCGCGAGCGTGGCCGCCCTCACCTTGTACGATATGGCAAAAGCGGTGACGCACGGCATCGTGATCAAAGAGATTCGTCTCCTGGAAAAGACCGGGGGCAAGCGCGACTACCACGCGGCTTAAGGTCAGCGGTCATGATCTCCGTCCACGTCCAGTACTTTGCCATTTTGCGCGAGCAACGGGGCCTCACCACCGAGACCTTGGTCACTCCCGCGACCACGCCAGCTGCGCTTTACGAGGAGTTGCGCGCGCGGCATGGCTTCACCCTGCCCGCGGACCGCGTTCGGGCGGCGGTCAACGACGCTTTTGTCACCGCCGGGGCCACGTTGCGCGACGGCGACCGCGTGGTGTTCATTCCGCCGGTGGCGGGCGGCTGAGGCTCATGTTCACGATTTCCCCCGCGCCGCTCGATCCCGGCCGACTCCAACGGCAACTTGGAGATGAGCGGGCCGGTGCGTGCGTGACGTTCGAGGGTTGGGTGCGGAACCGGAACGAGGGCCAGCCCGTGCTTTCCCTCGAGTACGAGGCGTACGCCCTGCTGGCCGGAACCGAGGGTGAACGTATTCTCGCCGAGGCCCGCGCGAAATTCGACCTCGTGGGCGCCGCCGGGGTGCATCGCGTCGGCCACCTGCAGCTTGGAGACTTGGCGATCTGGGTGGGCGTCACCGCGGAGCATCGCGGGGCTGCGTTCGATGCGTGCCGCTACATCATCGACGAAGCCAAGGCGCGGCTGCCCGTGTGGAAGAAGGAGCATTACGCCGGCGGGGCCACGGCGTGGATCAATTGCGCGACGCGGGGGGACCACGGCGGTCCGGCCGCGACCCTGCCGCCGGCCTCCTGAGTAGATTGCCGGCCGGCGTTTGTCGGGTTGCCACGCCCGCGCGAACTTCGTTCGAATCCCGGCGCTTTCGCCCCTGATGAACCTTCCCGCCTTCTTCGCCGCCAACACCACGGCCCTCGATAAATTGAAGGAAGTGCCGCCGGAGATTTGGACGAACCTCGCGTTGGGGGTACTTGGCCTGCTGCTGGTGGTGTTTATCCTCCGCAAGCTCGCCAACGTAAATAAGGCGGTCCTCACGATCGTGATCGTCGTCGGGCTCTCCTTTTTGGGCTTCAACTGGGTCTATAACCGAGGCGAACCCGAATGGGCGACCCCGGTCGTTGAGCCCCTGTCGCATTTCTTCCCGACCAAGGGAACGATTAGGCAGAAGGACCCGACCAAGTAGGCGCCCGGCTGGTTGGCGTATTTTGTCCCGGTTCCCAGAATGGGGTTGGTTTTCAGGCCTGTTGCGCTAGACGTGGGAACTCTCGTTCTCGCCATGTCAAAATCGCATTCCGACATCGGACTCATTGGCCTCGCGGTCATGGGTCAAAACCTCGCGCTGAATATCGCCGACCACGGCTTCCAAATCTCGGTCTACAACCGCACGGTTGAGAAGACGGAGAAATTTGTGGCCGAAAACCCGAACACCCCGGGTGGCTTAATCGGGGCGAAAACCCTCCAGGAATTCGTCAAGTCCCTCGCGAAGCCCCGCAAGATGATCATCCTTGTCCAAGCCGGCAAGGCGACCGACGCGGTGATCGACAGCCTCGTGCCGCTGCTCGATCCAAACGACATCGTCATCGACGGCGGCAACGCCCTCTGGACCGACACCATCCGCCGCGAAAAGGCGCTGAAGGAAAAAGGCCTCCGCTTCATCGGCTCCGGTGTTTCCGGCGGTGAAGAAGGGGCGCGTTTCGGCCCGGCCCTCATGCCGGGTGGCGATCCCGCCGCCTACAAGGAACTCGAGCCGATCTGGAATGCCGTCGCCGCCAAGGTCGATGCCAAGACGGGCGCGCAGCTCGGTGGCGCCGCCCCGGGCAAGCCGATCGTCGGGGGCGTGCCGTGCGCCGCCTACATCGGCGAAAATGGCGCCGGTCACTACGTGAAGATGTGCCACAATGGCATCGAGTATGGCGACATGCAGATGATCTGTGAGGCCTACGCGCTGATGCAGGGCCTCCTGAAGATGAAGGCCCCCGAGATGGGCGCCATCTTCTCCGAATGGAATCAGGGCATGCTCGGCAGCTTCCTCATCGAAATCACCGCCGACATCCTCAAACAGAAGGATCCGATGACGAAAAAGCCCATCGTCGATGTCATCCTCGACACCGCCGGCCAAAAGGGCACCGGCAAGTGGACGTCGGTCAACGCCCTCGACATGGGCGTCCCGGCTCCGACCATCGCCGAGTCTGTCTTTGCCCGCTGCCTTAGCGCCGTGAAGGAAGAGCGCGTCGCCGCGTCGAAGATCCTCAAGGGTCCCTCGAAGAAGTACAAGGGCTCCAAGAAGGCGCTCATCGCCGCCATCCACGACGCCCTCTACTGCTCCAAGATCTGCTCGTACGCCCAGGGCTTCCAACTGATGCGCGAGGCGCAAAAGGAATATAAGTGGAAACTCAACTTCGGTGAGATCGCCCAGATCTGGCGCGGCGGCTGTATCATCCGCGCGGTGTTCCTCCAGAAGATCACCGAAGCCTACCAGCGCGACCCAAACCTCGCGAATCTCCTCCTCGATCCGTACTTCACCAAGACGGTCAAAAAGGCGCAGGAAAACTGGCGCAAGGTCGTCGCCCTCGCCGCGGAATGCGGCGTGGCCGCGCCCACGTTCGGTTCGGCGCTCGCCTACTACGACAGCTACCGTTCGGCCCGCCTCCCGGCGAATCTGCTCCAGGGTCAACGTGACTTCTTTGGCGCGCACACCTACGAGCGTACCGACAAGCCGCGCGGCCAGTTCTACCACATCGACTGGCCGGAGCCGTCCCGCCCGCAGCTGGAGATCAAGTAAGTTTCCTAGGCCCGCTTCGGCGGGCCTTTTTTTCGCCCGGAATTTCTCCACGGTACGCCCGGCCGTTGGCCGGGTCTAACCGCGTCGGATTACACGAACCCGGCCAGCGGCCGGGCCTCCAGCAAACCCCTCACGGCGCGGCCGGGACCGCCGTCACGGGGGGCACCGGCTTGGCGTCCTGCGCGCCGGGCTTCAACTCGGGCAGGCCGAGCATCCGCCGCGCGCCGCCGATCACGCGGTCCCAGTCAAACGCCGGACCCGGATCGATCTTGTTCGTCTGCACGTGGAAGTGCCCGAGCACGCCGCCGTAGGCCTTCAGCGTTTCATCGGGCAGCTTCTTCATCACGAGCCTGCCGTCCGCCTCACGGGGATAGTCGCAGTTCATTTTGGGAAACACTTTGCAGAGGGCGGCGGTGAGCTTGGTGACCGCCGTGTATTGTTCCGGGGTCAGGTCATATTGTAGCAGGTGCGTGCCCTGAACCTCGCCCGCAATCAGTTCGGGCCGCGCGGGGCGGCCGGTGAAGTTCTTCGTATAGATCATCGGATCACCGTAACGTTCCGGGACCCGGATGACCGGCTTGCCGTCCTGGTCTTTGGGATACCACTCGTCGAGCGTCTTGTGCGCGCCGGGCGGATAGGCGCCCATGTTGGCGATCTCGATGCCGATCGAACGCGTGTTCGAGGTGGTGGCGTGCCAGGTGCGCTCCTTGAGGTCGACCGTCTGATAAATCGTCCCGTCGATATCCAACATGAAGTGTACGCTCAGGCCGCGGAGGTCGTGGAGAATTTTGAAGCACTGCTTGCTGACGCCCGCGACGTCGTAGTGGATCACGAACTGATCCACGCTCCGCTGCAGGAGCGGCAGGTCCCAACCGCCGCCGCGCACGCGCTCGAATTCCTCGGGCGTCAGGCCGTCGGACCGCGGTCCGTAGCGGTTCGGCGAGCGGATATCCTTCACCGCCTCGCGGGTTTTTTCCCAATTGCTGTCCGCCCACGGACTGAAACGGCGCTCGACGCGGTAGCCGTCGTAGCCACCGGCGTCCAGCCAGGTGACGACGCGCGTTCCCGTGTGAAACAACTGACCGGCGATGATGATCTCGTCTCCCTGCCGCGGTAAAAACGTGCGCGGCCGATGCAGGCAACCGGCGACCAGGCCGATAGTGGCGACGAGCAATACCGACAGAGACCAGCGGGGGTGGATTTTCATGCAGGGTAAGGTCGGCTGATTCGAGTGCAGTCTCCGCATCGGCTCAACCGCGAACCGAGCGGCGTCTTTCCAGCCCGCCGCCCGCCATCGCGAAACCTCGAAACAGCTGGCTCCGCGGTTTTGCCGGCTTAATTTTTCAGTCCATGAAGATCGCGTTTTTTGCGGTGTTGCTCGGTTTACTTTTTTCCGGGTGCGGTGCCGAACCGGTGGTGAAGTTGGGCAACGAGGTGCTCGCCGCCGGCGGTTTCAAGGAACTCGTGGGCAGGCGCGTTGGGCTCATCACCAATCCCTCCGGGGTGAACCGACGTCTGGAAACGACCATCGAAGTACTGCGCCGCGCCCCGGGCGTCACCTTGGTGGCCTTGTTCGGACCGGAGCACGGCATCTATGGCGATGTGCCGGCCGGTGACAAAGTCGAGAGCCGCGTGGATGTCCGCACCGGCCTGCCGGTACACTCGCTCTACGGCGCGACGCGCAAGCCGACGCCGAAGATGCTGCAGGGGCTCGACGCCGTCGTGTACGATTTGCAGGACACCGGCTGCCGCTCGTATACGTTTGTCAGCACGATGGGCATGGCGATGGAAGCCTGCGCCGAGGCTGGCGTGGAGTTCGTCGTGCTTGACCGGCCTAACCCGCTCGGCGGGCTGCGCGTCGAGGGCCCTGGCGTGCAGCAGGACAAGTTTCGCTCCTTTGTAAGTCAGTGGGACGTGCCCTACGTCTACGGGCTGACCTGCGGCGAATTGGCGCGGATGATCAACGACCGCGGCTGGATCAAGAAACCCTGCAAACTTACCGTGGTGCCATTGCAGGGCTGGAAGCGGGTGATGGTGTGGGGCGACACCGGCCTGCCGTGGGTGCCGGCTTCTCCGCACATTCCGCACGGAGATTCGCCATTGTTTCAGGCGGCAACCGGTATGCTGGGCGAGATCGGCGGCGTCAGTATCGGGGTTGGCTATACACTGCCGTTTCAGACCATCGCCGCACCGAAAGTGGATCCGTATGCGTTGGCGGCGAGGTTGAACGGCTACGCGTTGCCCGGCGTTTTCTTCCGGCCGCTGACCTACAAGCCGTATTATGCGACGTTCAAGGACGAGGTCATCGGCGGCGTGCAGGTCCACTTCACGGATTCCGCGGGCGCGCCGCTGACCGCGATCAACTACTACGCGCTGGAGGCGCTGCGGCAGGTGGCGGGCATCGACGTTTTTGCCGAAGCGGTGAAGGCGAACAAGAAGTTCGACATGTTCGACAAGGTGAATGGCACGGACGCTACGCGCCGCGCGCTTCAAGCTGGTCATCCGGCCGCCGCGATTGTCGGTGCTTGGCAAGCGGGTGAAGAAAAGTTCCGCCGCGAGCGGGCGAAGTACCTGCTGTATTGAGACGGCAGGACGAAAAGCCCGTGGCCTAGCGCGTGGGCGCCGAGACCAAGGCCCTCTGTAAATTCCCTGCGCTTACGCGCCGGGCTATGGCCCGGTTCCCCGGGAAAACGCGCCGAGGATTTCGCGGCCCAGGTCGCGATCATTGACGCCCAGCAGCGCATCCGGTTCGCCACCCTGAAGTAGCCGGCGCTCACCCTTCTCGACATCCGCTTCGATGCGCAGCGGGCCGGAAAGACCAGAGGCGCGGGCCTCGACGATATTACCGTGCATACGTACGGTGGCGCGGGCGGCGGAGAATTTCTTCCGCCACGCGGAGAACGCGGTGTCTTCGAGGTTGTCCGTGGCCTGGACCCAAACCACGACCGTACCGCGTCCCGTGGGCTCCGAGGTGGAGTGCGAAATCGTGAGTCGATGGGCGACCGCCTTTCGGCCGTCGGCGATGTAGTGAATCGGGGCCGGGTCTCCGCTCGTCGTCGTTGCCAGCAGCACTCGCACGCCGAGTGCACCTGCGCCGAGACGAATAAAGAAAGGTTTTTCGCCGGGGATGACGGTTGGATTTTCGGCTGTGCCGGGCTTCGCGCGCTCATCTCCGAGCCAGACCTCGGTGTTCGCGGGCAGCGTGAGATGGGTCAGGAAACACGCGAGTTCCCCCGCGTTGTAGCGCGTCTTGGGTCCGAGGGGTTCAAGCGAGAGGACTTGGAGGACGTCCGGCCCGCGTTGCACGGTGGCGAGGAATGGAGTCAGATGCAGCGCCTTTGCTTGGTTGGCGGCATTGGCGATTTTATTCGTGCCGAACGGATCACCGCGACCGTCCATAAACAGAGTGAGTTGGGGTACGTCCGGTGAGTTGCCGAGATTGGCGACCAGAGTGCGCTCATCCGTTCCTCGTGAGCTGCCGGACGAGGCGATACTGACGTGACGGCCGATCCAGTTGACGGCCCGGTGCTCCGGCTCTCGGCCCCAGCGTTGGACGACGGTCCGGGGAATTTGGGTTCTAATCGGCTCGGTCCATTCCGCCGGCGGTGGCATCGTTACGAGGTCGCGCAGCACGGTCTGGTTGTCGTGTGCGCCGCCGAGCCAGCCGGCGCCTTCTAACTCTGGTCGCGCCCGCAACCAGCCCGCGGTCCAGGTATGCGCCTCGAGATAGCCGCGGCCGTACAGGTAATCGTAGCTCCGGGCGTTGGCGCCACTGAGGCGGTCGCCCGGGGCCCACCAATTGGCCGCGATGTCGGCCCAGAGGTAGTGCATGGCGGTGGCGGCCTGCGCCCGGACTTCGGGCCGGCCGGCAAATCTTGCGAGCAACGCGAGAGAATCGAGGTCGACGCCATAGTAGGTGACCGCACCGTACTCGCCGATGCCGTGGCGCGCGGTGAATTCAAGCCAGCTTTGCCAGCGCGCGTAACCGTCGGATGCCACGTCCGGTTGCCCGAGCGCCTCACCGGTGGCGATCAGGCCCCATGCCTTCATCACAAAGATATTCGTGTACTCGACCTTCACCTCGTGGCCCCGGAGCCCGGCGACGGCGTCGGTCAGCAGCGCCTCGAGCGTGGTGCGGGCGCTTGGCGTCAGCGTATCGGAGAATCGAAGACGCAAGAGTGCGGCCAACTGCACGGCGAATTCCACGCCGTTGCGGTCGAGTACAGACGGGTGGTCGCTGCGCCATTTGAAATTACCCCGGTTCAGGCTGCCGGGATCGAGATCCTGCATGGCGCGGGCGCGGGCGATCGCGGTTTCGACACGTTCGGGGTGCCAGCGCAGGCCCGAGGCCTCGAGGGCGAAGCGGAGTGTGCCGCGGATGCCGAGGACTTGTTTGGCGTCAGCGATCGCAGGCCACTGGCGCTCGAGTTCGGCCGCGGCGCGGGCCGGGTCGCCGGTCCAAATGGGCGGCGCCGACCGCGCAGGACTCCCTAGGATGGACAGCAACGTAATGAAACCGATGAACGTACAGCGCATGGTCGTGGTTGGAGTCTCCCGCGGACCCACTCCGTGCGCAAGGGCCCGTGACGGATCCTGACAATCCCATAAAAAATATTTTGGCGCCGCGTTTGAGCCGGAAGGGAAAACGTCGGTGCGGCGGAGGAGCACGTTGGCGCTACGTTCCAACGCGGTTACGACTTAAGTTGAAACGGCTGAACAGGCGTTTGCCGGGACTAATTGGCCGGAAGTTTCTTGCCGAATGCAGGATCGATCTTGAGGCGGCCGATGACGATAAAGGACGGAATTGTGCAGGCCAGCACCCAGGAGAAGAACTTCACGTAGCCGATGTGATCTTCAATCCAGCCGGCGGCCATACCTGGCAGCATCATCCCGAGGGCCATGAACCCGGTGCAGATAGCGTAGTGCGCGGTTTTGTGCGGACCATCGGCCACCATCATCATGTAGAGCATGTAGGCGGTGAAGCCGAAGCCGTAACCGAATTGTTCCACCGCCAGCGCCGAGCCGATGACCCAGAGGTTGCCTGGCTGGAAGATGGCGAGGAGAAGAAACGCTACAATCGGCGCGTGCATCGCGAAGATCATCGGCCAAACCAGCCGCCGCAGGCCATGGCGTGAAATGACCAAGCCGCCGGTGAGCCCGCCAATCGTGAGCGCGGCAACGCCGACCGTGCCGTAAACGATACCCACCTGTTGGGTTGTGAGTCCGAGGCCGCCGGCCTCGCGCTTGTCGAGGAGGAAGGGGGAAAGCAGTTTCAGGGCCTGCGACTCGGCGAGCCGGTAGAGCAGGAGCATGGCGAGGACGGTGAAGATGTCGGGCTTGCGCAGAAAAGCAGCGAACACCGCAAAAAACTCGCGGGTGAGCTCCTGACCACCGGCCGTCGGTCGGTCTGACTCCGGCTTCGGCAACGCGAAGAAGTGATATGCGGCTACGGCGATAAACACCACGGCGAGAAGCCCGAACACCAGCGACCATGCTTGGACAATGCTGCCGGTGGTCTCCTGCCAGCGCCCGGCAAGGTAAACCAGTCCGCCCTGGGCCGATAGACTGGCCAGGCGGTAGAACGTGCTACGGACGCCGACAAAGGCCGCCTGCTCGCCGTGTTTCATGGCGAGCAGATAAAAGCCGTCGGCTGCGATGTCGTGCGTGGCGGAGCTGAAGGCCATGAGCCAGAACACCGCGAGCGAGAGTTTGAAAACTCCCGGTCCCGGCAGCGTAAATGCCACGAGCGCGAACGCCAAGCCGATCACAAATTGTAACGTTACGATCCAGAGCCGCTTGGTGCTAAACAGATCGACCAGCGGCGACCAAAGCGGCTTGATGACCCAGGGCAGGTAGAGCCAGCTCGTGTAGAGCGCGATGTCGGTGTTGGAGATGCCAAGGTTTTTGTAGAGTACCGTCGAGAGCGTCATCACGACGACGTACGGGATGCCCTGGGCGAAATACAGCGAGGGGATCCACGCCCAGGGACTGCGGGTGCCGGCGCCGGGCGGGGGATTCATATTACGGAATCAGACCAGCTTGGCGTTTCAGGGCGAGCACGCGCCGGCAGGACTGATCGATGCGTTCCTCCGAGATACGGCCCGACTCCACGGCGCGCACGAGAATGTCGCTCGCCTTCCGCGCGATGCCCGGATCGTAGCTGAGGTTGTTGCCAAAGCAGAGCACATCGAGGCCCGCCTCGATCGCGGCGGGTACGGATTTTTCCAGGCCGTAGCAGCTCGAGATCGCCTTCATCTCCATGTCGTCGCTGGAGATCACGCCGTCGAAGCCGAGCCGCTCCCGCAGGATGCCGGTGATCACGGCCCGCGAAAGTGTCGCGGGATGCGCCGGGTCGAGCTTTGCGTTGAAGACGTGCGCCGTCATGATCGCGTCGCAGTTGCCGGCGGCGATCAGGCGCTGAAAGGGAATCAGCTCCCGCTCGCTCCACGTCGACGTCACGTCGACGAGGCCAAGGTGAGTGTCGCCGGTGGCTGAGCCGTGTCCGGGAAAATGTTTCGCGCAGGTCAGAATGCGGTGGGCCCGGTGGGCGCGGACGAATTCCGCCGCGTGCCGCGCGACGGCTTCGGGGTCGGCGGAGAAGGACCGGCCTTTGCCCTTTATGATCGGATTGTCGGGGTGGGCGTCAAGGTCGACGACCGGCGCCAGATTGAGGTTGATCCCAAGTCCGGCGAGGGTCTGGGCGGTGGCGGCGGCGTGACGATAGGTGGCCGCGGGATCGTTGAGCCGGCCGAGTTCCTCGTGGGAAATGCTCTCGGGAAAGCCATAGACCGGTTTGAGCCGGTTCACCCGCCCACCCTCCTGATCGATCGATACGAGCAGCGGCACCGTCGCCTGTTGCTGTAGAAACGAAATCAAAGTCCTGACCTGCGCCGGCGACTCGATGTTGCGCCGATGGGTCGTCGCATCCGCCATCTCTTGGTCGAAGAGGATGACGCCCCCGAGATGCAGGTCGCGGAGGTCACGGGCGATCCGTGCGGATTCGGCGGGCGTACACCCGCGGAATCCAACATTGAGTAGCTGACCGATCTTTTCGCGCAGGGTTGAAGGCGCGGCGGGCATCAGAATTCAAATGAGTTGGTGATCGTCCACTTGTTTGGCTGCGGTATCCGGGCGCTGGCGACGGATCCGTTGGGTTGCGACGTGACGGCGATCAGATCTTTGCCCCCGAAGATATCGCGGACGTTGAGCTGGATTCGCCAGGTAATCCGGTCGTTCATCATTTTGCGCCCGTAGCGCAGCCAGCCGTCATAGTTGATTTCGTCGCTGCCGTAGTACGGCTTGGTGACATCGTACACCCAGGAGCCGGCGTCGTTCTTCTTCACCGGGAAACCGGTGGCGACGCGGTCTTGCCACCGCACCGCACCGCCGATGCTCCAGCCCTTGAGGCGGTCCGAGCGGAAATCATAATGGGTGACGGCGTTGAAGCGCCAGCGGCGCAGTTCCTGCACGGGCGAGCCGTCGGCGGCGAGGGCGTTCAAGTAGGGCACGTACATATTGATGATCGCCAGATTGCCGAGTTGGGAGGTGCCGAAGGCGCCGAAGTAGGTGATGTCCTCCAAGCCCTCCATTTCACGGATATTGGTCGCGAGCTTGCCGTTGCCGTCGGTCCACAGCGGTAGGTTGCGCTTGATAAATTCAGCGAAGTCCGCGCCGACGTTGGACTTCTTTGCTTCTTGGCGGGCCGCGTTGAAGGTGATGCGCCAGTTGCGCGTCGGGTTGTAGGTACCCTCGAACTCCCATCCTTCTGAAACGGTGTCGGCGATGTTGCCGACGTTTGGTGGACGGGTTGCGCTCCAGGTGCCGCCGTTGGCGGCTTGGGCGAAGTTCCAACTGCTGGCGAGCAGCGGATCGACCGGGCGCAGCCATTCTTCGCGGGTGCGTTGGGTGAACCACGCATTGCGGAAGGTGGTTTCGGCGGCGGTGAGGGCCGGGTTGAGGACGGCGGCCTGGGCGGGATTGGTCAGGCTCGCCCGCAGCGGGAGGTAGCGCGGATCATTCGGGCTGAAGCCGAACCACTTGTTGATGACGACTTCGTTGACGTTGGCCTGGCGCATGCCGTTCATGGCCCGGGTGACGTCATTGCCGGGCCAAAAAGTGTTGTAGAACGTCGCGTTGTCGTTCGCCTGCGTCGTGCGGTAGCGGTTCACGCGCAGAGTGAATTTCTGGTCGAGGGCGGAGATCGTGAAACCGAGATCCTTGGTTTTGCCGGCGGGCGGGCTGAACGGCCGGCCGTAGACGTCGGCGATGGTGGACGACGGGCGGAAGTTCTTCGCTTGATTATACGAGAAGCTGAGATCGGTGCCGCGCGGGAGCAGGCGCTTCGCCCAATCCGGGGCGTGCAACACTCCGCTCCAGCTGATGGTCGAGTCCTTGGCGTAAATGGTCGGGGTCGAGGGGAGCGTCCAGACGGGGTTGTAAGGATCGGTTTCGCCCGTGACCGAGGCCAGCCGTGCCGGGCCGGCGTCGCGGAGATCGAATTCGTCTTCGCGCCAACCGACCAGGCCGACGAGTTTATCGGAGAGGAGATAGCCCTGCCACACTGCGGACTTGCTCTTGGTGCGGTTGGAGTTTTTCGAGGCGCCCGAGTATAGCTTGCTGATGTCGCGTTCGCTCGCGGAGATGGTTGTGACGGGCACGCGGACCATTTGGTTGATGCGGGCGTCGAAGACGAGGGCGGTACCGGTTGCCTGCGGCGTATGGACAGCCGTGATACCCTGGATGTTGGCCCCGGCCGGTGAGCTCAGGTTCGCGAGGGAGGGCCCGAGGTAATGAATCGCGGCGTAGGCGGGATAGGTCGTGGCGGTCGGGTTGTTGGCGTAGGCGTTCAGGTCGAGTCCGTACGAGTAGCCGTTGATGCTGCGGTAGAAATTGTCGTTGCCCTGATCGGTGTAGGTGCCGGTGAAGACGTGCTTGCCGAGGTGGCGCAGCCAGCCCGCGTGGTTTTTCAGATCGAGGGTGGCGTAGGCGGTGGCCCGCTTGGCGTCCCGCTTGGTATCCACATAATTGTTGCCGATAGAGTCCGAGGCAACGTACGGGCGGCCGAAGTTGGGATTCGGCGCACCGTCGACGAGCTTGCTGTTGACGTCGACGAAGATCGTGTAGGCGTCGTAGCCGAACATGCCGAAGTTGTCGCGGTTGTGGGTCTCCTGGTTGTAGGCCAATTCGAACCCGACGAGATCGCGGAAAAACGTCTGGCGGAAAGTTGCGCTCAAGGCGCGGAAGTCCGAGCGCTCTTGTTTATTGGGTCCGTCGAGAAGCGTGTTGTAGAAGTCGAAGACAGAGGGGTCGCGGAGTTCCTGATAGCGCCAGAGTCCGGTGTAGGATTGTCCGGCGGGGGCGAACTGTTGGTTCAGAAAGAAGCTCGGGCTGTTGCCTTGGGCGGTGTAGGCGCCAATGGCATACCATTGGGTGTAAGGTACGCCGCCGCGGCTGATCATGAATGGCGGGACGCCGTTGCCGCCTTGGACCGACGAAGCGGGGTCGGTGAAAACCGCGCCGACTTGGCCGAACCAGCGGCCGGTGGAGCCGAGATGGGCGAAGAGAAACGGGTTGCTTGTGACCGCCGTGGGGTTGGTCGGATCAACGGAAATCTTGTTGAGCACGTTGTACCAGGCGGAAAGTCCGTCCTGCGGCGGCGTGGGACGCGGGCGGTTCGACTTGGTTTTGCCGTTTTCGAAACTGACTTGAAACTGGGTAAGGCCGTCTGTGATGAGCCGAGGTTCCCACTTGAGCGTGGTAAAGAGGCGCTGGTCATCCTCGAACGCCGGCTTTTGTTGGTATTTGTCCGCTTTGTTCAGAGCGACCACGCGGAGCGCCAACCGGCCTTTGGCGATCGCCTGGTTGACATCAACCATTTCGCGGTGGGAGTCGAACCGGCCGAAGGCTTGCTGATACGAGTAGGTATTCTTGGTTAGGTTTGCCGCCTTCAGTTGGTTGTTGATGATGCCGGCGGGGCTGCCGAGGCCGAAGAGGATGGCGTTCGCCCCGCGCGAGATGTCGACGCGCTCGGTGTTGTACGAATCCATCGGGATGTTCGTCAGAAAAAAATCCCTGGTAAGGTCCGCGCCGGCGAGGCCGCGTACCCGGGTGGAATTTTGCGGACTCTGGAGCGTAGACTCCGCGCTGGAGAATTTATTGCCCGTGTCGACGCCCGAGAAGTTGCCCTCGAAGCCGCCCGCCTCGGTGTTGGTGGTGTAGATGAGGATGTCACGCACGTTGGTCGATGCGGTGTCCGCCATGAACTGCGAGGTTACGACCGAGATGGCGGCGCCGACATCACGCAGGTCGGTCCGGAGGCGGGTGCCGGCGAGGGTCGAGGTGGCGGCGTATCCACGATCTTCTGACTCTTCGACCACAAACGGAGTGAGCTTGACCGGTTCGTCGGCTGCGCGGTCGGGCAGGCCGGTGGATCGGCTAGGTGCGATTTGAGCGGTGACCGACGTTGCCAGCAGGGCGAGAATGAGCAGCGAAACTTTGCGGAGCGAACAGGGGATTTGCATGGTAATACGGCGGTGGCTCGGTCCCCTGCTTGAGTGACCGTGGTCAGAATTTGCTAAGTGTGGCCGGCGGGTTTGGGTTTCGCTGCGATGAGGAACTCCAGCCACGGCTTGGGTGCGCTCAGGTGTGGCGCTGCCAGTCGAACTTGTGGCGATCGATCCACCGGTAGTGGTCGGCATAGTGCAGACCGGCGGCGGAATTTTCGTCGAGGATCACGGTGGCGCGCGGATGCAGTTGCAGTGCGGATCCGGGGCAAATGGCAGCGAGCGGGCCTTCGACCATGTGTTCGACCGCGCGCACCTTGGCCGGACCGAAGGCGAGGAGCAGGCAACGGCGTGCCTCCAGGATGGTGCCGACGCCCATCGTGATCGCGTGTTTGGGCATGGCGTCGAGTGAGCCGAAGACCTCGCTGTTATCTTTCAAGGTTTGTTCCGACAAGATCTTGATCCAGGTGCGGGAGCGAAGTGACCCGGTGGGTTCATTGAAACCGATATGGCCGTTGCGGCCGAGCCCGAGCAATTGGATGTCGATGCCACCGGCATCTGCGATTCGGGTCTCGTACGATCGACATTCCGCATGGAGATCGGGGGCGATCCCATTGGGTACGTGGGTGCGGGAGAGGTCGATGTTGACGTGCTGGAAAAGGCTTTCCTGCATGAAAAGCCGGTACGACTGCGTGTGCGTCGGCGCCAACCCCACATATTCGTCGAGGTTGAAGGTCGTGATCCGGCTGAAATCGAGGCCCTCGTTCCGATGCATCCGAATCAGTTCTTGGTAGAGCCGGAGCGGGGTGCGGCCGGTCGCGAGTCCGAGGACGGCGTTCGGCTTTTCGCGGATGACGTTGGCGATTATCTTGGCGCCGAGAATGCAACCGATCTCGGCCGTATCACGAATGAGAACTTCCATGGGGATAGATCAGGCTGGTTATTCGCCCGGGCGTTTCAATTCCCGAGTCGGACACGCACAGTTCCCGCCGCAGCCGTGACTACGGCGGCTGGCCATCGCGTGCCGAGTCAGCCCTAAAGCCGCCAATGCGACGATGATGAGGGCGGCGATGGTTTGGAATGCGGGAGACAAGGGGGGAAACTTCGGCGAGCGTTGAGTGTTGGCCGGATCAGATTAGCCGAAGCCCAGCGCTCGGCCAGTCTGGTAAACGAGGATGCAAACGAGCCACGCGGTTCCCGTAAGATACCCGATCTGAAAAAGAGGCCAACGCCACGAATTGGTTTCACGCCGCACCACAACGATTGTGCTGACGCACTGCATCGCAAATACGTAGAAGATCATGAGGGTGAAGCAGACCAACGGGGTAAATAGTTTCCTGCCATCCGGCCACTTCGCGGCCAATAAGGCCTGTCGGAGCGGAGTGGTGTTGTCCTTCGCCGACTCCACGTTGAATACGACGCCCATGGTTGAAACAAACACCTCGCGGGCGGCGAATGAGGTTATTAGTCCGATCCCAATCTGCCAGTCGAAGCCCAAGGGTTTGATGGCGGGTTCCAAGGCGTGACCGGCGCGTCCGGCGAAGCTCTGCGCGAGTTGTTGTTGCTCGTTGGATCCGGCGGGTGCCTTGGGATAGGCGGTTAAGAACCAGAGGATGATGCTGATGCCTAGAATTACCGTTCCTGCGCGGCGCAGAAAAATCCAGGCTCGTTCAAACATCTGTAGGGCGACATCCCGCAAGCCCGGCAAGCGGTACGGAGGCAGTTCCATGATCATCAGCGGCGGAGCGCCCTTGAGAAGCGTACGCTTGAAAAGCCACGCAAAGGCGAATGCGCCGACGGTGCCCAAGGTATACATGAGCAACATCAGCCCGACTTTGCTCCATATCGGCACACTGTCGCCCGGCAGCAGCGCGGCGATCATGAGCAAATAGACCGGTAGTCGAGCCGAGCAGCTCATCAGCGGGGCGACCATAATGGTTACGAGTCGGTCCTTGTGATCCTCGATGGTGCGGGTTGCCATGATCCCGGGAATTGCGCACGCGTAGGAGCTGAGCAGGGGAATGAAGCTCTTTCCGTTGAGGCCGACCCGGCTCATCAAGCGGTCCATAATAAAGGCTGCGCGTGCCATGTAGCCGGTACTTTCCAGCAGGCCGATGAAGAAAAACAGGATGAGGATTTGCGGCAGAAAAACCAGAACGCCGCCGACGCCGGCAATGGCGCCGTCGGTGATAAGGTCGCGTAGATCGCCCGGACTCATGGCGGCTTTCACCTGGTCGGACAGGGCGGCGATGTGGCCGTCGATGAAATTCATGGGGAATTCCGCCAACGTGAAAATGCTCAGGAATAGAGCCGCCATTACGCCGCCGAGGGTCAGCCAACCCCACAGTGGATGAGTCACGATATCATCGATACGATCGGATGTGGACGGTCCCGGGGTATGACCGGCGGTTACCACCTCGGCCGCGATGGCACCGATCGCCTCATAGCGCGAGTTAACCAAGATACCGGCCCAGTCGGTCCCCTCCCCTTCCCAGCGGCGTTGCCAGATCGCCAGCGTTTCCGCCGTGCGTGCGCTCAGTGGTTTGGAGCCTGCGACGCGTAGGGAGTCTCGATCGGTCAGAAGCAAAAGGGCTTCTGCGCGGGCGATGAGAGGGGACTTGCCGTCGTTGGCGGTAAGGGACGCCTGCAACTCGGCGACGGCGGGAGCGATGGCCGCTGGAACGTCCCAAGCGTGCCGCGAAAGAGGCAGATCGGCGCGGCTCATGGCGAGCTTGAGGTCGATTACACCCCGACCGTTGACTGCTTCACAGGCGATTACCGGGATGCCGAGTTCGGCTTCCAGCTTATCCAGCTTGATCTCGGCGCCGGCGGCAGCGGCGAGATCCATCATATTTAGGACTAGGATTACGGGCCGGCCGAGGTCGAGGATTTGGTGAACGAGATACAGGTTTCGTTCGAGATTGGTCGCATCGACCACACAGAGAATCCGGTCGGGCTGCGGCGTGTCCGCGCGACGCCCGAGGAGGACGTCGCGGGTGACCGCCTCGTCCGGAGAGCGTGCGGCCAGAGAATAAGAGCCTGGAAGATCCACCACGGTGATCGGTGTACCGTGTTGGGAATAAGCGGTGCCGATCTTTTTTTCGACGGTGACGCCGGGATAATTCCCGACCTTTTGCTTCAGACCAGTGAGTGCATTGAACAACGTGCTCTTACCGCAATTGGGATTTCCGACGAGCGCGTAAACCGGGTTGCGGGTGGCGGAAGTCGAGTTGCTGGTGATATGCGGGGGCAGCAGCATTTCAGGGTACCGGATCAACAAGGATGTGGTCTGCTTCCGTTTTGCGGATAGTCAGGTGGTAGCCGCGGAGCTTGATTTCGATTGGGTCGCCGAGTGGCGCGACGCGGATGAGGGAAAGCTTGGTTCCGGCCAATAACCCCATTTCTCGTAGGCGGATGTTGGCTGGGTCCGGGTTTGGTAACTCGCGGACGATGGCGTTAGTGCCGACCGGAAGTTCGGAGAGCTTCATCGGGTCGAAGGTGCCGACAGCTCAGTGCGGTCCGATTTTCTCGACTAAAATGCACATCGCCGCGTCATGGCTTAAGGCGATGCGTAGTCCGTTGACCTGACAAACGAAGGGCCCTCGGCCGCCGACTTTGGTGACAGAGGTGGATTCTCCTATGCCCATTTCGCGCACGCGTTGGCAAAAATCGGTGTTGCCGGTGAGCTCCCGTACTCGGCCCATGGAGCCGGCGGGTAGCTGGCACAAGGGAACCAGTGCGTTGATGGGCGTCGGAATCATACAATGTCAGCGAAGGCGGTATTGAGACTCGGTTTCAGCGCCGGGCAAGTAAAAGGCCTTTGGCGAGGCGTTTATTTTCCGGAATTCTAGAGATTCGCGGTTAGTTTGGCGCTGCGTGTCTTGCGTTCGTTAGCGCGTGGTTTGGGTTTATACGCACGCACAAAAAAGCCCGATGTTTCCATCGGGCGCATAAAGTTCGGTATCAAGAGGCGTTTAACGCCGGCGGCGCTTTACCGCCAATTGCACCCCCGAGTAGCGCACTAGATTCTGGAGGTGCTCGTACGCCTGCGGATCCAGATTCTTAGCCTCATCGAGTTCCTTCTCTGCACGTTTCATGGCCTCTTCGACGGCCTTTTCGTCGATCTTTTCTTCGGTGATCGCATGTTCAGCCAAGACGCAGATGCGGTCACCTTCGACTTCGGCAAAGCCTCCGCCGACGGCTAAGAACAGCGTTTCGGTTCCCTTGGTGACCCGAAGCTCGCCGTGTTCGACTTGGGTAATCAGCGGGATGTGACCCGGCAAAATACCGACTTCACCCTCTGCGGTCGGGATGACCACGGTGTCGATTGTGTCAGAATATACCCGGGCGTCGGGTGTGACGATTTCGAGGGTGAGAGCCATGTTGGTGATCAGGCCTTCTTGGCGGCGGCGAGCACCTCGTCGATGCCACCTTTCATGTAAAAGTCACCTTCGGTCACGTCATCGAGTTGACCGTCTAGGATCATCTTGAAGCCGCGCACGGTCTCCTTGACCGAGACGTATTTGCCAGGGGTGCCGGTAAATACTTCAGCGACCGCGAACGGCTGCGACAGGAAGCGCTGGATCTTCCGGGCGCGATAAACCGTTTGTTTGTCCTCTGGGGAAAGTTCGTCGAGGCCCAGGATCGCGATGATATCCTGAAGGTCTTTGTAACGTTGTAACACGCGTTGCACTTCGCGGGCGACGCGGTAGTGCTCTTCGCCCACAATGTCGGCTTGGAGGGCCTTCGATACGGATGAAAGCGGATCGACGGCGGGATAGATACCGAGCTCGGCGATTGAGCGTTCCAAAACGATGGTGGAATCGAGGTGGGCGAAGGTGTTTGCGGGCGCCGGATCGGTCAAATCGTCGGCCGGCACGTACACGGCTTGGAACGAGGTGATGGAACCCTTCTTGGTGGAAGTGATGCGCTCCTGGAGCTGCCCCATTTCGTTCGCGAGCGTCGGCTGATAGCCGACGGCGGACGGTGAGCGTCCGAGCAAGGCGGATACTTCGGAGCCTGCCTGCGAGAAACGGAAGATATTATCGACGAATAAGAGGACGTCCTGATTTTTTTCGTCGCGGAAGTATTCGGTCATGGCGAGCGCCGAAAGGGCGACGCGCATACGGGCCCCTGGCGGCTCATTCATCTGGCCGTAGACAAGGGCAACCTTTGATTTGGAAAGGTCCTTCTGGTCGATTACGCCAGCCTCGGACATTTCATGGTAAAGGTCGTTGCCTTCACGGGAGCGCTCACCCACCCCGGCAAACACGGAGTATCCGCCGTGTGCCTTGGCGATGTTGTTGATGAGTTCCATGATGACCACGGTTTTCCCGACTCCGGCGCCGCCGAAGGCCCCGACCTTGCCGCCCTTCGTGAACGGCGCGATCAGGTCGATGACCTTGATTCCGGTTTCAAGGATGTTGGCGCGGGTGTCCTGATCTACGAGAGCCGGTGCGGCGCGGTGGATCGGGTACTTTTTGTCGAACTTGACCGGTCCCTTGCCGTCGACGGTGTTGCCCGTGACGTCAAAGATGCGCCCGAGCACGCCGTCGCCGACCGGGACGGAAATCGGGGAGCCCGTATCAATCACAGTCATACCGCGGACCAGACCCTCGGAGGAGGACATGGCAATGGTACGCGCGACGCCGTCGCCAAGGTGCTGTTGGATTTCGAGCGTCAGCAGTTGCTTGGTGCCGGCGGCCGTGAAGTCGATGGTGAGCGCCTGATAGATCGGCGGGATGCAGTTTTCCGCGAACTGGACGTCGACGACTGGGCCGATGACTTGGACGATTTTGCCTGTGTTCATTTATCTTAAAGGGAGGAACGTGGAATTGGGTAAGCCGATCAGGCTGTGAATTGGGCGGCGGCGATTTCCAGAATCTCCTGGGTGATCGCGGCCTGACGCGCCTTGTTATACTCCAGGGTAAGATCCCCGAGCAGCTTGGTGGCGTTGTCCTTGGCCGTCTTCATTGCCACCATGCGGGCGCTGTGTTCGGACGCGCGCGCATCGAGCACCTGCTGGTGGACTTCGCGGTTGACGTAGAGCGGTAGTAGGGCCGCGAGTACAGTTTCCGGGTTGGGTTCAAACAGCATCTGCTGTTCGACCGGGTTGGATTTCGTTGGCGCGGCTTGGCCAGCGTCGGCGCGAAGATCGGCGATGACATCCGTGACGCTGGAGAGAGGGAGCAGCGTCAGCAGCGTGGGAACTTGAATCAGCGTGTTGCGGAAGCGTGGCCAAAGGATTTCAACGGTATCCACGACGCCGTCCAGGTATTGCTTAACCATGAATTCGGCTACGACTTTTACCTCGGCAAACGCGACGCGGTCGGAAACCGTGAAATCGGCGAGCAGATCGCGGTGGGTTCGGGCGATGAACTGGGTGCCCTTGCGTCCAATCACAGCGTATTTCGCCGGAGTTTGGATTTCAGTGACGAGCTTAAAGAGATTGGAGTTCAGCGGTCCGGCGAGTCCCTTGTCGGACGTCACCAAGATGATGCCACGTGTCTTGACCTCGCGCTTCACCAAGAAGGGGTGTTGGGCCTCCTCAACGCGATCGGCGAGGGCCGCGAGCATGCGGGCCATTAATTCGGCGTAGGGGCGGCCGGCAAGTGCCGCCTGCTGCGCCTTCTTCATCTTCGAAGCGGCGACGAGCTCCATCGCCTTGGTGATTTGGCGGGTGTTCTTGACCGACTTGATGCGCCGGCGGATGTCGCGGGGTGAAGCCATTAGGAGGCGTGGGACGTAGGGCTGGAGGCGTTACTAACGGTTCAGGCGGAGAAGGTAGCTTTCCACTCTTCGCATGCCGTCTGGAGTTTGGCCTCGATTTCCTTGTCGAGGGCGGCCTTGTTGCGAATCTCGGTCAGGAGCGCGTCTTTCCGCGTCGTGAAGAAATCCTTCATTGATTGGGCAGCTGCGACAACCTTGCGGGTTTCGATTACGTCGAAGATGCCCTTCTGCATAGCGAACAGGATTGCGACTTGGAGTTCGATTGGCACCGGGCTGAAAGCGGGCTGCTTGAAAAGTTCCACAATGCGCGCACCGCGCTCGAGTTGGGCCTTGGTTTTAGCATCGAGATCCGAGCCAAATTGAGCGAATGCGGCGAGTTCGCGGAATTGGGCGAGTTCGCCCTTCAGTTTACCGCCGACCTGCTTGGTCGCCTTGATTTGCGCGGCGGAACCGACCCGTGAAACTGAAAGACCGACTGACACTGCGGGGCGGATACCCTGATTGAAAAGATCGGTTTCGAGAAAAATCTGGCCGTCGGTGATCGAAATCACGTTGGTCGGGATGTAGGCGGATACGTCGCCGGCCTGTGTTTCGATGATCGGGAGGGCCGTGAGTGAGCCCTTGCCGTCCAGGCGGGCAGAGCGTTCAAGGAGACGTGAGTGCAGATAAAATACGTCTCCCGGATAAGCTTCGCGGCCGGAGGGACGCTTTAGAATGAGCGAGATCTGGCGGTAGGCGACGGCGTGTTTGGAGAGATCGTCGTAAACAATGAGGGCATCCTTGCCGTTTTCCATGAACCATTCGCCCATTGCGGCACCGGAGAACGGGGCGAGGTATTGGTTGGCCGGGTTGTCGGCGGCGGGAGCGGCGACGATGATCGTGTACTCCAAAGCGCCGGCGGCTTCGAGTGCGGACATCGTACGTACGATGTTGGAGTTTTTTTGGCCGACTGCGACGTAGATGGAGTAGACCGGGCGAAATTTCGGGTCGCCGCTAGCTAGACCAACCTTATTTATTTTCGCTTGGTTGATGATCGTGTCGATTGCGATGGTCGTTTTACCGGTGCCGCGGTCGCCGATGATCAGTTCGCGTTGTCCGCGCCCGATCGGGATCATGGAGTCGATCGCCATGATGCCGGTGAAGAGCGGCTGAGAAACTGATTTACGGGCGATGATCCCGGGCGCGATTTTTTCGACCGGATAGTTTTCCTTGGCGGCGATCGGGCCCTTGCCGTCGGCGGGATTGCCAAGAGCGTCGACGGCGCGACCCAGCAGTGCGGTTCCGACTGGCACAGAGAGAAGCCGACCGGTGGTCTGGACTTCGTCGCCTTCCTTCAATTTGGAGATGTCTCCAAGGACAACGCAGCCGACTTCGTCTTGTTCGAGGTTCAGGGCGATGCCGATGGCGCCGCCGGGAAACTGCACCATTTCGTTGTACATTACGTCGGACAGGCCGTCGATCTTGGCCACGCCGTCGGCGACCGTGCGGATGTTGCCGGTGTTCTTTTTGATGGCCTTGCTGGATAGCTTGGCGATCTGATGTTCGATTTGTTCGAGGACGGAGCTCATCGGAAAGTGGGTTTGAAAAGGAAAACTGAGATTGGTTTAGACTGCGGCCGAGAGGGCGGCCAGTTGACCGGCGACCGACGATTCGAAAACATCGTCGCCGACGCGGACGCGCAGACCGGCGATCAAGGAGTCATTGCGGCGGGCGATCCCGCCGATCTTGCGGCCGTAGCGTTTTGTCATGGCTGCGCTGATACCTGTTAGGGTCGCGTCGGAAACGGCCCCGGCGTGCTCAACCACCGCTTGTCCGCGTGCGACCTCGGTGACGATGAGCCGCTGGTAGGCACGTAGCACTGCGACGGTTTGGGCGGGGCGGTGCTTCTCGATGTATTGCAGCACCGCGGCGACGCGTTCTGCCGACAAGGTGCCGTCAACGACGCTCAGTTTGAGAAACTGGCGGGCGAGTTGGAGGACTTGTTTTTTGCCGGTGGCCATGCGCGGGCGGAGATTACTTGAGCTTAAATTGGGAGCGTGCTTGCGGAACGCGTTCAGGCGTTCGTCAGTTCGCGCGCCGCAGTTTCATTATATGCGGTACGATCGGCCTCGCTCAGCTTCTTCGCGAGTACCCGTTCGGTGGTGGCAACCACGAGCCGGGCAATTTCACCACGTGCATCGGCGAGCATTTTTTTGTGCTCGAGTTCGATCGCCTGCTGGGCTTTTGCGAGGAGTTCGCTCGCCTTTAAGGTGGCTTCCTGCGTTTGGCGGTCGAGGAAGTCCTTGGCGGTTTTGCGCGCTTCATCGACGATGCGGGTGGCGTCGACGTTGGCCTTTTTGACGATGACCGCGCTCTCTTGTTGGGCGGCTGCTAGTTTCGCATGCATCGCCTCGGCATCCTTGATGCCGGCTTCGATCTTTTGCGTGCGCTCTTCCATCGTGGCCGTGACCGGCTTGATGCCGAACTTGTACAGCACAAAGAGGACGACCAGGAAGCTGATCACCTGCATGACGATGTACTTCGGCTCGAGTCCGAAGCGTTCCGAGATGCTGGCGTCGGCGGTGGTGTGTGCGGCGGCGGCGAAGATGAGAGGCAGCGTCATGGCGGGAAAGGGAATGGCAGCGCACGCGGGGTGCACTGCCGGTGGAAATCAAACGGCTTACTTGGCGAGGAACAGCGCGAGAATGCCGAGGCCTTCAGCGAGGGCCATACCGATGATGGCCTGGACGAGGACCTTGCCGGATGCGCCCGGGTTGCGACCGACGGCTTCAGCGGCCTTGAGCCCGATGAGACCGACGCCGATGGCGGCGCCGAGGAGACCGAAGGCGCTGGTGATGTTGCCAGCGATTTCTGCGATGGGGAGGTTCATGTGATGTGCTTTTGTTGCTTTTGTTGGATTCCGCCGTGCGCGCACTGGGCACGCTCCCGGCGGTAAAGGCTTAGTGATGTGATTCGGTGGCGTGCCCGGACTTCTCGTCGTGCCCGTGGTCCCCACCCTCGTGATTACAGAGGAGGCCAATGTAAACGGAGGTCAGTAATGTGAAGACCAAGGCCTGAATCACGCCGACCAGCAGCTCCATGAAGTAGAAGATGAAAATGAAACCGGTGCCGTGCAGGAGGTTTTCACCGCCGAATACGTTGCCGAACAAGCGAACGGAAAGTGTGAAAGGCCGAATGGCGATCGAGAAGACCTCGATCAGGCCGACGGCCAAAAACACAAGCGAGAGCACCGGATAGAGCCAGCCGGGGGTTTCGTTCTTATCGGCTTTATTCCCGAAAAGGTCGATCATGATGACTTTTGGTCCGGCAAACTTCAGAACAATGATTAACCAAGCACCGAACGAAATAGCAGCTAAGGCGATAGTCCCGTTGAAATCAGAGTTGTGAGGCCGGATCAGAGGGCGGGTGATGTGGAAGTGGCCGTCAACGTCGTGCCCCCACCCCATGGTTCCCACCCCGGGGATGAGCCCCATCCAGTTGTGGAATAGAATAAAGACGAAGAAGGTGACGAGAATCGGGAAAGCGGTGGGGAACGCTTTTTTGCCGATGATCGGTTCGAAGATGTCCCGTAATGCTTCAAGGAGGGACTCGAATACGGCTTGGCCCTTGGAGGGGACGACGGAGGGTTTCCCGACCAGCCACATGATCAGCGCGACCAACGCGAACGAGATCACCCAACCGGTGACCATGCTATTGGTGATGGCCCAGCCGTGGCCGAAATCGACCAACTTGGCGGCGCTGGGATCCACGCCCTCTGCTGCCAGCGGGCTTAAGCCGCAGACGAAGGTGAGGAGGAAGAGGGCTAGTTTATGGACCCGGGACATGCGCGCGCGATACGGTTGGAGCGTGAAGAAAGGGAGAGCAAAGGCGGTCATCCCAGCGGCCGTCAACCTTCGAAATTTCGGTCCTGAAATGACCCAGGCGTAAACAAGGCGGGGTTATTCTAGGCGGTGGTGCACTTCAAGAGCCGCTTATTTGGAACGGCGGGTGGCGGTGAAAGAGTGGTGCGCGGCGGCGCGATTTTGGAAAACCGTCGCGTGCTCGAATGGCCACTCGAATTCGGGGGATGGGATTTGCCACTCCCGTGATTCCGCGATGGTGGCAGAGGCGTCGGTGAAATACGGCTTGAAGTCTGTGCGGAAGTGCAACTGGCAGGGAGGAGTGGCTAGTGCGGCCACGGACTGCAGGAAATCCGGCCGGAGGATACGATGTTTGTGATGCCGTGATTTAGGCCATGGGTCCGGGAACAGCACGAATACCCGGCATAATCGTGCGCTGGGAGGGAGGGAGCGGAGAAACAGCATGGCTTCCGCGCGAATAAAGTGGAGGTTGGTCAGCTTGGCGCGGTCGCGCTTCCGCTCAGCCCGTTCGATGCGGTCGCTCGCGATGTCGACTCCGATGCAAATTTGATCCGGGTTGGCGCCGGCATAGGCGGTCAGGAAGTGGCCGTGGCCGCATCCGACTTCCCAAACGAAGGTCGATTCCGGTGCAAGGATCGGAAATATCCGCTGCTGGAGTTCAAGGCGGCGCTCGCCGATTAAAGCGGTGTAGGTTTTCCGTGGGGTGCTGAGGTCAAGGGCGGCAGCTGTGGGTTTATCCATGGGCGTCGGATTGATTTTTGGGCGGTTGTTCCTTTGCCCTGCTTACTTGGAGCCAGACCATGAGGACGCTAATGTCGGCTGGGCTTACCCCGCTGATGCGGCTCGCTTGGCCAAGGGTTAATGGGCGAATCTCGGCAAGCTTGAGGGTGGCCTCTTTCCTTAGTCCCCGAAGGGAGGTGTAGTCGGTTTCCTGCGGGATCCGGATCTTTTCCACTTCGGCTAGTTTTTCCACTTGGCGCCCTTCCCGTTTCAGATAACCTTGATAAGCAACCTTATAGATAATCTCATTGCGGATTTCAGCACCGAGTATTCGGAAATTAGTCGGAAGGTGGTCGGTTTTACGGTCGCGGCGGATGCCATCAGCCCAGGTTCCAGAGCCGTCCGGATTGCGTTCGTGCTCCAAGCGTGAGATCCAAGTTTCGATTTGAAAACGCTTTGACTCAATGCGGGCGTGCCTTGCCGAGGAGACCAGCTCCTGCTCCTTGGCGTGGGCGGCTAGTCGTAATTCGGCGCTACCGTGGTTGAATAAGAGCCGGTGCTCGGCTCGGCTGGTGAACATTCGATAGGGTTCATTGGTGCCTTTGGTCACTAAG
This sequence comes from uncultured Opitutia bacterium, assembly GCA_903820035.1. Classification (GTDB taxonomy): domain Bacteria; phylum Verrucomicrobiota; class Verrucomicrobiia; order Opitutales; family Opitutaceae; genus ER46. The sequence goes on from CAIJFT010000133.1 coordinate 26,946, forward strand.
TCATCGATTAAAACTCCGATGTAGCTTTCATGGCGCCCGATTAATAAGGGTTTCCCCCCCTGTGCCTTGTTGGCCGCGTTGGCTCCGGCGATCAGACCTTGGGCGGCGGCTTCCTCGTAACCCGAAGTTCCGTTGATTTGCCCAGCGAAGAAAAGACCCTCCACTTTCTTGGATTCCAGCGTGGGGAATAGTTGGGTTGGGGGAGCAAAATCATATTCAACCGCGTATGCTGGTCGTAGCAGTTGGGCGTTTTCTAGACCGGGAATACTATGGACCATCTCAAGTTGGACTTCGAAGGGGAGGCTGGTCGACAGGCCGTTCACATAAAATTCGTTCGTCCCCTTCCCCTCTGGCTCAAGGAAAAGCAGATGCCGCGGTTTGTCCGCAAAGCGGACAAATTTATCCTCAATACTTGGGCAATACCTTGGCCCTACGCCCTCGATCTCACCGCTGTACATCGCTGATTTATGGAGGTTACGGCGGACGATGTCGGCGGTGTTCGCCGTGGTGTAGGTCATCCAACACGAAACTTGTTCACTGCCCGGAACCCACCCAGGGCGTCGCTCGCCGGTTTGTTCCACGTGGAACAAATCCTCTTTGTCTCGCGTGTCGTGGAAGGCGAAGAAGGTGGGGTGGGTGTCGCCTTTCTGCTCCTCCATCACACTTAAGTTTAAACTGCGGCCCAGCAGCCTTGGTGGGGTCCCGGTTTTTAGCCGGCGGAGCTCAATTCCGACCTCTAGTAAACTGGCGGAGAGTGTTTTGGCGCTAAAGTCCCCTAGCCTGCCGCCCTCGTTCTTATTTTGCCCAATGTGCATTAGGCCGCGCAAAAATGTGCCCGTCGTAACAATCAAGGTGCGCCCGCGGAATTCGAGGTCGAGATTGGTTTGGCAGCCGGTTACTCTGCCTCCGGCGAAACAAAGTCCGGTAACGGTGGCTTGGAAGATCTCGAGGTTGGTTTGTAGCTCAAGGGTGTGTTTTAGGCGGAGTTGATAGGTTTTCTTGTCGCATTGGGCCCGGGGAGACTGCACGGCCGGGCCTTTGGATTCGTTAAGCAGTCTGAACTGGATCCCGGAAACGTCGGTGTTGATGCCCATTTCGCCCCCCAGGGCGTCTATTTCGCGCACCATCTGGCCCTTGGCTTGGCCTCCGATGGCGGGATTGCAGCTCATCTGCGCAACGGTATCAATATTACCGGTGAGCAGTAGGGTGGTAGCGCCTTTGCGTGACGCGGCCAAGGCTGCCTCGACGCCCGCATGGCCGGCGCCGCAGACAATCACATCGTAGATCTTTCCGTCGTTGAACATGGTTTACCCTCGCAGGGCGCCACCATCTCGCCGACCCGGCGCGTCGGCGCAAGCGCTCTATTTACCGATGCAAAAGGTCGAAAATAAGGCATCGAGCATTCGCTCGTTGTCGATCCGGCCGGTGATTTCCCCGAATGCCGCCATCACACCGCGTAGGTCGCTCGCCACCAGTTCGATTGGGCCGCCGTCCCCAAGCCTCCGAATCGCGCTGTTTAAGCATTCGGAAGCTTGGCGTAGGGCTTCGGCATGCCGCGCACTGATGGCGATGAGGTTGGTCGGGTCGTGTCGAAACGTTTCTGCCGTGTCTGCGATGGTCGCTTTTAGTCTTTCGACCCCCTCACCGGTCAACGCGGAAACCACCACGACCGGTGTGTCGGTGGAGGGGAGGGGAGGCGGAGGCTGCGGGCAGAGATCCGACTTATTCATGACCACTATGGCCTTCTTTTGCCGGATCATCGCCTGGAGGCTCTCAGGCAGGGCAGGGGAGCGCTCGGCCGTGGCATCGACCACGACTAGAAACAGGTCCGCTTCTTCCGCCCTTTCCAAGGTCTTTGCGATCCCGAGTCGCTCTAGTGTACCAGGGCAATTATTAAGCCCCGCCGTGTCGATTAGCCGCAGGCAGTGAGGACCCACAAGAATCCGCTCTTCGAGGAAATCGCGGGTCGTGCCCGGCTCTGCACTCACCAATGCGCGCTCGTGCCCCACCAAACGATTCAACAGGCTGCTCTTGCCGGCGTTAGGTAGGCCAACGATCACCGTTTTCAGGCCGTCGCGGAGAATCGCCCCATAATGTGATGTGGCAATTAACTCATTGGCATTCAATATAATGCGACTTAACCTAGCCAAGGCATCGAATTTATCCTCCGCCGGCAGATCCTCATCCGGGAAGTCAATATAAGCCTCGATGCGGGCCAATATGGCCAATAGGGCGTCAACCAGCTCCTGCATTCGGAGCCCCAGCGATCCCCTCAGTTGTTGGTTGGCGGCCGCGAGGGCCTGCTCACCCCGGGCATGAATCAAGTCCATCACTGCCTCGGCCTGACTCAGGTCCATGCACCCGTTAAGAAAGGCCCGCTGGGTAAACTCCCCGGGCCCGGCCGGCCGGCAACCACGCCGGAGCAGATCCTCGAGAATCCGTTGGGCGATATACGGGTTCCCGTGGCACGAGATTTCCAATACCTCTTCCCCGGTGTACGATTTCGGACCCGCGAAATAAGTTATCAGGACATCGTCCAGCACCATGCCGTCGACGTCGCGGTAGTCGAGGCGACGCACCCGCCGCGCGATGGGCGTCCGTCCGATCAGCGCCCGCGCCAAACCTAATGTATCCGCTCCACTCACACGGAGAACGGCCAGCGCGGCGGTGCCCGCGGGTGTTGCGAGCGCAGCGATCATTTCGGACGGAAGGGACATGATCCTTCACGCTTCGCGGCCATGTGCCCCAAGTCAAATACGGTGCCGCCCCACTTACCGCGGCATCCGAAATATCGTAGTCGCGTTGGCGCGGGGCGACCGCGTGGTCCACCGGCCCGGACGCCATTCAGGCCTCGGCTCAAACGTTAAGATGAAACTACTTGTTCCGCACTAGCGGGTGCCGACCGTCAGCGGGCTGACCGCGGTACCGTCCGCGACCTTGTCACCCGGATAGACCACCACCTGTTCGCCCTCTTGCAAACCGCCGGTGATTTCGGTCGCCACGCCGTTGCTGCGGCCGACCTGCACCACGCGGCTCTCCGCGCGCCCGCCCCGGACCACGAACACTCTCCATTGACCGGCGTTTTGAAACAGGGCACCTGCCGGTGCGCGGAGGGCACCGGCGTTTTCCCACGTTACGATGCGCGCTTCCACGCGGTAGTTGTCGCCCAGGGTCGGGCGTTTCTCGAGCGGATCGGTGAAGTCCGCGATGACAAAAACCCGTTGCTCCTCGACCCCAAGCGCCGAGACCTTGGTGAATCCGGAAGGCTCCACCAAGCGCACCCGCGCGGCGAGGGGTTCGCTGCCACCCCATCGTTCCAGCAGCATTTTTGCCCCCGGTCGGATGGCGACCGCATCGCGGGAAAGGACCTCGATCCGGGCTTCGAGGTCGGTTGCATCCCCGATCTCCAACAACGGAAATCCCGCCACCACGGTGCGAGCGCTTTCCTGTATCACGCGCAGGATGCGGCCGCTGACTGGCGACGTGATGATCAGCGGCTCAACCCCGTTCGCGCCGGTTTGTCCGCGGGAGAGGATGGCGCGCGCCTGTTGCACTTCAAACTCGGCGACCCTGAGACTGAACTCGGCCGCCCGCGCCTCCTGTTCGGATGTTTCCGATTTCATCTGGGAAGCCTCAAATTCCTGCACGGAGAGGACCTTTTGATCCCGCAGTACGCGCGACCGGCCGAACTCCGCCGCAAACAACCGGGCCGCGGCTCCGGCCCTTTCCCGTTGGGCGCGGGCGGCGTCGCGGGCGGCCTCCGCTGCCCGTAACCGCGCCTCGGCCTGCGCCTGATTGCGCGTATCCAGAAAATCGGCACCCGCCGGCTCCAACACGGCCAGGGCAGTGCGCCCGGCCTCGACCGGGGCGCCGGGTTTCCAGTCGATGCGCCGGAGGTGTCCCCCGACCGGGGCGGCCACGATGTAACGTTGGCGCACGCGGGTCATTCCTTCCTCGTCCACGGTCACCACCAGCGGTCCACGGGAAACCGGTGCCATTTCGACGGATACCGCCTGGGGCCACAGGCCGGCGACGATGAGCGCACCGAGCGCCGCGGCGCCGAACCAGGGCAGCCGGCGTCGCCAGGCAGGTGGACCCTTCCTTTTGCCGGCGGTAGGAGGAGGAGTGGGGGAGGTCATGGAAATTTTCGGGTGGATCAGTCGAGTGCCTTCAGCGCACTGACAAGATCGATATCCGCAAGTTTCCGCGCGGCAAACACCGCCGATACCGCCGAGGCCGAGGCGACGACCAGAACGGCGAAGGCATAGTTCTCCGCGGTTAGTACCAGCGGCAACCGGACGGTTTCGGTGTTGACGGCCGTCAAGATACCCTTGGCGAAAGCGGAACCGATGATCAGACCGGCGGGGAGGGCGACCAGCGTCAACACGACGAGCTCTCCGACCAGAACCGCGCCGACTTCGCCCCGGCTGAAGCCAAGGACACGCAACGTGGCGAGCTCCCGCGCGCGTTCGGAAAGAGAAATGCGCGCACTATTGTAGATGATGCCGAACGCCACGATGGTCGCAAAGAGCATGTAGATCTTTTGCAGCAGACCGATGCTTTCGGCGGTGGTTTTGCGGAAACCCTCGCGTAGGGAGTCTTTGATGATGCATCCGGCAATGCGCGGCGTCTCCTTTACCCCGGCAAGAAATTGCGGCCACCGCGCCTTGTCGACGACGACATGTGCGCCGCTGATGCAATCCCCCTCGAGCAGCAGTCGGTTCAACGCATGAATTTCCATGTAGCAGGCGATCCCGGCAAAGTCTTCGGCGAGGCCGACGATCGGAATGGTTATTTCCCGTTCGCGGCCTTCAAGGACCCTCGCGTTTACCGAGTCACCGGTGCTGAGTTGGAGGACGGATGCGAGTTTCGCCGACATGATGATGCCGCGGGGCGGCAGCGTGAATTGTTGCGGGTAAGCGTCGATCACACGGCTCAGGGTGCCGCGCTCCGGGAGTCCTTGGAGCAACAACCGCCGCGTGATTGGCCCAGCCTTGAGTTCAATCGGGACAAAGCGGAACGGCTCGGCCCAGACGACTCCCGGCATATGGCGGAAGTCCGCGATGGCCCGAGCTGGTCCCGGTTCGACCAGCGAAAGGGTTACCGTTTGCCGCTGCACGATGTCCCACTGGAAATCGATCACGTAGGTGATGCCGTCGCGGAAAGAGTTCGGCACAATCAAAATTGCAGTTGCGAGGGCCAAGGCGAGGCAGGTTAGCCCGCTGCGTACCGGTCGGCGTTGGATGTTGCGCAGGGCCATCCGAAACGACGGGCTGAACCAGCGGCTGATCCCGAGCCGTTCCACCAGTGCCGGCTGATACCGGGCGGGTGCTTCGGGGCGCATGGCCTCGGCGGGCGGTAACCGGACGGCGCGATGCACGGCGCCCGCAACGCCGGTGAACGCCGCCAAGGCACTCACCGAGGCGGCGGTGAGGAGGACCCGGCCGTCCAGAATGAAATCCAACTGGGGAAAGCGGAAAAAGAGATGATACATCTCGACGAGCCGGTACCCAAGGATGACGCCGCCGACGGCGCCCAACGCCACGCCGCCAACCACAATCGCAAGCGAGAACTTGAAGTAGTGCAGTCCAATCTGGCGGTTGCCGAATCCGCAGGCCTTGAGCATCGCAATCTGCTCCCGCTGCAGTGCGATCTGCCGGCTCATTACCGAATTGGTCATGAATGCGGCCACTCCCAGAAAAACAAGGGGGAATGCCACCGACAGCCCCTGCAGCACGCGGATCTCATCATCGACGCGGCGGTGCGAAGGATGGTCCACGCGTCCATAGGCGCCGCGGCCGCCGTAAGGCGCCAGAATGCGGTTGATGGCGGCGATCACCGCGCCCTCCGAGGCGCCGGGATCAAGGGTGATGGCAACGGAGTTGAACGCCCCGTAGAGCTGAAATGCGGTCGCGAGCTCCTTGTAGGGCATCCAGAAGACCCCGTAAGTCTTGTTGTCGGGCAGGGCGGCGCCGGGCGGGGCCTCAAAGACGAACTCCGGGGACAGCACAACGCCGGTGACGCGAAACGGTTGCTTCGTTCCGTTGAGTACCGCGGACAGCGTTGCGCCGGGCTTTAATTGATGGGCGGCGGCGAAGGCTTCGCCGACCGCCAGTTCGCCGACGGCGGTGCGCCCCGCGGGTAAGCGGCCTGCCCGCACGTGAAGGCGGTTGAGCACCGGCTCGCCGCGTTCCGGCAGCGAATTGATCAGGCCAACCGCGGGCTCCATCAGGCCGGGGACGTCGAGTGTAACCTGAATCGCGATACTAATTTGCACCCGGGCGACTCCGGGGATCGCCGCCAGCTCCTCGCGCACCGAATTGGGGGCGCGTTTCAACCGGGCGAAAACCTCGGCGAAACGAAAGCGCTCGTAGTAACTGTCGCGCGTGGTGGCGAGCGAGAGGATGAGCGAACGCGTCATGATCATCATCGCGAGGCCGCACGCCATGACGAGAGCGACGGCGATGGCCTGCGACTTGAGGGCTTTGAGATCCCGGAAGAGCTTGCGGTCGAGTAGGCTCATAACGAGCGGCGCGGGATCACCAAGCCAACGACGAAACCGGCGCGCGCAGCTGGTTTTCGCGGATATTTACGATGCGTCCGTCCGAGAGGGTGAAGACCCGATCCGCCATATCGGCGAGAATGGCGTTGTGCGTAATGATCACGGCGAGTGTGCCGAGGTCGCGGTTGATGCGTTCGATCGCCTCGAGCACCGTGATGCCGGTGCGGACGTCGAGGGCCCCGGTGGGTTCGTCGCAGAGTAGAACTTGTGGACGCTTGGCGATGGCGCGGGCAATCGCAACGCGTTGCTGCTCGCCGCCGGAAAGCTGGGCGGGGAAGTGATCCATTCGTTCCGAGAGGCCTACGAGAGCCAGAGCGTCCTCGGGGGCCATGGGGGCGGGGCAGATTTCCGTGATGAGGGCGACGTTTTCGCGCGCGGTCAGGCTTGGTATCAGGTTGTAAGCCTGAAAAACAAAACCGACGGCATCACGGCGGAATGAGGTCAGGGCCTTTTCGTCGAAATCAGCCAGATTTTCGCCACGGTACAGCAGCGTGCCGTGGGTCGGAGAGTCGAGACCGCCGAGCTGATTGAGCAGCGTGGATTTTCCGCTACCGGAGGCGCCGAGCAGCACAATCAGTTCGCCGGCGAATAGGTCCAGATCAACACCGGCCAGTGCAGTCACCGCGGCGGTATCCTCGCCATAGATCCGCGCGAGCCCGCGGACATGAAACACGGGCTCATCTTTGCCCCGGGTAGAGCGAACTGAGGAGGGTGAACCATGGGAGTCGGAGGGCATGATGTCTGGGGCGGGGACGAAACCCATTTTCCGGTGTGGTCGCAACCGGCAATACGCGCTCAGCGTAGGACTATTGTCCGCATGCCAATGGGCTAATAAGCCCTGCGGCATGTTTAGAAAGTAAACCCGGCGCGTTGGAAAAGGGGCATCGGGTGACTGGGCCTAAAGTGAGTCCTGATGACGGGGTTGACGCCGATGCGGATAATGCGCGCAGCCATGACGGAAAAGCGGATTTTCACCTCCTAGCGCTCGTCGCGAGCCCTGGACCTGGCAATGTACCGTCCGAAAAACTAGGCGGCGGCCGATTCGAAATTCAGCGGAACTGATCCTTGGTTTCAGGATTAGTTGGAATCAGGGTTGATCCAGAAATGTCGCAGCTCCGCGTTGCGCTGTTGGGTCGCCCCTCGTGCATCAAAGCCGCGCTGACGGAGCGGTGCCTCCGGGGATCGGCATACCGCCCTATTTTCAATTACCCGGCGCGTTGGGCAAGGTGAGGCGCTCGGGTGCGCCGAGGAATCGGACCTCGCGGACCCGCCATCCCTTTTCGGTTCGGATCCAGGAGTGCTGCTCGCGATAGCGGAGCCATAACCGTACGGGGCTACCGCCGGCGGGGGGCTGTTCCTGGCGGACCATCGTTTGCGTGATTTCGACGATGGCACGATCTCCGGTCAGAGTGATGCGGTCGACGGCGGTATCGAGTGACTCGATGGCAATAACCCGGGCAAACAATGCTTCGGTACGGATTACAAACGCGGTGCGGTCCACGGCCACACCATCGGGACCGACCAAGGCATAATCAGCGGTGCTATCGCGGACGATCCCGGCGGCTGATTTTATGAGGATAGCCTCGCGAATGGCCGCGATCCGCGAGCGGATTTCCGCGGTGTCACGGCTGGCGGTTGAAACGGTGGCGCCGGCGGGTCCGGTGCAGGCGGTCAGCAACGCTAATCCCGTCCAAGCGGCGACCTGAAGCAGGTAATGGCGTCGCTTGGATAAGCGCTTCACGAGTGGTTATTCTGCGCTATCACCGGTGACGTTGGCGCCGCCGACGATGGTGACCTTCTCAATGATAGCCTTGTGGATCTTCTCGGCGAGTTCGGGCTTTTCCTTTAGGGTCTGCTTGGCGGCATCGCGGCCCTGGCCGACGAGATTGCCCTCGAAGGCGATCCACGCGCCCTTCTTTTCGAGGATCTTGTGCTCGATGCCGAGATCGAGGAGCGAGCCCATCTTGGAGATGCCCTCGTCGTACATGATATCGAATTCCACCTCGGTGAACGGAGGGGCGACCTTGTTTTTCACGACCTTGATCTTGGTGCGATTGCCGATGACCTTACCTTCGGGGGTCTTGATTTGGTCTTTCCGTCGAATATCGATGCGGATGCTCGAGAAGAATTTGAGCGCGCGGCCGCCGGAGGTGGTTTCAGGGCTGCCGAACATCACGCCGATTTTTTCGCGGATCTGGTTGGTGAAGATACACACGCACTGTGTCTTACTGACGACGGCGGTGAGTCGGCGCATGGCCTGCGACATGAGGCGGGCTTGGGCGCCGACGGTGGCATCGCCCATCTGGCCGTCGAGTTCTGCACGGGTGGTGAGCGCGGCAACGGAGTCGAGCACGATGACATCGATCGAATTGGAGCGGATGAGCGTCTCCATGATATTCAAGGCGTCTTCGCCGCTGTCTGGCTGGGATACGAGGAGGTCGTCGAGACTTACGCCGACGATGCGGGCATACTTTGGGTCGAGGGCGTGTTCGACATCGATGAAGGCGGCGAGGCCGCCGCGCTTTTGCGACTCAGCGATGACGCTCAAGCAGAAAGTGGTCTTACCGGAGGATTCCGGCCCGTAGATCTCAATGATGCGGCCCTTCGGAAGACCCCCGACGCCGAGCGCGAGATCAACCGCCAGCGAGCCGGTCGTGAGCGTTTCGACCTTCATCTTGGAGTTGCTGCCCAAGCGCATGATCGAGCCTTCGCCGAACTGCTTCGTGATGGAAGAGAGGGCGAGCTCGATGTTCTTGTCGCGGGCGGCGGAGGTCGCGGCGAGGGCCGCGGAGGCGGCGGTAGCGGGTTTGGCGTCGGACTTGGCGGCTGGGGCGGTTTTCGACATGGCGGCGTTGTTGCGATGAGGGAGATGAAGACGTGACCTTGCGGGGGCGAGGGATCAAGCCGACGCTGACCCAAATTCAAAGGGCAACACCGCTTGGATGGGGCGGAAGGTGGACGTGTTCAGATGAACACGTCAAGCCCGACTTAGGCTTTTTTCAAGAGGCCACTCAGGGGCTCGCCGGCGAGCCCGGCTTCACTAAGACAGCGAAATAGACTGCACCCAGCAGGAGGGCGAAGCTTACAGCGTAATTCCACGTCAATTTCTCCCCGAGTACAATCCAGGCAAAAGCGACGAACACCCCGAGTGTGATGACCTCCTGCATGATTTTGAGCTGATAACCGGTCATGCCGCCGGCATAGCCGAGGCGGTTGGCGGGCACCATTAGGCAGTACTCGAAGAAGGCGATGCCCCAAGATATCAGGATGACAACCCACAGCGCCTTGCCTTCGAAGAATTTCAGTTTGAGCTGACCATACCATGCAACAGTCATGAAAACGTTGGAGGCCAGGAGCAGGAGAAAGGTTTTCAAAGCGGGAGAAATCGGAGCCGAACGCGGAAAAGGGTTAACGAGGAGCGTGCCGTCGCCCAGTGCCAGAAGACTCTAAACTCGGTAATAGTCGCGAAACCAAGTGGCGAACCGCTGCAGGCCCTCTTCGAGGGTGACCCTGGGGGTGAACTGAATTGCCGCTTGGATTCTGGTGAGGTCGGCGCAGGTCTCGAACATATCGCCCGGTTGCGGCGGGAGCAACTCGACCAACGCCTTTTTACCCAGCAGTGCCTCCAGCATCTGCACAAAGAGGAGGGTTTCCACTGGGCGGTGGTGGCCCAGGTTGAAAATGCGCAGGGAAGGAGCCGCACCGATACTTGAACCGCTGATGAGACCGGCGGCCCTAGTCGCTGCGGTCGCGACCTGAGGTTGCACGCGTTCGGCCGGCGGGTAGAGGAGCACCTTTACGACCCCATCCACGATGTCTTCTATATAAGTGAAGTCGCGGAGGTTTTTCCCGGAATTGAACAATTTTAGCGTTTGGCCGGCGCAAATTGCCTTCGCGAAGAGTGTGGGCGCCATGTCCGGGCGCCCCCACGGGCCGTAGACGGTAAAAAAGCGCAGACCGGTCACATTGAGCTGATGGTTGAGGGCATAGCTGTGCGCCATGAGCTCATTGGCCTTCTTGGTCGCCCCGTAATAGGAGATCGGCTGGTCGGTGTTATCGTCCTCGCGAAACGGCGGACGCGCGCCGGCCCCGTACACGCTACTGCTGGAGGCGAAGACCAGATGCCGCGGCGGGTGTTGCCGGCAGGCCTCGAGGACATTGGCGAAGCCCTCCAGATTGTTGCGCGTGTAGGCGGCGGGGCGCTCCATGCTGAAGCGAACCCCCGGCTGCGCCCCGAGGTGCACGACGTAGTCGGGTTTGAAGTGGGCGACGAGCGCCGGGAATTTTTCCGCGTCGGCGAAATCCGCCTGCAGAAACCGGAATTTCTCCAAGGGTTCGAGTTGTTCGAGGCGGGCGCGTTTCAGCGCGACGTCGTAGTAGTCGCTCAGTGAGTCCACGCCGAGCACCTCGCAACGTTTTGTCTCCGCCAAACGCCGCGCGACGTGGTATCCGATGAAACCGGCGGCGCCGGTTACGAGGACTTTCATCCGGAGGGTGATAGGGAAACCCGCGACGCGCAGCTAGCGGAAAGTGGGGTCGGACGCGTTTAGAGGTGCGCTAGGTCCCGCACTCTCCCCATCCCGCCCCATGCGGCGTGCGCGGGTGGAATGAAAAACCGCAGATTTTTGAAAACGACGCTTGATTGGCGAAAAGCCCGCCCTTTACCTTGTGCCGTTTTTGTCCTCGCACACGTTCAACGCATGAAGATCAAAGCCTATCTGAAGCCGCATTGTGGTTGGTCCAATGGCGTCCGTGCGATTTTTCGTAAGCACAGCTTGGCGTTTGAGGATATCGATATCATCAATAATCGCTCCAATTACGCGGAAATGGTCCAAAAGTCCGGCCAGCCCCTCTCTCCGTGCGTCGAGATCGACGGTGTGATGCTCGCCGACATTTCCGGCGAGGAGGTTGAGAACTACATGCTCAGCAACGATCTCGTGAAACCGACCGAAGTCCGGCCGGACGTCGCAACGAATGCGGGTTGCTCCGATGAAGAGCACGCCAAAATGGCCACGAAAACGATTCGCTTCTTCTAATCATTCGCTGAGAGCACTCCGCAAATAATACTTTCACGGGCCGCTCTCGCCAAAAACGAGAACGGCCCTTTTTTTGCTCTAAGCGACCTGCCCACGCGCCACCTTTTCCGAAGACATGAACCAAAGCACCCGTAGTGTCAGTCCTGAGTCCGCTGTCGCCAGTCATCGCGCCGCCACGCCGCGCCGTTCGCCCGGTCAACCGGTGAAGCAGGGCATGTACGATCCGTTCTTCGAGCACGACGCCTGCGGCGTGGGCTTCGTGGTGGATATCCATGGCCGCAAGTCGCACAAGATCGTCGCCGACGCACTGCAGGTGCTCCGGAACCTTGATCACCGCGGCGCCAGCGGCGCGGAAATCAACACCGGCGACGGCGCGGGCATTCTCATCCAGATGCCGCACAAGTTTCTGACGGAGGCCTGCAAGACCGCGCGCATCTCCCTGCCCGAGGCGGGCCAGTACGGTTGCGGCTTATTCTTCTTGCCGCGGAATCCCGCGATGCGCCGCAAGATCGAGGAGCGCTTCGAGCAGGTGGTGCAGTCCGAGGGGCTCGTTTTCCTCGGCTGGCGCACCGTTAAGACCAACAATACCATGCTCGGCGACACCGCAAAGTCGGTTGAGCCCTTCATGCGCCAGGCCTTTATCGGCCGGGGCGCCGGTATGGTCGATGACATGGCCTTCGAGCGTAAGCTCTATGTCGTGCGCAAGCGGGGCTACGCCGAAATCCGTACTTCGACGCTCCCAGGCGCGGAGTATTGGTACGTCGCCAGTCTCTCCCAAAAGACGCTCGTGTACAAGGGCATGCTCACCACCGAGCAGGTCGACCAGTATTTCCCCGATCTCAAGCACCCTGCGATGGAGTCGGCGCTCGCGCTGGTCCATTCCCGTTTCTCGACCAACACCTTCCCGAGTTGGGAGCGCGCGCACCCGTACCGGTATCTCGCCCATAACGGCGAAATCAACACGCTGCGCGGTAACATGAACTGGATGCACGCCCGCCAGGCGCTGTTTGCCAGCGAGGCCTTCGG
>CAIJFT010000134.1 GCA_903820035.1 uncultured Opitutia bacterium
CGCGCGTGCCCCTGTCCGACGAGACGGCGAAGGTATTCACGCGAGTAACCGGCGGCCACCATGTCGCGGGCACGGAAAACCCCGAGGCTGCGGACAAACTTGCCGGCCTTCAGGATCTGGGTGCTAGTGTTACGCTTTGATTTCACTTCTTTATGGATGGTATGATAACGTAACAGCCGTTCAAGACTGATCTGAATTGGGTGGCGCACGGTTTCGGAGGCCCGGCGGACAGCGGCGAGATAGATGCCTCCGCGAAGCGTCCGCGGTGCAAAAGCGGTTAATTACTGGTGCGTCGGCTTCGCAAACGATCCCGGCTTGATCTGATTTCGCACCAGCGAGCCTCGGCCCCGAATCGAGGCATCAGCCAGTTTGCGCTCGGCACTTCGGATCCGGCGCACATATTAACACCACTAACGTTCGCTGTTTAACCCGCCCGCCCCGACCATCGTTCCGTCCCGCTTCCGGGCGCGGAATCATTTCTGACCGCAAGGGGGAAGCGGGAGAGGAGGCCGCACAGGTTGAGCCCCTAGCCACTTAATGGCGCTCGCTTGCGAGCCCAGTGGAGCAACAAAAGCGGCGGCGTCCTCCACCTTCGCCCCGCGCGTACCCTACCTTGATTAACGGTCCAGCAATACACGGAGTTTCCGGTGCGGAACAGCTCCCGGATAATCCACGACGCGACCCGAGCGGGCACGATGGGGTCAGCGATGCTGCTGCATTCAGCGATCAAACCCAGCCCGAAGATGTGCCGACCGGAGCAACCGCAATTCTGGTTAGCACCAACGGCGCTGCGAGGTTCGCCGGAGGGCATGGCGCCAGAGCGGCCGTCGGCCGCCCTCCTCCTACAGTGTATACATAAGCTGGGGATGTTCGATCTAAACGCCGCCCCGGCTGCGCTGGCCCGGCAGGTCTGCGACCGGACCCTAATCATCTATTAAAATCGAGGAGGACACGAGCGGTTCTAGCGCCGCTTCGAGGTTGACACAGGAGCTCCATAGTATTGTATACAATAACCCCTTTATGCCTAACGTCAATCCCACCCAGGCCACGACACGCGGCCGGCTACTCGCGCTTTCAGCCCTGCTCGCCTCGGTCTTCGTTTCCCATGCCACCGCCATAGGCGAGGCCGGCGGCGCGCGCGTCACCCGCCCCCCGCTCGACCTCGGCACGCGGTGGGAGCTGTTCGTGGACAACTTTCTCGTCGCCTCGACCCAGGGCGCCGCCCTGAAGCTCCACGAGCCCCGACGCGCCGAGGTCGTACTCGTGCTCGACGCCCCATGGGAAGGACCCACCAGCGCCTACTTCGCGGTGCTGCGGGACGGCGACGTAATCCGGCTCTATTACCGCGGATCAGTGGCCGGCTCCGATCACTCCGACAACCAGGTGACGTGCGTTGCCGAGAGTCGCGACGGCATTCACTTCACCCGGCCCAAGCTCGGACTCATCGAGGTCAATGGATCGAAGGATAACAACGTGGTCTGGCGAGGGGTCGAGTCGCACAACTTTGCACCCTTCATCGACCAGAATCCCAAGGCCACGCCCGACGCCCGCTACAAAGCGCTCGCGGGGCTGAAGCAACCGGGACGGAATTGGCACCAAGGCGCGACCCCCGGCGGGCTTTACGCCTTTGCCTCGGCCGACGGCATCAACTGGCATAAAATACGGCCGGAACCCGTGATGACCAAGGGCGCCTTCGATTCGCTCAATCTCGCCTTCTGGGACCCCGCGCGCGACCGCTACACCTGCTACAGCCGCATCTTCGAGAACAAGGTCCGCGCCGTCCAGAGCGTGCCATCCGCCGATTTCGTGACGTGGGGCGAGGGTGCGTCCAACCGCTACGCGCCGGACGTGCCCTATGAGCACTTCTACACGAGTGCTACCCTTCCCTGCCCCGGCGCAGAACACCTGCTGGTGGCGTTTCCCAAGCGCTTTGTGACCGATCGCAAAAAAATTCCGGAGCACTCGGGCCCGGGCGTTTCCGACGCGGTCTTTATGTCGAGCCGCGACGGCCAATTCTGGGACCGCACGTTTCTCGAGGCCTGGGTCCGGCCCGGCCCGGACCAGAAGAACTGGACCGACCGCAACAATATGCCCGCCTGGGGTATCGTCGAAAGCTCGCCCGGCGAATGGTCCATGTACATCTCCGAGCACTACCGCTGGCCAGACTGCCGGATCCGCCGCCTGACGCTTCCCCGCCACCGCTTCGCAGCCATGAACGCGGGCGCGCGCGGCGGGGAATTTACCACTCACCCGCTGGTCGTCGGTGGCAACCGGCTGGTGCTGAACTACGCGACCTCCGCCGCGGGCTCGATCAAGATCGAACTGTTGGACGCGGCCGGCCACCCCCTCCCGGGATACTCCGCCGCCGACATGCCACCGCTTTACGGCGACGAACTTGATGCCACGGCACGTTGGAAGAAGGGGCCCGATCTCTCCGCCCTTAAGGGCCAAACCGTGAGCCTGCGCGTGCAGTTGAAGGACGCCGACCTGTTCGCACTGCGGTTTGCCGACTAGCCGAACCGGCGCCGCGTTACCCCGCGCCTACCTATTCGGTCTGACCCGCTTTTCTGTATACACAATAACACCGCCCCGAACCGTCATGAAACGTTACCCCCGCCTCGTGTTCGCCCTGCTGTGCCTCAGCGGCGCGCTCGCACCGACCGCAGTCACGTCAGCCAGTGCCCAGGCCACCTCAAACGCATCGGCCGGAATCATTGTAGGGCGCGTGCTGAATGGATCCACCGGCGCCTACCTGGAAAACGTGCGCGTTCGCATCTCCGGTACTAATCTCGAGGCCATCACTGATCAGGAGGGCGCCTACCGGCTGACGGGCATCCCCGCCGGCGAGGTGCAGGTGACTGCTTCGTACATCGGTCTCACCGCGGCGACCAGGGCGGTCACGATCGTGCCTGGTCAGCTCGGCCACTTCGACTTCGAACTCACGCTGCCCGCCAGGGGAAAGCCCGACCTTCCCGGGGCCGTCGTCACGCTGGACCAGGTCACCGTCGTAGCGGCCCGCGAATTCAGCGCCCAGGCCCTCGCCCTTAACGAGCAGCGCCAGGCCGCGAACATCAAAAGCGTCGTCGCCGCCGACGAATACAATGGCGCCGCCGCGGGCCAGCTCGGCGATTTCCTGAAATTCATCCCCGGC
>CAIJFT010000135.1 GCA_903820035.1 uncultured Opitutia bacterium
TCCGCCGCGTCCTTCGCGAACATCTTCACGGTGTCGAGGGACAGCTCGGTGAGGTCCTGGCCGACCATCTTCGCGGCCTTGGCGAGGATGTCGTGGGGCACGGTGATGATCGCACAGCCCGACTCCTGCGCCTGGAAAATGTTCAGCACCTCGCGCGTGCTCGCCCAGAGCAGCTCCGCCTTGGGCTGGCCGTACAACAGGGCCCCGCACGCGCGCAGCAACGGCATCGGATCCACGCCGGTGTCGGCGATGCGGCCGGCAAAAACCGAAACCACCGACGGCACCGCGGGGTTCAGCGCCTCGGCCACGTCCGCGACCTGCGTCAGCGTGAGTAGGGCGGTCACGTTCAACTTCACCCCGGCCTGGCCGAGCTCGCGGATGAGCGGGAGGCACGAGTCGCCGCGCGAATTCGTGATCGGGATCTTGGTGTAAACATTCTGGCCCCACGCGCTGATCTTCAGGGCCTGGCGCTTCATATCGACGAGGTCGTCGGTGAATACCTCGAGCGAGATCGGTTTGGCCGTGACGGATTGGAGGATGTCCTTCGCGAACGCTTCGTAGTCCTTGATGCCCGCTTTCTTCATCAGCGACGGATTGGTCGTGAGGCCCTTGATGTACGGCTTGGCGTAAAGATCGAGGATGCCGGCTTTGTCGGCACCGTCGGCGTAGAGTTGGATCTTCAGGTCGTTGAGGGACGGCATCGGGAGGGTGTTTTAAGGGGGAATTGAGGGGCCGGCAGGGTGACCGGGGCAAGGCCGAAGTCCGGGCGGGGGCAAGAGTGGCGTTTCCGTTGTAGCCCCGGCCGGAGGCCGACCAGCGGTCGGGCCTACAGCAGAATCGCCGGTCGGGGCGTAATGTCCCTCCCGCAGCTCGCGCCTCGGAACAATTCAACGCGCCTGCAGGATCACGTCGGCGGCTTCGGCAAATGAGCGGACCGTGAAATCCGGGGCGGCGCGCAATTCCTCGGCGTAGCCGAAGTCGATGAACACGGTGCGCACGCCGGCCCGTTGGCCGCAGTCGATGTCGCGCCAGCGGTCGCCGATCATCCAGGAGCGGCCGAGGTCGAGGTCGAGCGCCGTCGCCGCGTCGATCACCATCCCGGGCTCGGGCTTGCGGCGGCGGTCGGGCGGGGCGGATGGGTCGAGGCCGGGGGCGTAACAGACTTCGATCTGCGCGAGCTGCGGGACGAGTTCGCGGAGTTCGGCGTGCATCGATTCGACGACGGCCTGCGACTGCGTGCCGCGGCCGACGTCGGGTTGGTTCGTCGCCACGACCAGCACGTAGCCGGCGGCGGCGAGTTTCGCGCACGCCTCGGGCACGCCGGGGAAAAGTTCAAACTGCGCCAGCGTGGCCGGCGGGTAGGGTTTGCCGTCGCGGATGACCTGCCGGTTCAGCGTGCCGTCGCGGTCGAGGAAGATCGCGGGACGAAACGCCGTGGAGGGAGACGAGCAGGACATGCGCGGGCCGGCGCCTCAGGGCTTGGCGACGACCGACTCCCACTTCGTCTGGTTCATCTTTACCGCGGGGTGCGAAACGAAAAGGTGCCAGATCACGCCCTGAAACGCCTCGCTGTGCGGAGTGATGTTGTTCGCGTTCACCACCGGCACGATCACGCAGGCGTCGGCGACCTTGGCGGTGTAGCCGCCGTCCTTGCCGACGATGCCGATGACGCGCGCGCCGATCTGCTTGGCGTATTGCAGCGCGAGGACCAGATTCGGGGAAACGTTGTTCTCCAAGTTGCCGCCGCCGACGGAGAACACGAGGAGCGCGTCCTCCTTCCGCAGCCGCGATCCGCGCAGCCACTCGGCGAAGACGGTGGCCCAGCCCTCGTCGTTGGTGCGGGCGGTGAGCTCGGAGACGTTGTCGGTCGGCGCGTAGCACTCGATGCCGCCGATCTTGCGAAAATCATTCACCGCGTGCGACGCGTTGGCCGCGCTGCCGCCGACGCCGAGGATGAACAGCCGTCCTCCGCGCGACCGCACGCCGACGAGCTCCTGGACGCAGCGTTCGCAGTCGTCCGGGTTGAGCTTGCTGACGATCTCGGCGGTTTCCTTCAGGTGCTGGGCGGAGTAGGACATGGGCGGGAGAGGGAGTGAGGGAGTAAGGGAGTGAGGGGGAAAGAGGGAGGGCAAGGCGGGAATCGGGGGGCGGACTGTAGGTCAACTCGCCCGCGAGCGCGGTTTGTCTCCCGGAGCGGCGGAGGAAATGTCCGGCGGGCGACCCGGTGCGTGGTGCGTTACGTTTTTCGGCGCCGACGAAATGGCGCCTTCCCAGGTAGGTTCGGCCAGCGCCCCTCTTACTCCCTCATTCCCTCACTCCCATATTCCCTTCCCCTCCCAACAACTCATCCAACTCCTTCAACCCCTCGTGCGAGCCAATCTCGTAGAACCGCTGCTTGATCTCGTAGCCGGCGAGCTGGTTCCGGGCGACGAGCGACTTCTGCACTTCGGCGAGGTCGACGACGGCGTCGCGGGCAAAACCGTCGAACGCCGCCGCGCGGAACGCGCCGAGGCCGTAGTCGATGTGGTGCATCTGCGGCACCTTGTCCTTCTTGTCGTAGCGTTTGATTTCGCCGCCCTCGAACCAGACGTTGCTCGTGTCGTAGCGGCCGTGGTTCTCGTACACGGTCATCAGGCCGAGTTGGTTCGAGCGCAGGAAAAAGTCGCCGACCGCGCGGTAGTCCACCGGCAGGTAGCTGTCGCCGTAGAGCACGTAAAACGCGTCGCCCAGCTTCGGCAGCGCCGCGATGAGTGCGCCGCCGGTGCCGAGGAGCTTCGGGCCGTCGAACGCGTAGTCAATTTTCACGCCCCAGGCGGAGCCGTCGCCGTAGAGTTGCACGATCTGTTCGCCGAGGTAGCCGACGCACAACACGAGCCGCGTGAGGCCGGCGGCCTTGAGGAGACGGATCTGGTGCGAGAAGAACGGCTCGCCCGCGACCTCGACGAGGAGCTTCGGGATTTTCTCGGTGATCGGCCGCAGCCGCGTGGCCATGCCGCCGGCAAGAAGGGCGACGGGTAAATCGGAGGAGGTCATGATGGGCCCACGGAACACACGGAAAACACGGAAGAATCAATCCGCGGTTTTTCCGTGTCTTCCGTGTGTTCCGTGGGCGAAAGATTGATCAGTTCTGCGCGACGACCTTGCTGCCCTCGAAGTCGAACCGGAAGCGCACTTCCTGCAGGCCCTTTTCGCGCATGGCGTGGCGGAGTTTCTTTTTGTCGCCGGCGTAGAACATCAGGAAGCCGCCGCCGCCGGCGCCGATGAGTTTTCCGCCGAGCGCGCCGTGGCCCATCGCGTAGTCGTACCAGTCGTTGATGTGCGCGTTGCTCATGCCGGAGCTGCGGGCCTTCTTGCGCTGCCAGTGCACGTCCATCAGCCGCGCGAATTCTTCGAGGTTGCCGGTCTCGAGGGCGACGAGCGACTGGAACCCGAGTTCCTTGGTGAAGTGCAGGTTGTCCAGCATCGCGGGGTCGTTCAGCTTCGATTTCTCGTTCTGGTCCTTGAGAATCGCCGACGCGCTGCGGCTGTAGCCGGTGAAGAAGAGGAGCAGGTTGTCCTCGAGATTGAAGAGCGTATCCTCGGATATGTTGCACGGCCGGTATTCGACGCGCCCGTCCTGATGGAACGTGAACGCGGTGATACCGCCGATGGCCGCGATGTACTGGTCCTGTTTGCCGATCGGTTCGCCGAGCTTGTTCAATTCGATGTCGCAGGCCTGCTCGGCGAGCTCGGCGGGGGAAACGAGGTTCTTCTTGTACGCGTGCAGCGCCTTCAGCAGCGCCGTGGTGAAACTGCCGCTCGAGCCCAGGCCGGTGCCGCCGGGGATATCGGCCATCGAGGTGAGTTCCAGGTGCGGCTCGGTGATGCCGACGAGTTTCAGCGCCTCGCGCACGATCGGGTGTTCGATCTGGTCGACGGATTGCACCCGCTCGAGCTTCGAGTACTTGACGATGATCTCCTGCTGAAACGTCCGGTGCTGCGTGAGGTAGACGTACTTGTCGATCGCCGCCGCGACGAGGAAGCCGCCGTGTTCGCGGTAATACGACGGCAGGTCCGTGCCGCCGCCGCCAAGGGAGACGCGAAGGGGAGAGCGGGTGATGATCATGGATAAGGGAGAGGGAAAGTGAAGGTGAGGGGGGGGAGGGCGAAGGGTGTTACAAGGGGAGGGGCGGCTATTTGGTTCGCAGTGTCCGGACGGTGGCGGTGAGGATCGCGATGATCTCGTTGCAGAGAGAAATCCGGGACGCGACCGTTTCTTCCGGCAACCAGTGTTTGAAGCGACCGTATCGTCCGGCGGTTTCTTGAGCCGAGCCTCGTGCGATCAGCAAGAACCGCGAGTAGTCGGCCTGACTGCCGCGGCCGTAGCCTTCCTCGATGTTCGATGCGATCGAGTCGGCGCTCGCGTATTGCTGGGCGATCAAGCGTTGCAACGACGGGTTGCCCGCCATGGTGGCGAGGTCGGCGACCACCAGGTCGAACAACTGCAGCGCCTTTTTGTGGGCTCCGAAATTGTGTAGCGACTCACTGGAGGGCATGGCGGTTTGCCCCTCTCACTGTCCCTTTCCCTCTCCCTTGGCGTATATCGCCTCCACCACCTCCAACACCCTGATCCCCTCCGCCAATCCCGGCTGCGGGTCGCGGCCGTGCACGATATCGTCGACGAAGGCGCGGGTTTCGATCGCCCACGACTCGTCGCCGCGGGGAAATTCCCACGCGGTGGTTTCGGGCGGGCCCATTTCGGGCAGCATCTTGTAATACGTCAGACGCTCCACGCCGTAGCTGCCGCCGAGGCCGTCGATCGCGAGCTTGGCGTCGCGGCCGTAGATCTCGAGGGAGAATAAATTTTTCCACTCCGTGCAGCTGACGTGCAGCCAGGCGGTCTGGCCCGCCGCGGTGCGCAACGACAGGAACGCGTTGTCGTCGACCCGCATGTCCCAGAAGTACGTCGTCGCATGGCCCTCGACCTTCGGAAAGTGGCCGAGGAACCAGCCCGCGAGGTCGATCAGGTGCACGCCCTGATCGATGAGTTCGCCGCCGCCGGAGAGCGCCGGATCGGCGCGCCATTCGCGGTCGTAGCCCTTGCGTCCGCCGTGGCCGTAGCGGCCACGGAGAAACATCAGCGGGCCGAGCGCGCCGGAGTCGATCAGCTCGCGCGCCTTCTGCAGGGCGGGATGGAAGCGGTGGTTGTAACCGATTCGAACCCGGGCGCCGGTGATCGCGGCCGCGGCCTGAATTTCACGCAGCTGCTCGGCGCGCAGCGCGCCGGGCTTTTCCACCAGCACGTGTTTGCCGGCGCGCACCGCGGCGAGGGTGATGGGCGCGAGCGAGGCGTTAAGGGTCGAAACAATCAGCGCGTCCACGGCGGGATCAGCCAGGACCACGCGGTAGTCGGTCACGGCGGTACAGCCGGCGGCGAGTTTGGCGAGGTCGGCGGCGCGGGCCGCGTCGAGGTCGCAGGTGTAGCGCAGCGGCGGATGTTTCCCGAGGGCCAGAACGCGTTTTCGGCCGATAAGGCCGCAGCCAATGACGGCAAATTGAGGTTGCTCGGTGCGCGCGCGGTTCATTCCGTGGTCTTGAATGATCAAGGCGATGCTAACGGGCGCAGTGAGGCAAGTGGCCTTTTGAGACGAACGCCTCAATGCGCTCTGGTTGCTCAGAGGTCGGCCCGCCCGCCGGGCGGGCACCCGGCCAGCGGCCGGGTCTACCGTCTGAAAATCCAGCGCCCTCGGCATGAAACGACTCCTTGAGCGTTCGGCGTTGGTGGTGCTATGTGCCGGACTGGCGTGGTTCTATGTCTGGACCGTGCGCTCGGGCGCGGGGCCGTGGAAATTCGGCAAGGAACAGCAGGATTACTATAACCTCCTCCTCGACGGCTGGCTCGACGGCCACCTGTACCTGAAGGTCGACGTGCCGGAGGCCTTGCTGAAATTGCCCGACCCGTATGATCCGACGCTGCGGCCGGCCGGACTCGGGCTGCACGACGCGTCGTTCTACGGCGGGAAATATTACCTCTACTTTGGCGCCGCGCCGGTCGCGGCCCTGCTGCTCCCGTTTCGGCTCCTCACCGGCGTCGATTTGCCGCAGTCGGTCGCCGTGCTCGTGTTCGTCTACGGCGGTTTTCTGGCGAGCCTCGCGCTCTGGCTGGCGGTGCGGCGTCGTTACTTTCCGGAGACAGGCGCGCTCGTGACGCTGCTCGCCGCGTGGGTGCTCGGGCTCGCGGCGCTGGGCCCGGTGCTGCTGCGCCGGCCGCACGTCTGGGAACTTCCGATCGCGGCAGGCTATGCGTTCGCGATGGTCGCGCTGCTGTGCGTTTGGCACGGCCTGCAGGCCGTGGATGCGGTCGGCATCCCGGACCGCAGGCGTCGGGCGCGTTGGCTCGCGGGCGCGGGGCTTTGCCTCGGTCTGGCGATCGGTTCGCGGCCGACGTATTTGATCGCGAGCCCGTTTCTCACCGGGCCGTTTCTGTACTGGTGGTGGACGGAGCGGCGGCTGCCCTGGCGCGAGGCGTTGAGTGCGCTCGCCCCGTTGGCGGTGATCGGAGTCGTGATGGCGGGGCACAATTACGCCCGTTTCGGCAACCCGCTGCAGTTCGGGCAGGCGTACCAGTTCAGCCTCGATTACGAGTCGAAGATGGCGCACTTCCGGCCGGGCCACGCGCCGTTCAACCTCTGGCGCTATTATTTTTCGGTCGCGGAGTGGTCGCGGACGTTTCCGTTCATCCAGCCGGCCGCCCTCCCGCCGAAGCCGCCCGGGTTCGGCGGACACGACGACGTCTACGGCATCCTGACGAATCTGCCGATCGCCTGGCTTGCGCTGGCCGCTCCGCTGGCGCTGTGGCGGCGCGGGCGGGCCGAGCGCGGTCCGCTGGCCGCGTGGCTGGCGACGGCGGCGATGCTGTTCGCGGGCATGGCGGGCACGCTCGTGTTGTTCTTCGGCTCACTCGCGCGTTACCAGAGTGATTTTACGCCCGTGCTGATGCTGCTGGCCGGCATCGGCGTACTCGCGGTCGAACGTTGGCTACGGTTTTTTCCGGCCGGAGGTTGGCGGTGGCTCGGGCGCGCGGGGTGGGCGGCGGCCGCGGTGTACTCGGGGGTGTTCGCGATCTTGTTTAGCCTGCAGCTGAACGACTTTTTGCGGGAAAAAAATCCCGCCGGGCACCGCGTGGTGGCACAGCAGTTGAATCGCCTGCCGGCGTTCGTCGAGCGGTTGCTGGGCGTGCGGTCCGGTCCGCTGGAGCTCGACGTCTGGTTCCAGAAACTGGCCCCGGGGACGCGTCAGTTACTCGCGACTGCGGGCCCGGCGCCGCGGACCGACCGGCTTTACGTGTGTTACGAGGCCGACGCACGGATTCGTTTCGAGGTCGAGTCGGCCGCTGGAGTCTCGCGTTTTTCGCGGCGGGTGGCGCCGGACTTCACCGCGGTGCATCCCTTGCGCTGGAGCGTCGGGTCGTTGTTGCCGCCGGATCTGTATCCTGCGTTCGGCGACGCCGCCGACGCCGGCGTCCGGGCGGCGCGACGCCGGCTGACGCTCGATTTCGACGGGGAGCGGTTGATCGAGGAATTACCCTGGTGGGCGGGCGCGTCGGGGCCGGTGCACCTCGGTGTGGATGCCTCGCCCGAGGGACCGGGGCATTTTTCGGGTGCGGTGATGGCGGCGCGGCGGGACGAGGCGGGGCTGCCGGCGTGGGTGGCGGAGTGTGGCCGGCGCGCCGCGGAATGGCAGGCGCGGATCGCCGGCGGCGCGGTGCGTTTGCGGCTGCAGTTGCCAGAGCATCCGCCGGCGGAGACGCGTGATCCGCTCGTGGTGACGGGTCGGCCTGGTCGCGGGGACATGATCGCCGTCGAGTGGATCGACCCACGGCACGTGCGGTTGGTGCTGGATCATTGGGGTCACGCCCTGCGCCGCAGCGAGCCGGTGGCGGTGAGCCCGGGTGAACCGCAGGACGTGGTGGTGGCCTTGAGCACGCTCGCGACGGCGAAGCCGGACACGGACGGGGTGGTCGACGGCCGGCTGGAGGTTCGGTGGAACGACCGGGTGGTGTGGCAATTGACCACGGAGCTTTTTGCGGTGGGTCCGCTGGAGATCGCGATCGGGCGCAACCCGATCGGCGGCACGTCGTGCGTGGGCGAGTTCGGCGGCCGGATCCTCGCGGTGGAAGCGGCGCGCTGAGCCGCCCGTTAACGTCGCCCGCGGCGTGAGCCGCGGGGAGTGCCCGGACGGAAAATTCCCTGCGCCCGTGAGCGCAGGGCTACGGGGTCTGGCTGCGCGCAAGAATGTGTTGCGGCGGTGGCGCGCCGCGGTTCGTTTGCGGGGCGATGTCACGCTTTACCCTGCCGGATTGGGAAACACGCCTGCGGGTGCTGCGGTTTCTGGCGGTCGGCGGCGGCTCGGCGGGTGTGCAGTTCATCGTGCTCGCGCTGCTGAAGGGTTGGATGTCGGAGACCCTTGCTTTCTCGCTGTCGTGGCTGGTGTCGACGTGCGCCCATTATCTGGCGAACCGGTTCTGGGCACTCCCGAGCACGCGGCACGATGCGGCGAAACAGTTCGGCGAATACCTGTTCGCGGTGGTCCTGAGTTACTTCATCAACCTGGCCGCCTTCAAACTGGGCCGGAGCGGGTTCGGACTTGATGTGATGTGGGCGACGTTCTGGGCGATCCCGCCGTCGACCATCGTGGTGTTCCTGATTCTGAACTTCCGCGTGTTCCGGAAGTGAACCGTGGCGGGAGCCGGGGTCATCCGCGCCCGCCACTTTCTCCGGTCACGGGGTGCGCGCGGCCCGCGCCTGAGCGAGGGCGTTGACGGCTCCCTTGTGCTGCGGGTTCAGCCGGACCGCGGTTTCAAGCGCCGCAATGGCCTCCGCGGTTCGCCCTTGTTTAAGGTGACAGAGCCCCAACAGATACGGGCCGTCGGCCTGTGCGGGCTCGCGGTGGACATAATCCTCCAACAACGCTTGGGCGGCGGCGATTCGGCCTTCTTGCAGGTGGGCCAAGCCCATGGTCAGGCGCGGTTCGGACAAGGTCGGTTTCAGGCGCAGCGCGAGTTCGGCGCGCGTGAGCGCCTCGCTGTTGCGGTTCTGCCGGCCGTAAAGCAAGGCCAGCGCACTTTGCGCCTCGGCGTAGGTCGGTCGCAGTTGGATGGCGCGTTCCATCGCCGTGGTGGCGGCGGGCAGGTTGCCCGTGTACGTGAGCCCCACGCCCAAATTGAAGGTGGCGTATTCGGAACGGGGATTCAGCTCGGTTGCGCGCCGCGCGTGTTGGACGGCGGCGTCATGACTTCCCAATGAACCGAGGGCGGCTGCGAGATTGAGGTGGGCGTCGCCAAAGTCCGGGTTGATGGCGAGGGCCGCCTCGTATTCGGCGCGGGCTTCGACGACCCGGCCGTGCCGATAAAACAGGGAGTAGCCGAGATTATTATGGGCGCGCGAATTGCGCGTGGTTTTAGCCAGCGTGTCCCGCCAGAGCGTGATCTCGCTGCCGTAGGTCGCATTGCGGGCGAAGGTCAGGGAACCGGCGGCGGTCGCCGCGAGGCCCAACGCCGCCAGGGCCTCGCGCGGGCGCAGCCGGCCGAGCGCCAGCACCCCCGCCGCCATCAGGCCGGCCAGGGGGAGGTAAACGCGATTTTCCGCGATCGGCTGTAACGGGATGGGCACTACGCTCGACGTGGGCGCCAGCGTCAGCAGGAACCACGCGGCGCAAAAACCGACCGGCCGGCGTCCGCGCCAGCCGGCCAGGGCGAGGGCCAGCATGCCCAGCACGACCGCGGCGGCCACCACCGTGTGGCCGCCGGGCGGCGCCAGATCGATGCCGTAGTCGAAGACCAGTTTGCCCGGCCAGAGCCCGAGCCCGAGGTAACGGGTAATCGCGTCCAGTTCGAGCAGGGCGTAATTCCAGGGCGTCAGGCCGGCCCCGAAACCGACCCCGCGCCCGGTCAGGCCGCTCATCAGGTAGGGGAGGATCAGCCAGGTTGCCGCCAGCCCGAGGTACAGGCCGCGGCGGAGGCGCCACGCGGCCGCCATCGAACCCGCGACAAACCAGCGGTCGAAGAGCAGCACCGCGACCGGAGCCGTGACCATGCCTTCCTTCGTGCCCATGCCCAGTGCGCAGGCCGCCACCGTCGCAAGCCGCCAACGGGTGCCGCCGGTGACGCTGCGCAGGAAGGCGTAGAGGGTCGTGAGGTAAAGCAACCCCATCAGTGACTCGGTCCGCTGCGAAATATACGTGACCGACTGCGTCTGCAGCGGGTGCAACATCCACAGCGCGGCCACACCCGCGGCGAGCCAATCCGGCGCCAGTCCGCGCCTGGGCCCGGCGCGGTCCGACAAGGCGAGGGTCCGTCGCACGAGACCGAACAAGACGAGGGCGGCCGCGAAATGGATCAGCAAGTTGCCCGCATGGTAGCCGGCCAGCGAGTCGCCCGTCAGGGCGTAGTTCAGGACGAAGACAACATTCGCGATCGGGCGGCCGCCGACACCGGTGTTTTCCGGTGGCGTCAGTGCGGCGGTGAGCGGCCAGACCCGCCGGAGCTGCGGGTTTTCCTGGATCGTCGCCCAGTCATCCAGCAGGAACGGAACCGAAAAACTATTGGCGTAGGCGAGCAGGGCGGCGATGCCCAGCAGCAGCCCCACCACCAGGGTTCGGGTGCGTCGCGTCACCATTTCCGTCCGCGCTCTTCGGGCACGATCCGGCGTAGCGTGTAGATGTCGCTGCCCGCCAGCTCGGCGGCGTGGCGGTCAAGGGTCGGCCACGGGTCCCACGGCGCGGCGAGGAGCCGGCCGCTGATGCCGTTGGCGGCGGGGGAGAGCAGCCACTCCACGAGGCCGAGGGCCTTATCAAGCGAGGCGCCGCCGGCGGCCTTCTGCTTCTGGGCCGAGGCGAACTCGGCCTCGCCGACGACCGCCGGGCCGAGCGCGAGGACCTCTTCGGTCAGCCGCGTGTGGATGGCACCGGGCGCGATCGCGTTGATGTCGAGGCCGCGGTCGCCCTCCTCTTCGGCGATGGTTTCCACCAGACGCACGACACCGGTCTTGGCGACGCCGTAGGCGGAGAAGCGGGCGCGCGGTTTCGTCGCGCCGCCGCCGGAAAAACACACGATCTTGGCCCGCGGCGCCTTGGCCAGCAGCGCGTGAAACGCGCGGATCGCGTAGTAAGTGCCGTCGAGATTGGCGCGCACCGTGGCGCTCCAGCGTATCGGATCGGCCGTGACGGCGGGCCCGACTTCGCCTTGCAGACCCGCGCAGGTGATCAGACCGTCGACGTGCGGCCAGACGGCGGTGACCTCGACTGCGGCTTGTGCCACCTGCGTCCAGTCCGCGACGTCGCAGCGGGAAGCGCGGAAGGCCGGCTGCGTGCGAGCGAAGTCACTCTGGTCCGAGCGGGCCAGCCCCCACACCGCGTGGCCGCGCGCCAACAGCCGCGCAGCGAGAGCGCGGCCGATGCCGGTGCTGGAGCCGGTGAGGACGAGGTTCATGGAGTGAGGGAGTAGGGGAGTGAGGGACTGAGGGAGTGAGGGGGGAATGCGGAATGAGGTTTCAGAGGAGAGAGGGGAGAATCAGGACGAAGCAGTCCCCTCACTCCCTCATTTCCTCACTCCCTTCATCCCCGTCTCGCCTCATATACCCAGCGGTTGGCCTCGAGCCAGCGGAGCGTGCGGACGATGCCCTGCTCAATCGTGAGCTTGGGTTTCCAGCCGGTGGCCTGCACCTTCTTCGTGTCGAGGTAGATGAACGGGTTGTCGCCGATCCAGCCGCGATCGCCGCCGGTGTACTCGAGGCGGGGCTGCAGGCCGAGGGTGTTGCAGATGCAGCGGATGCTGTCGTTGACCTGGACGAATTCCGGCGTGCCCAGATTGTAGATTTGCGTGTGATGTTTGGCGTCGCGGGCCGTGCCGCGGCGGGTGACGTGGAGGATCGCGTCAACGCAGTCCTGCACGTAGAGGTAGCTCTTGCGTTGCAGCCCGTTGCCGAGGACGCGCAGGTGGTCGGGGTGTTCGACGAGTTGCTGGTAGAAATCGAAGACGTGGCCGTGCGTGTAGCGTTCGCCGAGGATCGACACGAAGCGGAAGATGTACGCCTCGGCGATCTGCCCGCCCTCGGCGTAGGCGGCGAGCATGCCTTCGCCGGCGCTCTTCGACGCGCCGTAGAGGGAAGTTTGGACCGGAAACGTGTCGTCTTCCGGCGTCGGCCGTTCGGGTGTCACGAGGGCTTCGCCGTACACCGAGCCGGTGGATGAGAACGCGATCCGCTTCACGCCGTTGGCGCGCATCGCCTCGAGGACGTTGAAGGTCGCGATCGTGTTTTGCTGCAGGTCCTTTTCGGGGTGGTTCCAGCCGTCCTTGATGTCGGCGTTGGCCGCGAGGTGGCACACGAAGTCGACGCCGGTCATCGCGGCCTTGAGTGCCGGCAGATCGAGGTTATCGCCGCGGATGAGGCGGAAGTTCGGGTGCCGGGTCGCATCGTCGAGGAAGCGCAGCTGGCCGGTGGAGATGTTATCCCAGCCGGTGACGCGGATGCCGTCGGCGAGCAGCCGGTCGACGAGGTTGGAACCGATGAAACCGGCGGCGCCGGTGACGAAGACGTGTTGCATGAGGCGAGGGGATGAGATGACGGCCGCGGCGCCGGAGCGCAACCCGCGAACGGCAGGCGCGGATCAAGGCCTGACGGTCGCCGCCGCCGTCCAGGCATCCACGCTGCGGGACCACTCAAGGTATCGCGTGCGCACCGTTTCGGGCACGCCCCAGACGATGCTACCTTGGTAATGGAGGGTGATCGTGGCGGTGATCAGCACGGAGGCGATCGTGGCCGCCACGATGCCAGTCCGCGCGATCCGGGTCAGGCGCCCGCCGGCGGTCTCGGCGGCGGCGGTGCCGAACGCGGCCGCCGTCAGTAGGAGCGGGCAAAAGTCCGCCGTGTAACGTTGGGTGATCGCGATCGCCGTGAACATGGCCAGGGTCATCGGCAGGCCGGCGATCGCGACCGCGGTCAGCACCCTTCGCCTCGTGGGAAACACCACAAAAGCACCGACCCCTCCGAGCACGGCGACCCCGAACAGGGCGGGCATCGCGTAGGGCATCGCCAAGGTCGGGTCGAAGTAATCGAGTTTTGCGCCCGTCCATTCATCGTCGCGCAGTTCCGGAATCACGAACAGGTAGGGGAACCGGCGTTCGAGGCGGAAGTTGGGCCGCACGAGGTAGTGGTCGACCATGAAGGGGAGGTTAACGAGGTGGAATTGCTTGCCTTCGATCCGCGCCAGCCGAGCGGCGTCGTATTGGACGTTCAGCCGCAGCGGACAGCCTTCGAACGTCCGGAATTTCAGATAGCTGACGAGGTTGAAGGAAAACACGCCGGCCACGCACGCCAGGATCAGGAGGGAGGCGCGCCGGCGCGGCGCCGGGTCGCGTGCGCTTTTTTTCTCCAGCGCGAGCAACGTCCCGATCGCCGCGAGGAACGTCAGCGCAAACAAACCGGTGGGCGGGCGGGCATGCACGGAAAGGATGCCGGCGGCGAGCGATCCGAGCCACCAGCGCCGCGCCGGATCCAGCAGATGCTGGAGCGCCGCCCAGGCTGCGCAGACGGCAAACATGACCCCGCACAGAATGGCCTCGTGGTAGACGTAGGCCCGGCTCCCGAGGAAAAAAACCGAGCTGCCCAGACCGATGCTGCCGATAAAACTCCACGTCGCCCACGCCGGCGGCGGTGACTCGCCAAGGCCGAGGAGGCGGCGGGCGGCGCGTAGCAGAAGGTAGGCGGTGAGCAGGGTGCCCGCGAAATACACGATCATGAACGCGCGGGTCAGTTCGCCGAAACCGAGATTGAAGATCACCAGCGGCAGGCGCAGCAGGGCGGGGGTGAGGCCGAAATATCCGTAGAACTTTCCGGCGACGACGAAGGCCTCGCCGCCGATCGCCTCGCGCGGCACGTCGAGCCGGCCATGCAGCAGGCTGAGCGCCTGGAAGTCATAGAACTCGCCGAAGGCCTCCGGCGCGATGACGTCGAAGGTGCCATAGCTGACGAGCCAGAGGAACGCGATCAGGGCCACGGTTCCGACCGCGGCAAAATGGCGGTGCGACCCGAGTGCGCCCCGGGCGGTTTGCGACCACGCCGCCCAGGTTCTCGATCCGAGCGTGAGGCGGCCCCGGCGCGGCCAAGCCCAAAAGGTGAGGCTGGCGAGGGCCAAGGTCCCCACCGCGGGCCAGCGGGAAACGAACAGCCAGCCGTGCGCCCGTTCGCGCCAACCGAGCAGCGGGGCGGGCCAGCCGCGGAGTTCGCGGCCGTCCGGCAGGGTCAATTGGCCGTGGAGCGTCGCGCCGCACGCGGTGCCGCCGATAGGGTTTTCCGCAAAGCGGATTTCCCGCGGCCACCGTTCGTGGCAGTCCACCTGTGGTTCGTCGAACACCGTGACGCCGTTGACGCTCAGCCGGAGGCGCGGGCTGTCCGTCGCGAAGACGCCCCGGATGTTGGTCAGCGCCGGCATTTCCACCCGCAATCGCCACCGGCTGTCCGCCGGTCGCGTCAGCGGGGCTGAGAGTTGGCTCGGTTTCCCCCACGCCTCGTAGCCGAACGCGATCCGGCCGTCCGCCAGCTGCCGGACAAAGAGAAAGTCACCGGCCTCTCGGCGGCCCGACGTGATCAGTGGCTCGGAGCGCTCGCCCTCGCCCGGCGCGAGGGCGAGGTCGAGCTCCAGCGGGCTCGGCAGCGGGGGTAGGTAGGTGCGCAGTGAAAGCGCGGATACGATGAGGGCGACCGTCAGCGCGGCCAGCCAGCGCCCCAGGGCGGGGCCGCGGGGCGGTGTCATGGGTGGGGGAATCGCCGGAAGGTATCCGGTCTTCTCAGCCGGGATCATGCGGTTGAGCGTTGAGAGCTGGGCGTTGAGGGAAAAACCACCCGAGGGGTGCGCTTTTGCAGGTCCGTTTTCCCTGAGCTTCCTTCTGGAATTTCTCTCTCAACCCTCAACTCTCAGCGATCAACTGCGTGGTCAGCGCTTGAACCCCTCGGCGCGGTCGACGATGAACTTTGGCCGGGCCCGGACTTCCTCGTAGATGCGGCCGATGTATTCGCCCAGAATGCCCACGCAGATCAGCTGGATGCCGCCGAGGAACGAGATGAGGATCACCAGCGTCGGATTGCCCCACGCGATCGGCCAACCCATCAGTTTGTAGAAAAGATAAATCGCCATCAGCAGGAACGAGCATCCCGCGATGAGGAATCCGAACCAGGTGCTCAGCGACAGCGCGTAGGTCGAGAAGCAGAAGATGCCGTTGAAACCGATGCGCAGCGAACCGAAGAAGCGGTTGTAGTTCGTCTCGCCCGCGAATCGCGACGGCCGGTCGAAGGGGATGATCGCCTGCTTGAACCCGACCACCGCCACCATCCCGCGCAAAAAGCCGTGGCTTTCCTTCAGGCGCACAACTTCGGCGACCACGCGCCGCGTCATCAGGCGAAAGTCCCCGGTGTTGGGCGGAATGCGTACGTCCGCGATCTTGTTGATGACCTTGTAGCCCGTCGCCGCCACGAATTTTTTAATCCACGGCTCGCCGGTGCGCTGCCGGCGTTGCGGTAGGACGACGTCGTAACCCTCGCGCCACTTCGCCACCATCTCCTGCAGCAACTCGGGTGGATCCTGCAGGTCTACATCCATCACGATCACCGCATCGCCCGCGGAATATTCGAGTCCGGCCAGCGTCGCCATCGGCTGACCGAACCGGCGGGAAAATTTCAGCAGCTTGATCCGTGCGTCCGTCGCCCGGTGCTCCAGAATCACGTCCTCCGTCCGGTCCGGCGAGGGATCGAGCGAAAAAATAATTTCATAGTCTTCCGTGATGCCCGACAAAATCGGTCGAATGCGCCGGAGAAATTCCGGGACGTTCTTCTCTTCCTTGTATACGGGAACGACGAGGCTGAGGAGCATGGGAGGGAGGCGGACCAACCGCGGCGGGGAAAATCAGCGGGATTTTGCGCCGCGTCCACGCCGATCTCGCATCACTTTGGCTAACGCCTCAGCTGTAGGCCCGCCCGGTGGGCGGGCTGAGCGGGCGAAATTCCGTCCGATGGACCCGGCCGGCGGCCGGGCCTACATTCAAACCCCGCTGAGGCCGATCACGGCCGCGGGGCCCCCTGTGCCAAGTCCTCGAACACGGCATCGTCCAGGCGCACCTCGCAGTGGCTGCCGCCGATCGGGTTTCGTCCGGGAAAGAAGGTCTCCGGGGTCACCGGGTAGGCTGCGGCGCGGTTCCGCCACACCGTGGTGCCGTCGACCCGCACGACAATTTCACCCCCGGCTTCGCTGGCGGCGAGGCCGGGCAGCCAGAACTCCACCACCCGCGTTTTTCCCTCGGGCCAGGGCACGACCGGCGAGGTCTCCACCGGATGCCCCCAGTGATCGTATCCGAAACGGACTTTTCCCCCGGCCAGGACCTCGATGAAGAACATATCGCCGGCTTTCCTCCGCCCCGTGGTCAGGAGGGGAAAGGCGCGCCCCGCCATTTCGGGCGAAAGGGGCAGTTGGACCCGCATCCCGTGTGGGATCGTGCGCGCCTGCTCCGGCATGGTGATCGCGCGCAGGTCGGAAATCCGGCCGGAAAAGGGCTTCGCCTTCGCCGCCGCTTCGAAGGTCGGCGCGCCCTGCCATTCGCCCGGGTACGCACCGGGTGAAACCGCCGGCACATCCCAAATCGGCACGCCGTCGAATTCGGCCCGGAGCCTTCCCCGCCGGCCGTCGAAATCCGCATACGGCCCGCCCACGCTGAGCCGCAGCGCATGCCGGTCCGTCGTCGGCGCGATCCGGGCGGGCGAGAAGACCGCCGGCGTTTTGCCCGGCGTCTCGCGGTAGCCGAACCGGATGCGGGTGTCGTCCAGGTAGTCGATCAGCACCTCGGCGGTGGTTCGCTCCCCGCGCTTCACCGTTGCGAGCACCTCCTGCCGCGGCGTGCGGTCCGCGGGCAGCCGGAAGCCGAATTCCCGCGGCCCGAAATCCGACCAGCGCAGGGTCTGGAGGAGGAACCCGGGATAATTAAACGCGCGCGCCACCGGTCGGTAGGCCGCGGGGGGATCGCCCAGCGGCGGGTCGTAGAAGCGGACCACCGCGACCGCGGCGGTGAAGGCCGACCACCCCGCCAGCAGCAGGACGCCCCCCCGCCAGCACCGGCGGAATGCGGGGTTCTGCCCATCGCTTTCGCCGGCGCACGCCCCCAGCGCCGCGGCGACCATCAGCCAGGGGGTGAAGTCGACCATGTAGCGGAGGCACGAGCCGAAAAATATCAGCAGGAACCCCGCGTTGAGCACCGCGGCCCCGACGATCACCCCGAGGCTCGCCCGCCAGGGGAATCCGCTGCCCTCGGCGGGCGTCGCTGCGTTGCCGTGTCCCCGCTTTCCCTGCCACCCGACGTACCCGATCGCGACCGCCGCCAGCCAGACGAACGGCAGATTCGGCAGCACGCCGTAGGTGTACTCATGGCCGCCGTGTCCCGGCGGCAGGGGCGGCAACACGATACCGTCCACAAAAGGGAAATACGGCCGCCAGGGGAGGACCGACAGGAAGTAGAGGTGAAAATTGAACGGCACGTAGCTTGCGCTGAAGTGCCGCGACTCGCTTTCGATGACGGATGTCAGCTGGTACGTCATCCCGAACTCCAGCGGCTGGCCGAAGCGCGCCACATTGTAGGCCGCCAACCCGAGTCCGAACGGCACGCACCCCGCCGCCGCCGCCGCGAGGGCGCGCCAGCCGTAGGTGCCATCGCGCGCGCGGCCGCGCGACCGGAAGACCACGGGCAACGCGAAAAGGACGCTGCATATTAAGTAGGTTGGCCGCGCCGCCACCGCCAAGCCCAGCGCCACTCCGCCGCCCGCCGCCCACCGGATGGCCCGCGGCGAATGGAGCGCACGAATCAGGCAACCCATGCTCAGCGCGAAAAAAGCAAAACCGCTGGCCGCGGACATTTCCCAAATATTGGCGCGCCGGAGCAGCGGCACCACCTGACTGGCTCCGCCGATGGCGATCAAGCCCGCGGTCACGGTCCAGCCGCTCGCTCGGGGGAAGTGGCGCCGCTGCAGGAAGAGAAAACCTCCGGCGAGGGCCAGGTAGCCGACCGACGAGAAAACCCAGACGGCGTACGGTAGCGGCAGATCCCGGCCGGTGAGCACGCTGAAGGGGAGCAGCAGCGTCACGACCGGCGCGGGTCCAAAGTAAATATAGTACTTCCCCCGGTAGTAGCTCGCGTCGTGTAAGACCGTCACCGCGCCGCGGGTGGAGGGATCGTAGGGGTTTTGGGCCCGCCGCAATGCTTCCGGCACCGCGAGGTCGAGGTTGAGTTGGCCTTTTTGAAATCCGCGGCTGAGCAGGTTGAAATGATCCGACTCCGCGCCGTGAATCCGCGGCAGGCCGCCGGCCGCGATCATGGCGGTCCAGAAATAGTATCCGACCGTCGCCAGGATGACGCCCGTGAGCCAGATCCGGCGGGCAAACGGGGTGGCGGGCATGCGTTTTGGTTCGCTTACCGACGTGTCTGGTCCGTCCTCCGGCCTACCACCGGAGGCCTACTTCGTGGAGCCGCGCGGTCACTGCGCCCCAGAAGCGCGCTTGCCGGGCGTGGCGGTTGATGGTGTTGAAGTCGTCCTGCCGTTCGCCGTGAAAACGGGTGCGGATGCGGCGCATCTCCTCCGCCCCGATGGTGTGGATCGCCTGCGAGGTTTTCTGCTCCGCGTGGACGCGGAATGCCCCGAGGAAGTACGGCACACGCACCATCCGGCAACCGGCCTGCTGGAAACGCGCGAGCAGATCCCAGTCGAGGGCAAATTGGAAACTCGGGTCGATGCCGCCGGCGAGGTCCCACGCGCGCTTGCGCCAGAACAGGGTTTCCTGCGGCACATAGTCGATCCACTCCAGCGTCGCCGGATCGTGCCGGGGCATGATCCACCGACCCACCTCGCCGTCCGCCTCGTCGATGATGATGCGGTGACCGTAGATGACGTCGACCTCGGGGTGCGCCGCGAAATATTCACCCGCAAAACGCAGCGCCCCCGGCGCCAGGAGGTCGTCGGAGTTCAGCCACGCCATCACGTCGTCCGGCCCGAGGTGCGGCGTGAGGTGCGTGAAACCCCGCTGGATCGCGTCGGCCTGGCCCTTGTCCTGCACCGACTCCCAGTGCTGCAGGCGGGTGGCATGCGCCGCGATGATCTCGGCGCTGCGGTCTTTCGAGCCGCCGTCCTGCACCGCGTAAACCAGTTTCGGATACGCCTGGTCGAGGACGCTGCGCAAGGTGCGGGCAATGAATTTTTCCTGGCCGTAGCTCGGCGTGACCACGCCGATGCGGGGTAGCGCGGCGTCGGCCGCGCGGGGTCCCGGCAACCGTTCGTCCCACTGCAGCGGCCGCGGATCATAGTGCCGCAGGACACCGATCTGCATCCAGTAATCCTCCACGATCCGCCGGAATAACCAGGCGTCGAACGGCCGGCCTAATTTCTCGCGGAAAAACCCCGTGGTCGCGACGGCCAGCTTGCGCAGCGCCGCGGTGACGCCCGTGGTCTCCGCGCTGAGTTGCGCGATCAGTTTTTCGCGGGCCGCGAGTGCCTCCCGCAGGGCATGGACGGCGATGTCGCGCTCCGCAATCAGCTTCCCGTAATGCTTC
This sequence comes from uncultured Opitutia bacterium, assembly GCA_903820035.1. Classification (GTDB taxonomy): domain Bacteria; phylum Verrucomicrobiota; class Verrucomicrobiia; order Opitutales; family Opitutaceae; genus ER46. The sequence goes on from CAIJFT010000135.1 coordinate 19,619, forward strand.
GCTTGCTCGAGATCGTGGAGCCCCGCGGCCCGGTTGGCGGCCGACGTCCGCAACTCGGCGAGTTCGGCCTCCCGCTGAATGCGCAGCGCCTCGAGGTTGCGGATGTGCACGACCTGGTCCGCGATCGTCTTCGCCGCGCGCGCGGCGTCGGTCGGGAGGCCGCCGAGGGACTGCTCGAGCACCGCCTTCTCGGCTTTGATAACGCCGTTCTCGGCCTGAAAATTCCGCACGTGGGCGTCCAGGATGAAGATCGTTTTTTCCCGTTCGTCGCACACCGCCTTCAACGCGTTGATTTCGCCGTCCTTCTCCCGCGATAGGGCGGTGAGCTCCTCCAGCTTGTGCTGGCGCGCGAGA
>CAIJFT010000136.1 GCA_903820035.1 uncultured Opitutia bacterium
CCCGAGATGGAGGCGATGCACGACACGTGGAAGGCCGGCGGCTTCCGCAAGATTTCGCCGTTCTTCATCATCCAAATCGCGCCCAACCTACTCGCCGGTCAGGTGAGCCTCCTGCTCGATTTTCGCGGGGCCAACATGAGCGTTGCCTCCGCCTGCGCCACCAGCGGTCACGCCCTCGGCGAGGCCGCCGCGGCGATCGTCCGCGACGACGCCGATGTCATGATTGCCGGCGGGGCCGAGTCCACCGTGACGCCCCTCGCCATCGGCGCCTTCGCCCAGATGCGCGCGCTCTCGACACGTAACGACGCGCCGGAAAAGGCCTCGCGGCCCTACGACAAGGATCGCGACGGTTTCGTTCTCTCCGAGGGCTCGGTCGTCTTCGTGCTGGAAGAGCTGGAGCACGCCCGGAAACGCGGCGCGCGGATTTATGCCGAAGTTCGCGGTTACGGTGCCTCGTCCGACGCGTATCACCTCTCCTCGCTCGCCCCGGGGGGCGAAGGTTCGGTCCGCTCCATGCGCGCCGCGCTCGCCCGCGCGCGGTTGACGCCGATGGCAATCGACTACGTTTCCGCGCACGCCACGTCCACCCCCGGCGGCGATGGCGAAGAAGCGGCCGCGATCGCGACCGTGTTCGCCGAGAACAAGGCGAACCTCAACGTCAGCGGCGTGAAGTCCATGACCGGCCATCTGCTCGGTGGCGCCGGTGCGATGGGGGCATTTGCGGCCGTGCTCGCGATTCACCACAGTATCGTACCTCCGACGATCAACCTCGAGAACCTCGATCCGGCCTGCGCCGAACTCGGGTTGAACTTCACGCCTAATACCGCCGTGCATCGCCCGGTGCACGCGGCATTGGCGAACAGCTTTGGCTTCGGTGGCACCAACGCCTCGATCGTGGTCGCCAAGGTCTGACCTCCCGGATGCATCTGCCCGGCCACGGTTCCGATCTCCGGCTCCCGTGGTCTCGGTTTTGACGCAGACGTGTTGGCGTGTAGCGGCAACGTGGCCCTTGGGGTCGGCCCGCGCTTTCACCCCCGGCCCCAGCGCCGCGACCGGAATTTCGGATCGATTTTAGACTGCACCGACGGAATCAGGCTCGCCACTGCGGGGTGCCCTGCTTCGCATCCGCCGTGCCCCCGTTTTGGCAAAACCTCCGCGCCACGGTGCCGGGCCCCTTCCTTGGGGCGCTCGGCTTGGCGGCGGGCTTTCTGGCCTTTGTCGCCTGGGACCAGTCGCATTGGTGGCGGATCAAGGAGGACTATTCGTTCGGCTGGCTGGTCCCGCTGTTCGTGGGATTTGTGGTGTACGACCGCTGGCCCGCCACGTTGGCCGCGCTCCGGGCGTGCTCCGCCGACCAAAGCCCTCGGGTCTCGGGGTGGCGGGCCAGGATCCTCTGGGCGGGGCTTGGTTTCGCCCTGGTGGGCGGGGTCTTATTCTTCCTGCTCGGCTCTTTCCTGCGCGCCGGATCCGGTACCACCCAGCCGGCAACCCTCGCCATCACCACCGGCGCCGCGGGCATTCTGCTGCCGCTGCTTTTCATCGTCGCGCCCGAAACCTCCACGCCGCGGGCCTCCGGCCTCTGGGCCGATGCCCGGTTGCGATTGATGCTGGGGTTTGTTTTTCCCGTTCTCGTCTGGCTCGTCTCCGCCCCGATGGTCGACGCCCTCGAGAGTCAGCTAAGTCTCTTCCTGCTGCGTCGGGTGGTTACCGTGGTCGCGTTTGTCTTTGATGTGCTCGGCCTGCCGCTGGAGCAGCAGGGCAACGTGTTGGTCTTGCCGTTGGGGAGCGTCGGGGTGGCCGAGGCCTGCTCCGGTATCCGGTCGCTCACCGGTTGCCTGTTCGCCGGTTCATTTCTCGCTGCGGTCTTTTTCCCGCAGAGTTGGAAAAAAGTGACGCTTGTCGCCGCGGCGCTCGGGTTCGCGTTCCTCACGAACCTCGCGCGCAGCCTCTTTCTCACCGGTTGGGCTTATCGCTACGGTCCCGCGGCCATCGAAGGATTGGTGCACGATGTGGCCGGCTATGCGGTGCTCGTTTTGACCGTGCTCGGCCTACTCGCCTTGATCCCTTTGCTGAACCTGCGGTTCGCGCCGGGAGGACCATCCGCCGGGCGGGCCGCGTAGCCGCGCTTGAGCCGAGGGCGTGGGCGCTGGCGTTGGAAACCAGGCTGTCGCTGCGCTCCAGCGCTGCGACCAAGCCACCCTCGGAATCACCGCGGAGGAATCCCTCCCGTCGTTACGGCTTCGCCGCCGGCGTCACGATCACCCGCGAGGCGCGGTCGCGGCCGAGGTAAGTCTTGGCGAGGGTGGAAAGCTCCGCCGCGGTGATCGCCTCGGTGTCGGCGTAGCGATTCCGGCTCCACTCGAGCAGCTCCGGTTTTTCCTGCGCCCGGGCGAGCACCGTGCCCAGCCAGTAGCCGTTGGTGCGTGCGCTTTCGCGGAGGCTGGTGAGTACGGGCTTTTTGGCGCGTTCCAGTTCCTCGTCCGTCACCCCCTGCGTCGCCAGCGTGTCCGCCAGGGCGACGATGATTTCGTTCAGCGCCGCCGCCTTGGCCGGTTCCACCGTGGTGCCGGCCACCAGGTAACCGTAACCGGGATACACTTCGCCGGCGGAGTTGCCGGCGCCGGGGCTGTAGGCGTCGCCCAGTTCCTGGCGGATCTTCTCGCGCAGTCGGTCGCTGAGCACGTCGGCGAGCAGGTTCATGCGGCGGTTGCGCCGCACGTCGCGGCTGTCGGTCGTCGGCCAGAAGACCCGGATGTCGGCCTTCGGGATTTCCGTGGCGACGGTGAACTCGCGGGTGAACGGGGTTGCGGGGAATGTCACGTGGCGTAGCTCGTCAAGCGCGGGCTTGGGTTGGCGCGGGGGCAGGGCCCCGAGGGTCCGGGCCACGGCCGCGATGGTGGCCTCGACGTCGAGGTCGCCCACGGCCGCGATTTCGATCGCGCCGTGTTGCAGCTGGGGCAGCACCCACGCCTTCACCTCCTCCAGATTCCGCTGCAGCATCACCGCGCGCGGCGGCAGGCCGAAGCGGTGGTCGCCGCCCGCGAGGAGCTTCGGTACCTCGAGATTGTAGGGCCCCGCGGCCGTGTGCTCGAAATTATTATACGTCTGGTCGAGGCCTTTTTGCGCCTGGCGGGCGGCCTCGGGGCGAAAGCCCGGGTCGGTGAGATGCGCCGCGATGAGCTGCAGTTCGAGCAGGAGGTCTTCGCGATTGGTGCCGCCGCCGAGGGTTAACGCGTCGCCGCCCACACCGAAGCCGGCGCCGACGGTCCTGGCGGCGAGAATCCGGCGGAGATCGTCCGCGCTGTGCTGGCCGAGGCCGCCGGCGTTGAACGTCTGCCCGGTGTAGAACGAGAGTCCCGGCTGCTGCTTGGGTTCGGTGAGCCCGCCGGTGCCGATACGTACGCCGAGCCGGATGCGGTTGGCCTCGAAGTCGGTCGGCTTGAGGTTGAGGCGCACCCCGTTGGCAAACGTCACGAGCGTGACGTCGAGGTCGGCGATATGTTTTTTTTCCACAACTTTGCCGGCGGGTCCGAAGTCGGTGTAGGCCCACGCGAGCTCCGCGATCGCCTCGGGGGCGGTGACGGCGGTGGCTCGGCTCCTTGCGTAGGCCGCGTTGATGGCCGCGGCGGGATCGGCGCCGAGCGTGGCGTTGCCGGTGACGAGGATGAGGCGGTGGCCCGGGCTCCAGGCGGCGCGCAGGGCGGCGAGGCAGTCGGCGACGGTGATTTTTTCGAGCGCCGGCTTAATCAGGGCGAGGTCATCGGTCGGGGTGGTGAACACCTCGCGGTCGAGGAGGCTCTCGGCGATCTCGTCCGCGAGTCCATCGGAGTGGCGGGTCGCGGCGGTTTTCACCGCCTGCTCGAGGCTGTTGAGTTGGCGGGCGACGATCTCCTTGAGTTCCGCCGGTTGGAAGCCGTGCTCGAGGGCGCGGCGCAGTTCCTGTTCGCCGACGGCGAGGGCGGCGTCCCACTGCTCCGCTTTGCAGTTCAATGAGACGGAGGTCTGCCGGTAGAAATTTTCCGCCTCGCCGGCGCCCGCGCTGCCGACGGTGAACGGGGCGTTTTCCTTCTTGGCGAGGATTGAGAGGCGGCGGGAGATGATAGCGTGGGCCAGTGCGCGCGGCAGGTGCTGCAAGCGGTTCGCCGCGGTGTCGGGCTCACGTCGATACGGCACGATCGTGCTGAGGCCGACCCGCGTGCTCGGCGCCTCGACTTCGTAATGGTAGAAAGCCTTGACCCCGGTTCGGGCGGGCAGCTGACCGAGGTCCGGCTCGGCCGGGGCGGGGGCGCGGGGCTTGAGACCGGCGAAGGTGGCCTTGATCTGTCGCTCGACCGCCGCGGGATCAATATCACCGACGATCACCACGGCCATCCGCTCCGGCCGGTACCAGCCGTCGTAGAACGCCGTGAAGCGGTCGCGCTGCGCCTGTTTCAGCACGTCGTCGGTGCCGATGATGTCGCGCTCGATAAACCGCGTGCCGGCGAGCAAAAACCGCCGGGTGGCGAGGCTGGTGCGGTAGCCGACGGAGTCGCGGCTGCGTTTTTCGCTCAGGATGACGCCGCGCTCGCGTTCGATTTCCGCGGCGGTGAGCAGGAGGCCGCCCGCGTAGTCGCCGAAGACGCGCAGGCCCTCGGCGAGCGTTTCATCCTTGGTGTCCGGCAACTCCAGCAGATAGAGCGTCCGGTCGAACGAGGTGCTGGCGTTGGTGTCGCCGCCGAAGTCCATCCCCAGGCGTTGAAAGAATTTCACCAGCGTGCCGGGCGCGTAGTGCGTGCTGCCGTTGAACGCCATGTGCTCGAGGAAGTGGGCGAGACCCTGCTGATCGTCGTGCTCGTGCAGGGCCCCCGCCTCGACGAGCAACCGGAGCGAAGCGCGCGTCTTGGGCTCGCGGTTGGCGCGGATGACGTAGCGCAGGCCGTTGGGGAGGGTGCCAAAGGTGGCGGCAGGATCGGGCTTAAGGTCGCTTGCCGTCTGGGGGAACGGAATCGCGGCGGCGGCCGTCGCGACCACGAGGAGAAAATAGGCGGGGAGGGACAGGCGGGACGGCATGCGCATAGGGCGGCAAGAAGCGCTGATCGGCGCAAAAGAAAAACCACCGGATGATTTTCTTTGCGCCGCCCCGCGGTTTTTCGGCCAATACCCGCCTCGCTCCGTGATGCTCTGGGTTTATCGTCTCCTTTTCGTTCCCGTGCTGGCCGTACTGGCGCCGCGCTATCTGCTGCGGATGCGGCGGCGCGGCGGTTACGGGGCGGACTTCGGTCATCGCTTCGGCGGGCACCCGCGGTTGCCGGCCAAGACCGCGGGCCGCCCGCGCGTGTGGCTGCAGGCGGTCAGCGTCGGCGAAATCCTCGCCGTCGGCCCGATTCTCGAGGCGTTACACCGCCGAGGGACCGAGGTCTATCTCACGACGACGACGAGCACCGGTCGAAAGCTGGCGGAGGAACGTTACCGCCCGCTCACCGCGGGTATCGGTTATTTCCCGCTCGATTGGTGGCCGCTCGTGCACCGGGCGTGGCGGCGCATTGCGCCGGACCTGCTGATTCTCGCCGAAGGCGAACGCTGGCCGGAGACATTACACCAGGCCGCGCTCCGCGGCGTGCCCGTGCTGAACATCAACGCGCGTCTCTCCGACCGGAGCCTGGCCCGGATGAAACGTTTCCCCGCGGCGACACGATTGCTTTTCCGCGGCCTCACACGGGTGCTGTGTGTGTCGCGTGACGACGAGGCCCGCTTCGTGCAGCTCGGCGTGCCGGCGGCGTTGGCGTGCACCACGGGCAACATCAAGCTCGACGTCGCGATCCCGCCGCTGGACGCCGCTGCGCGCGCGCAGTTGCGGCTGGAGTTGGGGCTGCCCGACGGGCCGGTGATTCTGGGCTCCTCAACCTGGCCGGGGGAGGAGGCGGCGCTGGTGGAGGCGCTGCGGCGCCTCCGGGCGGCGGGCGGCGCGGGGTCGCTTTTGCTTGTGCCCCGCCACGCGGAGCGCCGCGACGAGCTCGAGCGCCTGCTCGCCGCGTCCGGTTGGCGCTATCACTTCCGCTCCCGGGGTGCCGCCGCGGGCCCCGTCGATATCACGGTTGCGGATACGACCGGCGAGCTCCGGCGTTTGACGCAAGTGGCGGACATCGTGTTTGTGGGCAAGAGCCTCGCGCCCCACACCGAGGGCCAGACGCCGGTGGAAGCCGCGGCACTCGCCAAGCCGATTTTGTTCGGCCCGGGCATGGGTAATTTCCGGTCGATCGCCCGCGACCTGCTGGCGCGCGGTGCGGCGGGGCAAGTGGTCGACGCCCCCGGCTTGGGCGCGGCGCTTGCGAACCTGCTCGGTGACCCGGTGCGGCGGGCCGAAATGGCGGCGGCGGGGGCGCAGTGGCGCCAAGACAATGTCGGAGCGGTGGCGCGGACCGTGGCGGTGATTGAAGCGGAACTGGCCGCGCTACGCGCGTGAGCCGACGGGGAAATGAGCGTGAGAACCGGCGTGATTCCCGGTTTTTCGCGTTCGGGGTGGTTTGAAATTCGAGGTTGCACCACGTTTTCCCCGACCTACGGTGCCCCCCTTTAGACTGATGCAGTCCCACGGACCCAAGCGCGTCTACACCCCGCACTCGCTCGAATTTTGGTTTACCAAACTGGAAAATGACTGGTCGTCGGCGTTTAGCCCGACCCAGTTGGAGCACGGGCGGCAAATCTACGTCGGCAGTGAAGTGCGGGAGCTGGAGTTGACGGACAAGGACGCGATCGTTCACCGCCGGATCGACAAGAAGGACGAGTACGCCGTGATCGAGTGGACGGCGGACGGACTGAGCGTCCGGTCTTCCTCGACCGACCAGGAACTGGCGCACGCGTTGGCGGTGGCCGGTCTCCATGAAATCGAGGAGTTGGTCGCGGACGAGATCTCGCCACTCCCCGGTGAACCGCCGCGATCGGGCAACGGCCATGGGCCGGCGGCGGCGCCTGCCGCGGCCCGCCCCGGTCTGACCGGCGGCCACGCTCACGGCCCGACGGCCGGTTTCGGCGGCGGCATGGCGAAGCGTAGCCTGCCCGGCGGCGAGGCTCCGGCGGACAGCGGTCCGGCGAAGTACGGTGGCTTACCGCCCCCGACGGGTGGCCTGGTGCGTACCCTCGTCTTGGCGTTCAGGACCCGTTCGGCCGGTCTCACTTTTCAGGCGATGTGGCAGGAGGCCGACGGCAAGACCCGGCACCCTGCGCTCGGCCCTGGCGCCCATGCGAACGGCTCGGCGGAACGGGCCAAGTTGATCGGTCTCGCGGCCTATGCGCGCAAGGCGCACTTCCATTACAGTCAGGATTCGGGCGTCTATATCATGGAGTCCCTCGTGGAGATTCCGAATTTCCTGCGGACCGTGCTTCCGGCCTGGAAGCGCCTCTTCCTGATCGAGCTCGACGACAAGTCCGTCAACCTGCTCAAGGGAACCCGGATCGTGGAAATCGAGGCGGTCGCGGAACGTTCCGGTTCCGGTGGCGGCGGGCCCGAGCACGCGGCCCTGAACCTGCGCTGGATCTTCCGCACGGGCGAGCGGATGCTGACCGATGCCGAGGTGAAGGCGTTGCTCAAACGCGGCGGGCAGCAGGTGATCCTGCCCAGCCTCGGGATTGTCGCCCTCGCGCAGGACAAGTGGGACAGTTTCAGCGCGTGGCAGAAAAACGTCGAGGAGACGCACGGGGCCGGCGCGGCCGAGGGCGGCCCGCTGTCGCCGTACCTGATCTTCTCCCTGTTCAACGATGCGCGGCTCAAGCTGACGCTGTCCCCCGAGATCGAAGCGTGGCGGCAGGCCGTGCTCGCGCCCCCCGCGGCGCCGCCGGAACTACCCGAACTCCTGCGGCCGTATCAGCGTCGTGGAGTCGAGTGGCTCGATCACCTGTGCAACGTCGGTTGCCACGGCCTCCTCGCCGACGAAATGGGCTTGGGCAAGACGATCCAGGTCCTTTCGCTGCTGGTGGCTCGTCCGGTCCCCGGCCGGCCGCACCTGATTGTTTGTCCGGCGAGTGTCGTGCCGGTCTGGCGCGAGGAGATCGCGAAATTTTTTCCCCAGCTCCCGGTCGACGTGCTCAAGACCGGGCACGACTTCACGCAACGGGCGGATCCGGTCGTGTGGCTCGCCAGCTACACCCAGCTGCGCAAACACCGCGCGCACCTTGCGAGCGCCGAGTTCGGGTACGTGGTCCTCGACGAGGGCCAGTTCATCAAGAATCCGGACGCCAAGATCACGCAGACCTGTTTCGCCGTCCGGGCCTGCCACCGGATCGTGCTCACCGGCACGCCGTTGGAGAACCGCCAGCTCGACCTTTGGAGCATTTTCCGCTTCCTGCTCCCCGGTCTGCTGGGTTCGCGCAATTCGTTTGAAAGTGCGTTGAACGCCGACCGGGAGGGCACGCTCACGCGGCTGCGGGCCCAGTTGGCACCTTTCATCCTTCGGCGCACCAAGAAGGAAGTGGCCACCGAACTGCCACCGAAGGTCGAGATGGACCTCATTTGTCCGCTCACCGATGTGCAGCGCGCCGAGTACGCGCGGATTTGCTCGGAGGGGCTGGAGCGCCTCGGCGACGACGTCGGCACTGCGATGCGCGAGAAGTCCTTCGGTTTTCTCGCGCTGCTGACGCGGCTGCGGCAGACCTGCTGCGATCCGGACATGCTGCCGTGGCTTAACGCTCCGCTCAGCGATTCCGGCAAGATCAACCTCCTCGTGGAAAAGCTCACCGAGATCGTGGGCAGCGGCCACAAGGTCGTGATCTTTTCCCAATTCGTGATGCTGCTGGACCGCGTGCGTACGGCCCTCACGCAGAATTTTCCGGACCTCGCGCGTTTCGAGCTCACCGGCATGACGCTCGACCGTCTCAAGCCTGTGCAGTCCTTCCAGCACGCACCCGGCGCGGCGGCGATGCTCGTCTCGCTCAAGGCCGCGGGCACCGGCATCACGCTGCACGCGGCGGACTACGTCTTCCTGCTCGATCCCTGGTGGAACCCCGCGGTGGAAGCGCAGGCGGTCGACCGTGTGCACCGGATCGGTCAAACCAGCACGGTATTCGTTTACCGCATGGTGACCGCCGGCACGATCGAGGAGCGGATCCAGGCGCTAAAGGCGTCGAAGAAAGACCTGTTCGACAAACTCATCGGTGGGCTCGGCGGCGACTTCGACCTGAGCCAGCACTTCACGTCGTTGAAGAGTCTGGTGACACTCACCAACCCGTCGGAACCCGACGAGGTGCAGGAGCCGTACACGATCGACTGAGCCGGGATCATGCAGCGGAAAGCTGAGCGTTGAGGGACCAATCCCTGGAGGGGGCTCCGGCTACCCGGACCTTCCCACGCGAAGCCACCCTTTGTTTTGCGCTCAACGCTCAGCAACGCACTCCCAACGGCATGAGTCCGGCCGAGGTGCTCGCGCCTCGAGGGAGTCAGGCGTGAGCGCAGGGTGTCCCGCCCGCAACCCGACTCTCTGGCGCATCGCAGCGATGCCAGCTCACGGCAACTCATCCGCCGGCGCGAGCTCGCCGCGAATCACGCGGCCGGCCTGACCGGTTAGTCGCAGGTAGTGGTCGCTCGGCAAGCCCTCGTAGGTGAGGAACGCGACGTCTGCGCCGGCGGGCGGGGCATTCGTGCACTTGAAGATCGCCGTTCCTTCGTCGACCTCGTCGAACATCGCGACATAGAGCATGTCGGCTCCGATCCGCTTGGCGCCGGTCACCTGGAACCAGAAGAACCGGCCTTGTTGCCGCGGAATGCTGTCCAGCGCGTCGCCTTTCAAATTGTGCCAGCTGAAGCCCGGATACGCCACCGGCAGGTAGTCGATCCCTCGCTCCAAGCACCAGCAATGGTCCGGTGCCCAGACCTCGTAGGCGTGGCGCCTGGCCGTCTCCGGGGTGCGGTAGCGGCCCGGTGTCCACGGCGAAATCACATCGGCCCGTGCGAGCAAGGCGAGGAGAGTCGGGTCCGTAATCGTGTCGCGCGTCTGCGTGCGCCAGAAACTCGGCACGCCGAGCATGATCGCAAGGCCGGCTTCGTCCTTGAGGTAGGCAACGATCCGGCGCCAGTCTGCCAGCGACGGACGCGACTTGTCGCTGTCATTGAAGCCGCAGCCCCACAGCGCGAGGAGGGGTTTCCCGTGATGATGCAGATAGGCGGGATCGCGGGTGAGGCGGGTCTCGCGGAGCAGGGTTTTCCAGTCCTCGATCAAACGTTCAGCGTTGCCGGGCGCGAGTCCGCTCAGGTCGTACATTAGCGCATAGATTCGCCCGGTGTCGCGGGCGGCTTCGCGCACGTGTTCCAGCACGGCCTGGTTGTGGCGGAGCGAGGCGGGTCGACGGAGGGAGCCGATGAAACGCTGCACGAACACGCCGTCGATCCCGTACTCCTGCATCCAGGCAAAATGTCGGCGCACGGTCGGTGCGAGGTACGAGCTGAACACTTCCGCCGGCCGGCCGTCCGCGTGGACGAAGTCCGTCGGGAATTTCTCCGCGGGGGAGAACTCCGTGAGGTCCGGCCAGAGGTCCACCGTCGCGCGGCCGGGGCCCGGTTTGGCGCCGCCCCGGGCCCAGTGGTTGTAACCCCGGTTGGCGCCGTCGCCCTCGGCGTTGAACCAACCCTGATAGCCGCACATGACCTTGCCGGTGAGTGTCGAGGGATCGACCGGCGGTGGCGCGGCGCGGAGTGCACCGGTCACCCCAAGTAAAACGACGACCCACCCCGCCGTGCGCAGACGCCACGCCTGCGCTCCGAGGCGGGACCGGCTCACGGCAGCGGCGGAACTTTGGGGCCGAAGATGCCCCAATGGAAGGTCTGGTCGAGGGCGAGCAGCCAGAGGGCCGCGACGTAGAGCCAAACGGCGCCGAGGATGACTTTCCCCCAGAGCCGTTTTTGCGGATCCTGTCCGTCCAGCCAAGAGGCGGACTCGCCCGCCTCCGGAGCACTGGCCGGGGCGGGGGACGGAGAGGGGGAAACGGGGGCCGGGGCTGCGCCGGACGTCGTTTTTTTCGCGCTCATCGTCTGCGGATGGTGAAAACTTTTCCCGGTTCTGCAACGGCGCAGTGGGAATCTTTGCGGACAACACCTTTCTCCTTGGGTGTCGGTGCTTCGGGCTGTTGGATGGCTCCATGTCGATGTGGGTGGATGCAGTTTGGGCCGAGCGGTCGCGGGCTTCCGCGCCGTGGTTCCGGCCGGATGCAACGGGGCGGATGGCCCCGGTCGCATGAAGGCGGTGACCGATCCGGCCGCACTTTTGATGCGGCGTCTGCTGCGGTGGCTGCGCTGGCGGCTGTGGATCCAGGAACGCCTGCAACCGTCAGAGTGGCAGGTCACCCTGGCCTGGTCCGCCCTGGCGGGTTTTCTCGGTGCGCTGGCCTCGATTTTCTTTACCGCGCTCACCGAGGGCGCGCACAACTGGTTTACCAATTCCAACCTGGGCGTCGTGGAGTCGATGGCGCAGTTGCCGGCCTGGGCTTGTCTTCTCGTCCCGACGCTCGGCGGAGCGTGTGCGGGTGTCGTCTTGTTGTACGGGCAACGGCTGACGCGGGCCCAGAGCTCAACTGATTACATGGAGGCCATTCTGATCGGCGACGGATATATCTCGACGCGGGCGAGCCTGGTTAAGTCGGCGGCGGCGTTTTTCTCCATCGGCTCCGGCGGTTCCATCGGCCGCGAGGGTCCGATGGTGCAGATGGCCGCGGTGTTGTCGTCCGCGATCGGCCGCTGGCGCGGCTTTACGCCGCCGAAATTGCGCCTGTTGGTGGCCTGCGGCGCGGCGGCGGGGATCGCGTCGGCCTACAATGCACCCATCGCGGGCTCGTTCTTCGTCGCGGAAATCATCCTCGGCACGATCGCAATGGAGAGCCTCGGCCCGCTCGTGGTGTCGGCGGTGGCCGCGACGCTCACGTTGCGGGTGCTTACCCAGGCGCACGTGCTGTATCAGGTTCCCCGTTTCGGCGAGGCGACGGCCTGGGAGATGGGGCCGTATATTGTGCTGGGTTTTATCGCCGGCGTACTGGCTCCGCTCTTTCTGCTTTCGCTCAAGTACGCGGAGCAATTTTTCGTCGCCCTGAAGCTGCCCATTGTGGCGCGGCTTGCCCTCGGCGGGCTCGTGGTGGGCGCGCTGGCGATCAATGTTCCGCAGGTCTCCGGCAACGGCTACTCGGTCGTCGTTGAGATGCTGAAGGGTAAAATTTGGGTCGCGACGATTCTCGGCTACGTGGCCTGCAAGTGGCTCGCGACGATGGCTTCGTTCGGTTCCGGGGCGCCGGGCGGGGTGTTCACGCCGGCGCTTTTCATGGGGGCCGGCACCGGGCTGTTGTTCGGGACCGCGGTGCACGGGATTTTCCCCGCGGCGGCTCCGAATCCGATCGCGTTCGCGCTCGTCGGCATGGGGGCCTTCCTCGCGGCCGCGTCGCATGCCCCGCTGATGGCGGTGATTCTCCTCTTCGAGATGACGATGAGCTATGACATCATCCTGCC
>CAIJFT010000137.1 GCA_903820035.1 uncultured Opitutia bacterium
AGGGTCGCGAGAATTCCGCCGCTGGGCATGAACGAATCCAACCACCCGAACGTACCCGGCAAAAACTCCGGCGTGGTGCGCAGGCGGAGCAACCAGGTGCGGCCGTGCCGGGAAAGTTTGATCGTCTCCGCAAAGCGGCCCGCCCCGTTCAGGTCGTCGCCCCGCCATTGGGCATCGCCCATGTTGAGCGTGGAGTCCGAATCGAACAGCATCGTCGCGCCATTCGCTTGGTCGCCGTCGAAAACCTCCATGTCCAGCAAACCTTCCGCCACGGGCATGACGGTCCGCAGCATCAAGTCCACCTGCAGCGCGGCATAAACCCACCCCTGCAACGCCCGCTCCCGCGCCGCCGCGTCGCCCGCCGGTACCCCGGAGCGGTAGACGGGCAAAATCAGCAGGCAGCCCGGCACTTTTTTATTACCGTCGATCAGTGTGATTCGCCCCGTAATCGCCGCTCCGCCGGAAAGCATCGCCTGCTCCGCCGCAAACCGGCGCGTGGTTCCGGAGCCGAGGTCCATGCCGAGCGCCCCTGCGTTACGGGCGAGCGGTGCGATGTGCGTAACCAGAAAAACATCCGGGGCGGTGCCGTCGCGTTCCACGGTGACATTCGCCCCATCCCTCGCGCGGAGTTGCGCCTCCGCCGCATCGAGTTCGGCGCGGGGCATCCGCTGGGCATAACCCAGGCCGATTACGCCGCGATCCACGTAGGGTAGCATCGACTCCACGTAACCCGACCAGGCGGACCGGGAGAGCCCCCCACCCGTCGCCACCAGCGTGCGTCCGCCCTGCAGCGCCTGTTCAACCGCGGAGAAGCGACCTTCTAGGGCGTTGAGCACCCGCTCGCGCACCCGGTGGAACCGCGCCGTCTCCTGACGCTGGCGTTCAACCTGCATCGACCGCCCAAACGTCAATGAAAACGCGATACCCAAGACCAGCACCAGCCAGGGGAAAACCTGACTCTTGCGGGCGAATGCCGAAAAGAGGCGCATGGGTCCGGCCATCCTCCACAGCGTAGGGTTCCGCCGGGGCTTGGCGACTTCTTTGCGGGATGAGCGACGCGAGCTTCTGCCGCATCACACCCTGACGTCTTTCACCCGCCCTCCCCGCTCTGTGCACCCGCGGCCGACCCGCCGGGCCCAGCGCCGCGAAGGTTTTTGGGCGGCGAGAAAGAACTATTCGCCCCGCCCCAGGTGGCGCCACAGCCAGTCCGCCGCCGTACCCGTCGCCGGCACTGCCAGCGCCGCGCGCAACCGCCTGGCCTGTTCCGCCGTGCGCTCGCGCCGCGCCGGTTGATCGAGACTCGCCCGGAGCTCCGCCGCCAGTGCCGCCGGCGTCGCCGCTCCTTGGATGTACTCGGGGTACATCGGCTCGTTAAGCAGCAGATTCGCGATGCCAAGGTACTCCACGTTGACCAACATCCGACCCAGCACATACGTCAACGGATGCGCCCGGTAAGCAATCGCCCCGGGAATGGCCGCCAACGCGCACTGCATCGACATCGTGCCGCTGGAGGTCAGCACCGCCGAAGCCGCGAGCGGCCCCTGCCCCGCCCGATCTTCCCCGCCGCGCAGCAAGCGCACGGCCGCCGGTGGCCGCGCCGCCTGCAACACCTCGAGGATCGCCGCACTCGGATAAAGCACCACCGCCTCGCGTTGCCCGTACGCCTGAAAGCCCGCGAGCAGCGCGGGGAAAATACGGCTCACCGCCTGCCGGCGACTGCCCGGCAACAACAACACCGGCGCCGCCGGATCGTAACGCACCGGCGCCTCGTAATCCGGCGCCATAAACGGATGCCCGACAAATTCGACGGGGAGGGTCGTGTCCGCATAACACGCCGGCTCGAAGGGAAAAATGACCGCCATCGCATCGAGGTCCCGCGCCATCGTGAACCGGCGCTTCGCCTTCCACGCCCAGATTTGCGGCGAGATGTAGTACAGCGTTTGAATCTTGCCGCCTCCCTTCACCGACAGACCGCGTTCCCGCAGCGCCGCCGCCAGCCGCAAGTTAAGCCCCGGGTAATCGACAAAGCAGACCACCCGCGGCCGGTGCTCCGCGATCCAGCGCAGCGTGTCAGCAAACAGCGCCTTGAAAAACGGATAATGCTTCAACACCTCGAGCAAGCCGACGACCGACGACGATGTCAGGTCATGCAACAGCTGAGCACCCGCCGCCGCCAACTGCGGTCCGCCCAGCGCCACAACGACCACGCCCGGCTGCTTCGCCCGCAACTCGCGCACGACCCGTGCGCCGTGTTCGTCGCCGGAGTGCTCACCCGCAACGATCAAAACGTCGACGC
>CAIJFT010000138.1 GCA_903820035.1 uncultured Opitutia bacterium
GGTCGGCTTGGTGTTTTTATCCGACTCCGGCGCGGCGGCGACCGGCGCGTCGGGGTTGGCCGTTGTGCCCTCGGCGGCAGTGTCCGGTGCGGCGGTTGGCGGCGGACTGTCCTTTTCCAATTCCGGGGCGTCCGCGGCCGAGAGCAGTGGCCAGCGCGCATCCACCGGGCCGAGGACCAGTTGGGTGGTGCCGGCGGTGATGAAATTGAAGGGCTGTACCGCGGCGGACGCGGTGACGCGCTTGCCCTGGCAATACACGCGGCCTTCGAGGGTCTCGACCGTCACGGCGCCGTTAGCGAGGGTGAACGCGAGGTGCTGGGCCGCGACGAGGACGTCGTGGAGCACGATGTCGCACTCCGGCGCCGTGCCCACGACGATCCGGCCGGCGCGGAGGACTTCCTCCACGCCCTGGTGCGGGCCGGAAATAATCTTTAGGATCCAATCGCCAGTTTCAGCCATGACGTTTTCGGTGTTCTCAGGGTTTTTCCGCGGCGGGAACCGCCGGCGGGAGGGATTTTCCGGCCAACTCATGGGCTTGGTTCCGGACCTTCGTGGGGTCGGTCAAGTCAGGAGGCAGGGCCGTCTTGCTCTTCGGGGGGACGGGCGCCGGCACGTTGATGCGCGCCTCCTTCTGGACATCGACGAGTCGCGGCGTGAGGAAGAAAAAGCGCTGCGCCCGCGCGTGGTTGTTTTCGGTCCGCTTGAAGAGCCGGCCGAGGTACGGAATATTGCCGAGGCCGGGCACCTGCCGGGTTTTGTTGTTCCGGCGTTCGACGAAATAGCCGCCGATGAGCAGCGTCTTGTCGGCGGGCACCACCGCTTGGGTATTGATCGCGCTTTCGCGGGTGGAGGGCACGCCGTCGACCGTGAGATCGCTGAACGACCCGTCCTGGACGTCGACGACGAGTCGGAAGGAAACCTGGTCGCCCTCGCGGACCACCGTCGGGGTGACGCGGAGCTGGACGCCGGTGCGGACATCAAAGAGATCGGAGGAGGAGCCGGGACCGCTGCCGGCGACGCGGACGTACACCGTGTCTTCCTGCCGCAGGTTGGCCTCGACGTTGTCGAGCGTGATGACCGACGGGCTCGTGACGAGTTGGGCGTCGCCCTTTTCCTCGAGCGCGCGCACGCGGGCCAGGAGTTCGTAGCCGCTGACCGGCACGAGGACCGAGGAGGAGAAGCCGGAGCCGCGCACGAGATTCGTGCCGTCGGCGAAGGAGGGCTGGACCGAGGTGTTGTCGCTGTTGCCTTGGTTGAAGCTGCGGTCCGCCTCGAAACCGAGGCGCGGTTTCACGGTGCCCTTGCCGTCGCCGAAACTCAGGAATTCGACGCCCAGCGATTTGTTGTTGTCCGTATCGATGTCGACGACGGCGGCGGAAATCTCGATCACCGGGCTGGACACGTCCAACTGCTGGATCAGGGCCTCATACACCGGCATGCGGGCGGCGGTGTCGCGGACGATGATGGCGTTCAAACGGGGTTCGGCTTGGATCAGCGCACGGTTGTCGCCGGTGGCTTTTTCTTCGTCGCGTTCGGCGGACTTGGCGGCGGGCGTTTTGCCGACGGCGGTGAGGCCAGTGCCGCGCAAGCCGGTGAGCTGCCGTTTGCGGTCTGTGGCTTCGGCGCCCATGGCGAGGCTGCCGGTCGGTGTGCCCATGATATTTTGCAGGGCCCGCGCAACACCGGGCAGGGTGGACTGGGCGGAGCCGCCGCGGACGGTGATGTCGCCGGCCGAGGCGTAGCGGAGGCGGAAGACGCGGACTTGCATCTCGGCGTCGGCGGCGCGGGTGGCGGCTTCGTCACGCGTACTCTTCTCCCGGGCTTGGGTGGCGCGTTCCACTTCCTGGGTGTTGAGCGCCTTGATGACGGGTTCGGCGATATCGAGA
>CAIJFT010000139.1 GCA_903820035.1 uncultured Opitutia bacterium
CTCACCGGATCGCCGACCGAGTATTGGGTGACGAAAGAGCCGAGGCCGCCCCCGATTTCGAGCAGCGACCACAAGAGCGGCACGAACTTGGAGGAAACGGCAAGTTGACTGTCGTCGGGCTGCCAGCCGCTCGCGAGCACCGTGATGCGGCCCCGGCCGACCGGCACCTCAACGACGGCCGGATCACCCGAGTCAAAACGCGCCACGACCCGCGCACCGGGTAACGCCGCGGGGTCGATTTTTCGGTACTGCCAGAAATGAATCTTGGTGAAGTCGCTGAAACGCGGATCCGCAAACGGCGCGAACAGCGGATGCTGAAAATCGATCTCCGCCAACATCGCATACGACGCCGGACGGATTTCCCCCACGGTCAGCGGTTCGCGTCCAAGCAACGCACCAAGGGTCGCGCCCGCCGCCGGGTCGCCCTTCTGCAGCGTCACCACAATCACCTTCCCCGCCTCGGCCTCGGCCCGCAGCGCCGCGGCGGTCTCGGTCGGAATCGCCCCGGCGACAAAGAACATCTGCGCCGCGGCCAGGTCGGACGGCAGCAGAGCCGCGGCCGGGGCCTTGGTCACAACCTGCACGGCAAGGCGCGGCGTCTCCGAAAACGCCCGACGCAGGAAAAAGAGCGGCTGGCGCACATCCTCCGCCGTGTCCGCCCCGAACCAGAGGACGGTCGCGCGTTGCTGGACCGGGGGAATAAACGTGGCGGTGTTATCGAACGCCTCGTCATCGCCCCGCAGCGAGATTTGGACGACGTCGGGCTCGCCCTCGGGGAGTGGCAGTGAAAAGACCCGACTCTGGCCGGGCGGCACGTAGGCATCGAGCGGCACGCCGACAAAGTCCGCGGGCGCGGTGGTGGCGTTGACCGCGGTCCGGGTCCAACCGAGCTTGAATTGTTCGCGCTTCGATTCACCGGCGTTGGTGACGCGCACCCGCACCGGCGCATCGGCCGCGCGGGTCGAGTCGGGACCGTCGGCCACGATCTGCACGCCCGCGTTGGTGGAATTTTTCGCGGTGACGGTTTCGAGCAGGAGATCGACTCCCTTGGGCCATTCGTAGGCCTGCAACGTGTCAAGCCGGCTGCCGGCCTGCAGGTCGCTCACGAGTACGATCTGCCGCGGACCGGGCGCCGTCTTGCCCTCCTCTTCCGCGAGCGCCTCCGCGGCGGTCACGAGCGCCTTGCCGAGGTGCGTGCCGGACCATGAGGGCGAGAGCGTCGCGACGCGCCCGAGCGCCAGGGCCACCCGATCGCCGGGCGCCGCGCGATTCCAATCCTCAAAGGTAACAAGCGGCGACGCGCGCTGGTCGAAGCGGTAAATCGCCACCTGATCGGTCGGGCCGGTGCGGCGCAGTACGTCGGACACGCGGGCCCGCGCGGCATCCCAAAGGCCTTCGCGCCGGAGGCTCGCACTGGTGTCCACAAGGATCGCGATGCGCCGCGGCAGCACCGCGGTCGGGTCATCGACCGGCGCCTGCCGCAGGAACGGCCGGGCAAACCCGATGGCGAGCAACGCCAGCGCGGCGCAGCGGAGCAGCAGCAGCAGCCAGTGTTCGAGCCGGTGGCGCTGCGACAGCCGCGGCGGACTCGGCAGCAAAAACATCAGAGAGCTGAACGCGGTTTTATCGCGCGTGATCTTGCGTACGAGGTGGAAGATCACCGGCGCCGCGATCGCAAGGCCGCCGATCATGAAGAAAGGGGTCAGGAAGTTCACGCGCTGCCTCCGTTGCGGGCCCGCCGGAATTGCCGGCCGCGACGCATGCGGGCCTGCAGAAATTCAAACAAGGCGAGCTCGAGGGCCTGGTCGGTGGTGAGCCGGTGAAACGTCACGCCGAGCTTGCGCGCCGTCGCCTGCAACAACGCGGTGTGCGCCGCGAATTTTTGCAGGTAGCCCGCGCGCGCCACCGCCGGGTCGAAGTAGAGTGTCCGCGCCGACTCAACGTCTTCAAACAACGCCGGCTGGTCGAAGCCGAGGTTGAGCTCGGCCGGATCGAGCACCTGAAATAAGGTCACCTCGTGGCCGCACGCCGCCAAGGCGGCGAGGTTGCGCTCGAGGCGGTCGAGCGGAGCGAGGAAGTCGGAAATCAGCACGACCATCGCGCGCTTGCGGATCAACGCGGTGATCCGTTCGAGCGGTGACGTGAAGTCGGTGGCCCGGCCGCCCGCCGGGCGTTCGAGCGCGAGCATCAGCTGGCGCAAGTGACCGGCGCGATGGCGCGCGGGGAGGTACTCGC
Source organism: uncultured Opitutia bacterium (assembly GCA_903820035.1). Classification (GTDB taxonomy): domain Bacteria; phylum Verrucomicrobiota; class Verrucomicrobiia; order Opitutales; family Opitutaceae; genus ER46. The sequence continues at coordinate 2,236 of CAIJFT010000139.1, forward strand.
GGATGTCCTCATCAAACGTCATCAACCCCACCGCGTCGCCCTGCAGGTGGAGAAAATACGCCAGCGTGGCGGCCAGCGTGGCGGCGTAGGCCGACTTCGTAACGCCCTTCGAACCGTACTCCATCGAGCGGCTCTGGTCGGCCACCAGGTGCACGCGGAGGTTGGTCTCGTCCTCGTACTTCTTGATGAAGAAACGGTCGCTGCGCGCGTACACCCGCCAGTCGAGGTAACGCGGATCGTCACCCGGCGTATACTGCCGGTACTCGGTGAACTCGACCGAGAACCCGTGGTACGGACTCCGGTGCATGCCGCTCCAAAATCCCTCGACGACCGCGCGCGCCCGCAGCTCGAGGCTGCGGATGCTCATCAACGCCTGCGGGTCGATGAGCTTCGCCGAAGCGAGGGCGGGGGCGGTGGGGGCGGAGGGCATGCGTGGTGATCGGTAATCAGTGATCAGTAATCGGTGGGCCGTGGCTGTTGTCGGCCCGGCCGGCGGCCGCGCCTACAGTTCGAAAATCACTTCGTGGTTCAGGCCTTCGCCGGTGATTTGGCGGCGGCGAGGAGGCGTTTGACGACGTCATCGACGCGGGTGCCTTCGGCTTCGGCGCGGTAATTAAGGAGGATCCGGTGACGCAGCGCGGGGACCGCGAGCGCCTGGATGTCCTCGACGGTGACGTGGGCGCGACCACGCAGGAGCGCGCGCGCCTTCGCCCCGAGCACGAGAAACTGTCCGGCACGGGTGCCGGCGCCCCAGCTGACCCACTCGTTGACGAAGTCGGGCGCACCGGGCTGATGCGGCCGCGAGGACGCAGCAAGGTTCACGGCGTAGCGGACCATCTCCTCGGCGATCGGCACCTTGCGGACAAGCTCGTGAAAACTCTGCACATCCTCGCCGGTGAAAAGCGCCTCGATCGGCGCGGGGCGGCCGGAGGTCGTCTGGGTGACAACCTTCACTTCGTCATCGATGGGCAGGTAGTCCATGACGACGTTGAACATGAAACGGTCGAGCTGCGCCTCGGGTAGCGGATAGGTGCCTTCCATCTCGATCGGGTTCTGGGTGGCGAGGACGAAGAACGGCTCCTGCAGAACGTGGCGGACGCCCGAAGCGGTCACCTGGTGCTCCTGCATCGCTTCGAGCAACGCAGCCTGGGTCTTCGGCGGCGTGCGGTTGATTTCGTCGGCGAGAATCATGTTCGCGAAGACGGGCCCCGGCACGAACGTGAGTTTACGGCCGCCCGCGCCGTCATCCTGCAGAATCTCCGTGCCGGTGATATCGGCGGGCATCAGGTCGGGCGTAAATTGGATGCGTGCGAACTTCAGGTGGAAAACCTGCGCGATGGATTTGACGAGCAGCGTCTTCGCCAGACCGGGCGCGCCGGTGATGAGACAGTGGCCGCCGGCGAGGAGCGCGATGAGGATCTGTTCGATCACGTCACGCTGGCCGACGATCACCTTGGCCAGTTCCGCCTCGATCCGTGCGCGGCCGGCGAGGAGCCGCTCGGCGGTGTCCCGCTCAGTGGTGAACGCGCTCACCGGAACAGCCGGAGCGGCAGGCGGAGGGAGGGGCGGGGGGACGGAGGGATCGGGGAGGGACATGGTGAAGGGAGAGTGAAGGTGAGAGTGAAAGGGAGTAAGAGAGTAAGTGAAGCCAAGGTCGGAAGGGTTTCGGGAGGCGTTTGAGGATTCGTGGATCGGCCCTCTCACTTTCCCTTCCACTCCTCCCTCCGCTAGTGCGTCATCAGATAAAAAACGAGGTTCACGCCGAGGGGGTAGGAAATTTTTTCGGAGAAGGTCGCGAAGTAGTCGGGCTGCTCCCCTTCGCGCTCCCAGCCGTCGCTGATGTCGCTGTTGTGAAACGCCACCACCATGATGCGCCCCTTGTCGTCATGCAGCGCGCGCACGCCCATGCGCTGCGAGTCCGGGCCGCGGTCGATCTGCAACGGGGCGTTGGGGTCGTTGGGATTCCGCGCGCGGTTCCAAAACTGCATCGTCGGCACCTGCAGCGCCTGCATCGGGCCCTTCAGATCGTAGACGCAATGGAAGATCGGATGATCGAAGTTCAGCTCGGTCCAGCTGCGGCCAGGCAAGACCTTCTCCATCTCCGCGTGGAAGCCCGCAAGCTCGACCGAGTTCCAGAAATCGATGACCACGGCGACGCCGCCGGCGAGCAGGTACTTGCGAAAGGCCGCGATCTCGGCCTCGCTCAGCTGCATGTAGCCGGGGTGGGTCAGGTAGAGGAACGGATACTGATGCAGCTCCGGCTCAGTGAAACGCAGCACCCGCCCGTCGGGATCCGTCCGGATCGAAGTCAGCTGCTGCAGACGATACGAGAGGTTCAAATCGGCATCGGGAAAATCCACCCACCAGCCGATGCTGCGTCCGCGGTGAAACGGCGGCTGCGTCGCCCGCGTCGGCCCGGCCCGGAAGAGCGCCCGCGCAAACGTGAACGTATCTTTTTCGAACCCGGGCGGATTCGTCCAGTTGGGCGTGCCCGTGCTATGCGAGTCGACTTCACGCGCGGTCCGGACCGTGGCCTCGTCGACCAAACCGCCGCCTTCGGTGCGCACCAGTCCTCCGCCATCGCCTTCGTTGCCCTGACGCGACGACGGCGGCGCGCCGCGGCGGCCGGGCTGCGCCACCCCGACGGCCGCGAGGACGGCGAGCGTCAGCGCACCCACCCCGAGCAGGACTGGAAAACGGCGCGGCATGCTCAGTGGGTCATCGCGTAGAAGACCACGTTGATGCCGAGCGGATAGGAGATCTTCTCGGAGAAATTCTTAAAAAAGTACTCGTACTCCCCTTCCCGCTCCCAGCCGTCGCCGTTGTCGGTGTTGTGCGCCGCGAACACCATCATGCGGCCCTTGTCGTCGTGGATCGCCCGGTGGTGCACCGTCTGCACGTCACCGTCGTGGTTTTGCTCCCAAGTGACACCCGTGTACTGGCTGGCTTCACCCACGTGCACGTTGGGCACCTGCCCCTTGGCCTTGATCTGAAAGACACAGCTGTAGAGCGGATGATTGAGCGGGAGCTCGGTAAAGCCGCGGTCGGGAAACACGCGCTTCATCTCGCGCTCGAGGTTGTTCCACTCGGAGTCACCCCAAAAATCGTCGACCATGAGAAAGCCGCCGTTGAGCAGATACTTCCGCAGGAGCGGCACTTCTTCGTCGGTGAACGCAAGGCGCCCCGGTTCCACGATGTAGACCCACGGGTAGGCGCTGAGTTCGGGATCGGTGAGACTGAGGAAGCGCCCGTCGGGACTGACCTTCAGCGACGTCATCTGCTGGAGCCGGTAGGAAAGGTTGAGGTCGCTGTCAGGCGCATCGGTGAGCCAGTTGCCGCCCCCGCGCCGGTAGCCGCCGCCCGCGCTGGAATAACGGATACGGGTGAACGTAAAGACGTCCTTTTCAAAACCGCTGGGATTGGTCCAGAGCGGCGTGCCGGTGCTGTGGGTCGGCATCTCGCGGGCGGTGCGGGTCGCATCGCTCACCCAACCACCCTCCCCGCCCCAGCCGCCGCGACCGCCACCGAATCCGCCACGCCGCTGCGCCAGCCCCAGGGCGGCCAGCACGAGAAAAACGACGAGACCGGGGAGCAGGCGCTTCATTCGGTCGGCTTGGGTGGTTGGGCCGCGCCGGCGCGGTTGATTTCCGCGAGCAGGCGCAGTGCCTCGCGGTAACGCGGGGTTTCCTCCAGGACGAGCAGCACGTGCCGGCGCGCTTCGCTGAGATCGCCGCGTTTGTGTAGCAGGCGGGCAAGTTGGTAATGCGCATCCGCCCGCTCGGGGACATCCAATTGAATCAGGGTCCGCCACGCCACCATCGCGGTCGAGTCGTCGCCCGTCCCCGCGGCGGCCTGCGCGAGGTAGCGATAGGGGGGCGGCACGAGCGGATTCACCGCAAGATAACGCTCGGCGTTGCGCGTGACGGCCGGCCAGTCCTGCTCCGCCGCGGCCAATTCCATCAACCGCAGGTACGCCTCGGTCGCCTCGTCGTCGACGTCCGCCCATTTCTGCAACATCGCCCGCTCGCCCGCCACGTCGTTCAAGGTCCGCAGTACGGCGACCAGCGACTTGTACGACGAATCACCGCTCTTCTGGGCCGGGTATAATTCCACCAGACGCTGCAACGGCGTATTCGCCTCCACCCACTTCTGCTGCTCGATCAATCGCTGCGCCTTGCTGCGGAGGAGCCAGAAGTTGTCGGGGTGCTTCAATTCAAAAGCCAGCAACTCCGCCGCGCCCTCCTCCATGAACAAACCCGGCTCGGGCTTTTCGAAATCAAGTCCCGGCGCCAACTTCTCCGCGCGCCCCCGCGCATACGCGGCAAACTCCGCTTCAAGTTCCGCCAGCGGCAGCGTGTGCTTCGCCAGGGCGGCGTTGATCTCGGCGCCGTCGCGGAGATCGATCAGGACCGCGCGCAACTTCTCGACGCCAAAACGACTGATGAGGTAGTCGACCACCAGCGACGACTCGAGGTAGGCAAACTGCAGGTGCCGCGGCGATTTCGGCGACAAGAACGCCGCACTGAGCTTGCCGACCGGAACGAGATCCTTGCCCAAAATCATCTCGCGATACCGCACATCGAGCCGCATGCCCCAGGCCGGATCAGCCAACCGTTCCTCGTGGACGGAAATGCCTTCGCTCAGCCAGCGCGGCATTTTATTCTTCGTCATCTGCAGCGTCACGACGTGGCAAAACTCGTGCCACAACACCGACTCCCAATTCGTCGCCGAAGTGGCCGAGGCCGGGCTGTTGGCGGTAACCACCCGGCCGAAACACACGCCGAGAAAGCCCGCGACGTCGGGCAGACCGAAGGTGCGCACCGCGAAGTCGCGTTGGTCGGCGAAGATTTCGACGTAGGTCGGGTTGGCAATTTCAAAGCCGTACTTCTGCGAGAACACCGCCTTGGCGCGGCGCAGGAGCGCGACCACCCGCGGACCGTAGACCGCCACCTCGGGCGCGGCCATGCGCACCACGAAATCGTCGTTCGCCAGCGCGGCGTACTGGTTCATCGTCTCGCGCAGCGTCACGAGGTTGAAGGCCTCGACGTCGTATTCGTCCTTGTCGTGCACGGCCTTCGCCAGCGCCCAGCCCTCGGTCTCTTCGCCGAGGCGGAGCAGGTCGCTCGCCAGACGCGCCTTGGCCGGCAGATAGTCCGGGTCGAATTCCCGCGCGCGCCGCTGATAGGCGGCGCCCTCGGCAAAACGGTACTTGGCGGAAAGCTTTTCGCCGATGAGGTGGTCCACCCGCGGATTACGCGCCCAGGCGCTGAGGGCCTTTTCCCGGGCGAATTGCTCCCCCACCGGGTCGTTCTTCAGGTGGGCGATGACCGCACGGTAAGCCCACGCGTCAGGGTGGATCGGATTCACGTCAAGGACATCCTCGAGCACCTTGCCGGCCTCGTCGTAAGCCTCCCCGTCGATGTGATGCGCGGCGATTTGCAGTAACGACGGCACATGCTTGGGGTTCACCTTCAGCGCCGCCTGCAGGGACTTCGCCGCCACCGCCCGGTCGCTGTCGGCGTAGGCGACGCCCCGCCCGCCCAAAAGATCGGGATCCTCGGGCAACTGTTTGAGGCCCTCCTCGAATACGCGGGCCGCGAGCGCAAAATCATGTTTCTCCAAGGCGAGTTCCGCCCGCGCGAGGTAGACGTCGCGAAGCTTTGGTTCCGACTTCTGGGCGGTCGCGTAAACCTTATCCAGCACGTCCTTCGGATCGACCCCGAGCAACAACGCCGCCCGCCCGAAAACCACCAAGTCCGCCGGCGATTGGTAATAGTAGCGCACGGACCGATCGCTCATGGCCCGGCTGACTTCCTCGAGCCGCTGCCCGGCCTCGCCCGCCTGACCATTCGCCAATGCGACCTCGCGGGCCAGCCAGCGCAGGCGCACACTGCGCGGCTCACGGGCGAGCGTTTCCTTCATCACCCGCTCCGCATCCGTATAACGCCCCACCGTCAGGTAAGCCCGCACTAAAATCATCGTCCACTCCGGGTGACCGGGCGACTCGGCCAGTTCGCCCACCGCCTGCTTGATCACCACCGCGTAATTGCCGGCAAGCAACGCCTTCTGGACCTCCACGGGATCAGCCCCGCGGACCACGGCGCTCAACGCCAACAGCGCGCAGCCCCGCCCGGCCCAACGGGCAATATGCAGGGGAAAACCGATCATGCGGACAGGTGGGGCCGGATTGGGAGCATGCAAGCGTAGCCGAGGCGGTGGGGTAGACGCACGGTGACCCAAAGAGTGATGTGCCGCTACGAAGTTTTCTCAAGTCCCGCGGTGAAAGATTCCACGCGCGGGCCGCGCGAACCGGACCCGTCCCACGGCTCCGCGGTAGGCCCGGGCGCTGGCCGGGCCTGCACGCCCTCCTACCCCGCACTCACCGCCCGCACCACGAGAAGCGGAATCGAGGTGTTGTGCCGGACCTTGTCGATGGTACTGCCAAACAGGATATCCCCGATCACCTTGTGCCCGTGCGACGCCATCGCGATGAGATCACAGCCGTGCGCGATCGCACTTTTAAGAATCTCCGTCGGCGGGTTGCCGCGCGCCAGCTCAAGGCCGACCACCAGACCCTCCCCCCGTAATCGGGCCGCCCGGTCGTCCAGATAACGGCGGTCCGCGCGCATCTCGTCCGACTCGGTCAACTTCAGCTGGTCGAAATTCCGCGCCACAAAGCCGTCGGCCACGTGCACCAGAAAAAGCTCCGAGCCGAGCCGGCGGGCGAGCGCCGTGATGTGGGGAACCAGCGTCTCGTCCGCGGGACCGTTTTCGAGCGCGACAAGGATCTTTTTATACATGGCGCAGGGGGGACGCTGGGACGACGGGAGGGCGGAGGGCGGGAAACATCAAGTCACAAAGCGGGCGGCGGGCGCGGGCTCACTTACCGCCAAAAAATCCGGCCGCCATGTCCCACAGCAACTTCACGTTCAGCGCGATGATCAGCAGCGTGACGGTCCAGCCCGCGACTTTGATCCAGGGTGGGTTGACGAACTCGCCCATCTTTTCCTTCTCGCCGGTGAACCGCATGAGCGGCCAGCACGCGAAACCGAGCTGCAGGCTGAGGCATACCTGGCTCGCGACCAGCAGCGACGTGCTCTGGCCCTCGCCGAAAACCGCCAGGACCACCACCGCCGGCACGACCGCGACGGCGCGCGTGATCAGCCGCCGCAGCCAGGGGCGCAGTCGGATATTAAGGAATCCCTCCATCACGATCTGGCCGGCCAGCGTCCCCGTGAGCGTGGAGTTTTGCCCCGACGCCAGCAGCGCGACCGCAAACAGGACGGCGGCAAACTTTACCCCGAGCAATCCGTCGAGCAGGTGGAACGCCTCCTGGATTTCGCCGACCTGCTGGTGGCCGTGCTGGTGGAACGTCGCCGCCGCCAGAATCAAAATCGCCGCGTTGATGAACAGCGCGAGCATCAGCGCCAACGTCGAGTCGATCGTGCCGAACAAAATCGCCTCGCGCTTCCCCGACGACGTCTGCGCGTACTTCCGCGTCTGCACGATCGAGGAATGCAGGTAGAGGTTGTGCGGCATCACCGTCGCCCCGAGGATGCCGATCGCGATGTAGAGCATCGCCGGATTCGTGACGATCTCCGCCGTCGGCACAAAGCCCGCCAACACCGCGACGGGATCGGGCTGCGCCAAATAGAGCTCGACCGCAAAACACGAACCGATGGTCGTGATCAACAGCACGACGACAATCTCGAGGTAACGAAAACCGCGGTTCTGCAGCAGCAGGACGATCATCACGTCGATCACCGTGATGACGCAGCCCCACACGAGCGGGATGCCGAACAACAACTGCAACGCGATCGCCGAGCCCACGACTTCCGCCAGATCGCACGCGGCGATCGCGAGTTCACAGAGGATCCAAAGAAACCACACGACCGGCCGTGGATAATGGTCGCGGCAAGCCTGCGCGAGGTCGCGACCGGTGGCGATCCCCAGCTTGAGGCAGAGATGCTGCAGCAAGATCGCCATCAGGTTCGACAGCATGATGACCGCCAGCAGCGTGTACCCGAACTGCGCGCCGCCCGCCAGATCCGTGGCCCAGTTGCCCGGATCCATGTAGCCGACCGCCACGAGAAATCCCGGACCGGCGAACGCAAAACACTTCCGGAAAAACGACGCGTTGGCCGGCACCGCGACCGAACGGTGCACCTCCGGCAGGCTCGGCCCACTTGCCTCCCGCCGCCACGCCGGGCCAGGCGCCGGATCCGGTTGGGGCTTCGACACCATGTTCAGGTTCGACCGCCCCGCCCCAGACCGGCCCACGGACGGGCGCCGGGCGCGACGGCTAGCACAAGGTGGACGACAGGCATGACCGAAAGGACACGGCTCCTTTTTGATTAGTCAAAATCAATCTTTCGTTGCCTCAAATCCAAAATTTTGTATCTCCGGCCCGTGGCCACCATCGCGGTCGAAAACTACCTCAAGCACATCCTGCTTCTCTCCAGGGACAGCAGCGAACTCGTCCCCATGGGCGCGCTGGCCGGCGCCCTTTCCGTCGTCCCCGGCACCGCGACCACCATGGTCAAGTCCCTCGCCGATGAGGGTCTCGTCGAACACCGGCCGCGCTGCGGCGTCCGGCTCACGGGCGAGGGGCGGCGCGTGGCCTTGAATGTCCTGCGCAAGCACCGGCTCGTGGAGACGTTCCTCGTCGATGTGCTCAAGATGGATTGGTCCAAGGTGCACACCGAGGCGGAGCAATTGGAGCACGCGATCTCCGACGAAGTGCTCGACCGGCTCGACGCCCTGCTCGGCCACCCGCAGAGCGATCCGCACGGCGACCCGATTCCGAGCAAGCAGGGCAAACTCAGCTCCCAAGTTTACGCGACGGTCGCGACCTGCCTCGCCGGTCCGAACCTGCGGGTGGTGCGCATCACCGAACAGTCGGCGGAGTTCCTGCAGTTCGCCGAAAAGAAGGGCCTGCAGCCCGGCACCACCTGGCGGGTGACTGAACGCGACCTGACCGGCGGCCTCGTCACACTCCGGCGCGGCACCGGCAAGCCGCTCGCCCTGAGCCTCGCGGCGGCCGGCAACATCCTCGTCGAGCCGCTGAAGCCGGCGACCGGCCCGGCAGAGGGAGAGTAAACGCGGAGACTTGACGGCCTGCGCGGGGCGCAAAACCAATGCCCCTCGACCGCGCGGTTACCAGCCCCAGTTGATCCGGAAGACGTGCGTCCAATCCGTCGCCTGCCGGTTGAGTCCACGCAAAAGCTCGTAGTCGAATTGCACGACTTTGGAAAACTGCCACATCGCGCCCACCCCCATCGCGCCGGTGCGTCGCGCCCAGCTCGCCGAGTCGACCGCCAGCGTCGCTTCGCCATAAACGCACCACGCCTCGGTCAACTTCTGCTGGATGAAACCCGTCGCCGACCAGCGCGAATCATAGCCGTTGCCCGCATCGTTGCGTAAGACGTCCCACTGAAACATCGCGCCAACCATCGCGCCACCCGGCAGGTTCAGCTCCCACGGGAAAATCACCCCACCCTCGACCGCCTTGTTGCCGACTCCGCCGGTGTTGGCGGGCACCTTGACGTAGGGCATCACCGCGAAGGCCGCGCCGATTTTTTCGTCACCCCAAAACTTCCACTTGGCACGAAACACCAAGTCGCCGAGTCCGGTCTGCGTCCGGCTTAATCCACCGGAGTCGAACTTCTGGCGGACCAACAAAGTGGCACCGACCTGAAGATCCACCGTGGAGGTGATGCCGGCGGAGACCAGGGTATTGGCCAAGGTCAGGGCGGTGAAATGACCACCGTCGTCGCGGTGCCGATCAAACCCGAGACTGAGACCCTCCATCTCCACGATCAGTTTGCCCGGCGCCACCGTCTGCGGCGTTTCCGTCACCTGCGCCAACGCCGGCGCGGCGGCACTCATCAACGCGATCACGATAGCCCGAAGGGCGGAGGGGAAGGCTCGGCGCATGGGGGGCGAGTGAATAATTTCGCCGCTTCGCGGCGAGCGGAAAGCGCCCCGCGGGACCCGCTTTCCCCCTTGCCGCCGCCGCCGGGCGATTCGCACACTCCGTGCGATGTCGCACTCGCTCGCCCGGGCCGTCCTGGTCGTCACGGCGCTGTTTTTCGCCGCCTTTTTCGTCTGGCCGGTCCTTCAGATTCTCGAGGGCGGGTTCACCGACGCGGACGGCCACCTGACCCTCGCCTACCTCGGCGCGCTACTCGCGAACCCGACCTATCTCGGCGGCCTCGGCAACTCCGCCGCGCTCGCCTGCGCCACGACCGCGCTGGCGCTGCTGCTGGCGTTGCCGCTCGCGGTGGTGAGCGACCGTTACACGTACCCCGGCAAGGGTCTGCTCGGTTCGCTGATTCTGGTCCCGATGATTCTGCCGCCCTTCGTGGGTGCGATCGGCATCAAGCAGATCTTCGGACAGTACGGCGCGGCCAATGCACTCCTGCATCACGTCGGCCTGCTCGCGCCCGGCGCGACGATCGACTGGTTCGCCGCGAATCAATTTTGGGGCGTCGCGCTGGTCCAGGCGCTGTCGCTCTACCCGATCATTTACCTCAACACCGTCGCCGCCCTGGCCAACGTCGATCCGGCGCTGGAAGAAGCCGCGCAGAATCTCGGTTGCACCGGCCTACGCCGCTTCCGGCGCGTCACCCTGCCACTGATCCGACCGGGGTTGTTTGCCGGCGGCACGATCGTGTTCATCTGGGCGTTCACGGAATTGGGCACGCCGCTGGTATTCGACTACGACCGCGTGACGAGCGTGCAAATTTACCAAGGGCTGAAGGACATCGGGGCGAACCCGTTTCCCTTCGCCCTGGTCGCCGTAATGCTCGCCGGCTCGGTCGCGATCTACGCGCTGAGCAAGACGCTGTTCGGCGGCTCGGGCCACGCCATGATGGCGAAGGCCACCTCGGCCGGCGGCGCCCGCGCCCTGCCCCGCGGCCGAGCGTGGGGGTGCACGCTGTGGTTTGGCGCAGTGACGTTCTTCGCCGTGCTGCCGCACCTTGGCGTGATTCTGGTCGCGTTCTCGCCCGACTGGTACGGCACCGTGCTGCCGGAGCACTACACGCTCGACAACTTCCAACTCGCCCTCGGCCACGACCTCACCGTGCCGGCCATCGCGAACAGCCTGCGGTTCGCGAGCATCTCCACCGTCGTCGACCTCGTGCTCGGCGTCGCCATCGCGTACGTCGTTGTGCGCAGCAAGGTGCGCGGCCGGCATGCGCTCGACTTCCTCGCGATGTTGCCGCTCGCGGTGCCCGGCCTGGTGCTGGCATTCGGCTACCTTGCGATGGCGCAGGACGGAAAGTTCTTCTCGTTCCTGAACCCGACGCGCGACCCGACGATTCTGCTCGTGATCGCATACTCGGTGCGGCGCCTGCCGTACGTCGTCCGCTCCGCCGCCGCCGGTTTCCAGCAGACGAGCGAAACGCTCGAGGAGGCCGCGCAAAACCTCGGTGCGCCGCCGCTGAAGGCGGTCGTCCGCATCACCCTGCCGTTGATCACGGCCAACCTGATCGCAGGCGGATTGCTGGCGTTTGCCTTTGCGATGCTGGAGGTGAGCGACTCGCTGATCCTCGCGCAAAAGCAGGCTTACTACCCGATCACGAAGGCGATCATGGAACTCTTCCAACTGCTCGGCGACGGCAAGTACCTCGCCAGCGCGCTCGGCGTGTGGGCGATGGCGTTCCTCGGGGTCACGATCGCCGGCCTGAGCCTCGTCCTGGGCAAGAAACTCGGCGCGATCTTCCGCGTATAGCGCAACGCCGCTCCTCGCCCCTTTCCGCCGACGCGACGCTTGCCACCTCCGCGCCCATCTGAGCGGATGACCGCACATGGTTCTGCTGATCGTCGTTTCGCTCCTCTGGGCGTTTTCGTTCGGGCTGATCAAACGCTACCTCGGGGGCGTCGACAGCGCATTCGTCGCCGCGGTGCGGCTCGGTCTCGCCCTCCTCGTCTTCCTTCCGTTCCTGCGGGTGCGCGGACTCGGCTGGAGGAGGAGCGTCGTCTTTGCGGGCATCGGCGCCCTCCAATTCGGCCTCATGTACCTCGCGTACATCGAGAGCTTCCGCTATCTCCGCGCGTACGAGGCGGCGCTGTTCACCATCACGACCCCGATCTTCGTTACGCTGCTCGCCGATGCGTTCGACCGCACCCTGCGCCCCCGGGCGCTCGCCGCCGCCCTGCTCGCCGTCGCCGGCACCGCGCTCGTGGCGGTCAAGTCGAGCGACCTGAAAATCACGCTCACCGGTCTCGCTCTCGTACAGTGCTCCAATGCCGCGTTCGCCGCCGGCCAGATTTTTTACCGCCGCCAGATGCTCGGCGACCCGCGGCTGCACGACCGCGACGTCTTCGGGTTGCTGTACGCCGGGGCCTTTGCCGTGGCCGCCGCGGGCATGCTGACGCGCGACCTATCGTTCACGCTCACCCCGCCGCAATGCTGGACGCTTTTGTACCTCGGTGTACTGGCCTCCGGCGCCGGTTTCTTCCTCTGGAACGTCGGGGCCACGCGCGTGACCGCGAGCACCCTCGCGGTGTTGAACAACGCCAAGGTTCCCTTCGGGGTCGCCGTGGCGATCCTCTGCTTCGGCGAAACCGCCCCGGTACCCTCGCTCGTCGCCAGCCTCGCGGTGTTGGGCGCGGCCGGGTGGCTGGCGGAGCGGAAATAGCTGAACCTGAGGCCCCGTAGCCGCGTTTGAGCCGCAAGCGAAAACGCGGGGCCTAACCGATGAGAACACATCGGTGCCGCGCTCCAACGCGGCGCCAATTTCTGAAATAAGCCCACCGGGGCGGAAAGTCCCTGCGCTTGCGCGCAGCGCTACGGGGAAAGTTGCACCGGACTCAGCGTCCGGCGGACTTCGTCTGGTAGGTGCGCGAATGGCCCGTCGCGGGAACACTGATGGTGTAGCTCTTCCCGTCGGGGGCGACGGACATCTTGATCATATTCGCCGGACATTTCGCGGCATCAGGACCAACCAGGTTTTCGTGATTCGCGACGAACTCCGCCGCGGCGTTCGTCTCCGCGGGCACGTTGTAACTTTTGTGCAGCTGGTAGGTGGCTTGCACGGACTTCGTCGCGGCGATTGCGGCAAAGGCGCCGGGCTGCCCGCCCTTCTTGGGGCCGTTGTTCATGACCACCACAGTGGGCGCCAGGCTCTGCAAAAGCAGCGGATGATTACTCACCTCGAGGCCGTGATGATTAGTCTGATACACATCGACCACGCCGGGGAGGTTGTAGGGTGAGACGAGTTTCTCCTCGATATTCCAGGTCAGGTCGCCGCCGTCGAAGAAGCGGAAGGCGCCAAACGTGAGCACGAAGACCGCACTGTTGGCGTTGTCGCTGGTGTCCACCGGCTTGGCCGGAACGGAGGTCGCGCCGCGGTTCGGGTTCGCCCGCTGGACCGCCGTGGGCGCGACGAACTGCTGGTCGGACGCGAGGCAGCGCAGCACCAAGGCGGAGGCCGCGTTACCGGGAGACGGCTTGAGGGGAATCACCACGCCCGGCGCCAGCGTCACGCGCGCGGCGGCGATTTCGCGAAACGGCCGGATCTGCACCGGAAAGGTCGACCCCGGCCGGCCGTCGGGATCACCCGCCGGCAGCACGCGTTGGTAGATCGTGCCGAACGGCAGTTGCGCGGCGACTTCCGCCGCGCCACCGAAGTGGTCGATGTGAAAGTGCGTGATCAGCACGTGGTCGATCCGGCGGAGGCCCGCGGCCTTGGCCGCCGCGAGGATACGCGCAGGATCACGACCGCCGGGGTTGCCGGTGTCGATCAGCACGGACTCATTGGCCGGAGTGACGATCAGCGTCGAACCTCCGCCCTCGGAGTCGACCCAGTAGAAATCCAGGGTGCCGGTTTTTTGGTCGGCGTGAACGAGGCCCGCGGCCAGGCCGAGGGCGAGAAGCAAACGGGTAGGACGGATCATGGGGTGAAAAGCAAACGGCGCGGAGGGTTGGTCCGCGCCGGTTTAGAATCGTTCGCGCCGGGCGGAGGGCCCGGGCTGCGGTCAGGACTTCGCGTAGAAAGCGTTGATCTTATCGGCGACGTCGCGGAAGCCGATGTCCTCACTGTAGATCACCTTGAACTCCTCGATGGCGAGGTCGGGCTTGCCCATGAGTTCGTAGCAAAGGCCAAGCTCGTAAATGACGTCCTTCTTGGTGTCGTCCATCGTCGCGAGATCGTTCTTGGCCGTGTTGAGCTGCGCGACCGCGAGATCGTACAGTTTCTTCGCCTTAAAGCAGCGACCGAGACCGACGAGCGAGGGCACGCGTACCTGCGGACCCTTTTGCGACTGCTGGAATTGCCCGATGGCGGGATCGGTCTGACCTTGCTGGAGAAGCAGTACGCCGAGCGCATAACGGGCCGGATAATCGTTCGGGTAACGTTCCACGTAACGCTTTGATTCCGACATCTTGAACTCGGCCAACTCTTTTTGCGCGGCCGCCAGCTTCGCCTGCGCCGCGGTATCCGCAGGGTTGGCGGCCAGCGCGGTCTCCGCCTCGGTCATCCGTTTCTCGACGATCAAGGTGGCGAGGTCGGATTCCTGTTTCTCGAGGGCCGCGTCGGTCTTGCCCACGGGTTGCTCGCGGGCCTTGCGCACCCAGATGAGCGCCTGTTCGAGGTTGCCCATCTGCTTGTAGGCCTGGGAAACGCTGCGGTAATGGTTGAGATTATTCGGCTCCTTGGCCACCTGCGCGAGGGCCTCGTCGAGGAGGCGCTGGGTCATGCCGTCGCCGGTCACCACCTTGGCCGCCTGCTCGAGTGAAATCGCCTGAGCCTCGTTGCGAAGTTTATCCCGGAACGACGCCTTGTTGTCCCAGTTGTGCGTGGTCACCGTTTGAGCCACGGAGGCTTTGCGCATCAGGTTCTGGGCGTCGGCGTCGGTCGGCTTACCCTTGAGAATTTCATCCGCCACCTTCAGGGCGTCGGCCGGCTTGTTGGCCGCGAGCAATGCCTCCCCGAGCGCCAGCAGATTGGTGCGGTTCTCCGGCTCGATTTCACGCACCGCCTCGAGGGCAAAGGCGACGGTCTCTGGGAGGCCGAGGCCGCCGGCGGCTTCGGCCAGAATCTTGAGCGCCGCGACATTGGTCGGGTCCTTGGCGAGCAATCCCTCGGCCGTTTCCAGTTGTTTCGCCGGGTCTTTTTTCCCGCCGCCAAAAAGGAACGGAGCGGCCGATAATCCGCTCATCGTGCGGCCAAAAAAGCCCCCGCTCTTGCCCCGATACTGGCGCAGTTGGGCGACCCGCTGCAGGCGGCGCACCGGGAGGGCGCCCGGTTGCATCTTCAGAACCTGGGACGTGACTTCGAGCACGTACTCAAGGTTGCCGCGCTCCAGCGCAATGCGGGCATTCTCCATCAGTTTCTGGTGGCGGGGATCAAGCGCAGACAGGGCAACTTCAGACATGTTGACCGCAGCGAAAGGCCCCGCTCGGGTCCGGTCAACGCCAGAGTCCAAACCCAACGACGACGGTCGCAACGAGTCTACGCGAGGACGTCCAATTCCGCCCGAACCGCCGCGTCCAACCGCGCCATTGCCCCGCGGACCACGGCGTCCGTCGGCCCCTCGACCAAAAGGCGGAGCTTCGGCTCGGTGCCGGAGTATCGAACCAATACACGGCCCTGATCCCCCATCTCGGTCTCAAGCGCGCAGATGACGGCGCCCAGACCAGGCAACAATGCCAGCGGGGTCTTTTCCTTCACCTTCAGCGCGGCGGTGAGCTGCGGAAATTTCACCAAACGACGGCGCAGCACGGAGAGAGGAAGGTCGGTTTCCCGCATGACCATGATCACTTTCAACGCCGCAATCAGGCCGTCGCCGGTCGACGACACGTCCGCGCAAATAATGTGACCCGACGACTCGCCGCCCAATTGGGCACCTTGGGCGAGCATCCGCTCGACCACATAGCGGTCGCCGATCTGCGTCCGCAACACGTGCCCGCCGGACGCCGCGACCACCGCATCGAGCCCGAGGTTACTCTGCTGCGTCGCCACCACCAGATTATTGGCCAGGCGGCCGCCCGCCAACGCGTGCGTCGCCAGAATCGTGAGGATTTCATCTCCATCGAGGACCCCGCCCTGCTCATCGCATAACACGCAGCGATCTCCGTCGCCGTCGTGGGCGATGCCAAGCCGGGCGCCTTCGGCTTGGACGCGCGCGGCCAGTTGCGCGGGATGTTCGCTGCCGACGCCGGCGTTGATGTTGCGGCCGTCGGGCGCGTCCCCAATCCCGACCACTTCAGCGCCGAGGGCGCGCAGCACCTTGGGCGTCGTAGCGCAGGTGGCCCCGTGCGCCGTATCGAGGACGACACGCCAGCCCGCCAACGCCCGCGGTGGTAACAGGCCCGCGCACGCCTCAATATAGTCGGCGGCGGCGTTGGCCGGCCACGTCGCCGGCATACCATCGAGCCCCGCACCCGGAGCCAGGGATTCCGGCAGCAACTGCTCGATGAGAAACTCCTGTTCGTCGGTAAGCTTCACGCCGGAGGCCCCGAAGAATTTGATCCCGTTATCCTCGGCTGGATTGTGCGACGCCGTAATCACGACGCCGAGGACGGCCCCGCCGGTCCGGACCGCGCGCGCTATCGCGGGCGTCGGCACAACCCCGAGCGCAATCGGGGTGGCTCCGGCCGCCCTCAGCCCGCGCATTACTCCAGCCTCAAGAGCGGAACCGGAGTGCCGCGTGTCGCGGCCCACCAGCACCGCGCCGCACAGCGGCAACCACCGGGCGGCGGCGTAGGCCAGACGGGCGGCGAAGTCCGGATTGATCACCGGACCGCCGAACGGTCCC
>CAIJFT010000140.1 GCA_903820035.1 uncultured Opitutia bacterium
CCTGCTCGATCCGGAGATCACGATCCGTCCGACGAAGGGCCAGGTGGAGAATCTCATCGCCGAGGCGAAGGCGGCGGCGGCGGCCGGCGAACGCGTGCTCGTGACGACGCTGACGAAGCGGCTCTCGGAGGATCTCACCAGTTTCATGCGCGAGCAGAAGGTGCGGGTCGAGTACCTGCACTCCGACATTGATGCGATCGAGCGGGTCGAGATCCTGCGGAACCTGCGGCTTGGAAATTTCGACGTGCTCATCGGCATCAATCTGCTGCGCGAAGGCCTCGACCTGCCGGAGGTCGCGTTGGTGGTGATCCTGGATGCGGACAAGGAGGGGTTTCTCCGGAGTGAGACCTCTTTGATCCAGACCGCGGGTCGCGCGGCGCGGCATGAAAAGGGCCGGGTGATTTTCTACGCGGACAACATCACGGATTCGATCCGTCGCACCCAGGAAGCGGTCGCCTACCGCCGGGAAAAACAGCTCGCGTACAACCTCGAGCACGGCATCACGCCGCGGAGTGTGAAACGTTCGGCGCAGAGCAGCCTGCGCGTGTATGATGGCTCCGGCGAACAGCCGGAAGAGGCGGTCGTCGAGGAGAGTGCGGACGACGTCGCCGCGGTGATCGCGGAGTTGGAGGAAGAGATGCAGACCGCCGCGGGCCGTCTGGAGTTCGAGCGGGCGGCGGTGTTGCGCGACCAGATCGACGCGCTCAAAAGCGGCGATTTCCGCAAGCCGTCGCGCACTCCGGCGAAACCGTATCCGGCGGCCAAACGCGCCGCCGAAGCGGTGCGCGGGAAACGGCGACCGTAGTCCGACCGGGTTCCGCTCGCCTTCTGCAAGACTACGGGGGCGCGGGATAAACCCGTTCCCGCGGCCCTGGGGCGGATGAAGGAGTCGGGGCGCCGCGGTTGCGCTGAAGGCGAAAACGTGGCCCGACCGACCACCCCGTTATTGCGACGTGCCCACGCGGCTCCGGAACTTCGGCCGCCGCGGCAGCGGGATCATTCGTCCAACCGCCACTCAGCCCTTGGCCCAGTCGCCGACCGTCTGTTTCTCGGGCCGCAGCACGCCGATCCCCGGCAGGTTCCGGTAGCGCTCGTTGAAATCGAGACCGTAGCCGACGACAAACTTGTCGGGAATCTCAAAGCCGACGAAGTCGGCTTCGAGGTCGACCTCGCGCCGCGCCTTCTTGTCGAGCAGCACGCAGGTCCGCAGGCTCGCGGGCTTCAACTTGCGCACGAGTTGGCCGACGAGTTGCAGCGTTTTTCCGGTGTCGAGAATGTCGTCGATGATGAGCACGTCACGGTGCGCGATATCGAGGGTGAGGTTGTAAATCACCTGCGGGGTGCCGATGGACTTGGTCTTCCCGCCGTAGCTGGAGACGCGGATGCAATCCAGTCTTACGGGATTGTCGATTTGGCGCATCAGGTCGGCGGTGAACATCACGGCGCCGTTGATCAGGGAAATAATGGTGAGTTCGCCGTCCCCGTAGACCTCCTTGATTTCCCGCGCGAGTGATTTGACCCGGCGGTGGATCTGAGCCTCGGTCAGCAGTACTTCGGCAAGGTCGGCGTGCAGGGTGCGGACTTTTTTCTTGGCGGGCATGGTGTGCGCGCGAGCCAGACAAAGGCCCTGTGGCTAAGCAACTCTCCGTTGGGGTGACGCGGTTTCAGGCCCGTCCGGTTGGGCGGGCGTTTGATCCCCGCGCCCGCTCACCGGCGGGGCCCGCAACGCGCGGCGACTTTCGCCCGTGCCGCGAAGCGCCGCGCCGTTCGGGGGTTAATTCCTTTGACTCGCTTCGGCTCAAAATCTTGCCTCGG
This sequence comes from uncultured Opitutia bacterium, assembly GCA_903820035.1. GTDB lineage: Bacteria > Verrucomicrobiota > Verrucomicrobiia > Opitutales > Opitutaceae > ER46. The sequence continues at coordinate 1,816 of CAIJFT010000140.1, forward strand.
CCCTCGCGACGCGCGGCATGATTTCCATTCGCATCCAGCAGCTCACGAAACGATTCGGTACCGTCACCGCGCTCGATGGGCTCGACTTGACGATCGGCCCGGGGGAGCTGTTTTTTCTGCTCGGCCC
>CAIJFT010000141.1 GCA_903820035.1 uncultured Opitutia bacterium
CGGGATTGAAACCGTCGGCCGCGGAGGGCGTCTGGGCCAGCGCGGTGGCCAAGGTGACAAAGAAGCCGGCGCCAACAAACAAGGCGCGACGGGCAAACATGCGGAGAAGCGAGGCGATGGGCATGGAAAAACGGAGCCGACGGAACGGGTTGGCGGGAGTGAGCGGGAAAGGGAACGGGAAGGTTGGGCGGGCCCCGCGCGCAAGGCAAGCGGTGGGTTAGCCCGCCGGAAGACGGCCGAAACCGGTCGGAAGTGAGAGCAGATCAGGGCACATCCGGAGTCTTAAGAGCCCGATCGGCCCCCGCGGTTCCAGAAAATTGCCGCGTCGACCGGAGCAGGGGCGGCCGATCCGAGGCCTCAGCCGAACCCACGCCGTTGAAAGATGGCTGCGGCGAGTTGCGCGCAAAACCAAAGGGGGGATTCGCGTTTGCAGGCCTGCGTCTCCGGAGTCTCATCGTGGGATCGGTCGCTCAGGCCCTTAACTTTCAGCGTTAAGCTGCATGATCGCGGCCGAGGCCCAACCGGCGGAGCCAGGATCTTTCCGGCTCCATCGCTTGCATCACCCGCACTCAACACTACGGTCTGCGCGCCATGAAACTCCCCCCCACCCTCGTCCTCATGTCCCTGTTTTCCCTGCTGTTCGGATTTGCCCGCGCCGAGCCGCTCAAGATCGGTGCCGCGGCGCCGACCCTATCCGCCCAATCGGACGCCGGCGCGACGCTGAGCCTCGGCGACGTCTACAAGAGCAACAACTACACGCTCGTGTGGTTCTATCCGAAGGCCCTCACCGGCGGCTGCACCAAACAGGGTTGCGCCCTCCGTGACGCGAGCGCCGAGCTGAAAAAACTCGGCGTGGCGATCGTTGGCGTGAGCACCGACACCGTGGCAAAGCAGAAGGAGTTTAAGGAGAAGAACAATTTTGACTACCCGCTGCTCGCCGATCCGGAAAAGAAGATCATCAAGGCCTTCGGCCAGGGCGGCATTTTGCCCGTGGCGAGCCGCGAAGCCTTCCTCGTGAACCGCGAAGGCAAGGTCGTCTATTACGACAAGGGCCAGACCGAGAAACAGGCCGAAACGGTCCTGGCATTCCTCAACGCCAAGAAGAGCTGAGCGGAGCGTATCGCTTGAAAGATGGAGCCCGATGTCCTCATCGGGTTTTGATTCGAACCCGCCCGCCAGTAGCCACCTTCCACCGTCCGCGCCCACTCGGGCCGGACGGTTTTTAGTTGGGAGGCGGCCGTACCATCCGGGCCGGTGGTTCCACGTTGGAATGACCCGTTGCGGATTGGCGAAAAACGGATCGTGCTGAAGACATCGCCCACCACATCGTGAAAAAACTCCTGCTGCTTGCCCTTGGCTGCTGTTTGTTCTCACCCGCCGGCGCCGCCCCGGGTGCCGTCGAGAAAGTCGATGTGTTTGTCTCGGGCAACGAGGGCTACCACACCTTCCGCATCCCCGCCGTTGTCCGCGCGCAAAACGGCGACGTGCTTGCCTTCTGCGAGGGCCGCAAAATCGGCGGCGGCGACGCCGGTGACATCGACCTCATCCTGCGGCGCTCGACCGACGGCGGCCGCAACTGGGGCGCGATCCAGACCGTGTGGGACGACGGCGCCAACACCTGCGGCAATCCCTGCCCCGTGCTCGACGCCTCGACGGGAACCCTCTGGCTCGTGCTCACCCACAACATCGGGAGCGAACACGAGAAGGACATCATCACGAAGAAGACCAAGGGCACCCGTACCGTCTGGGTCACGCACTCCCGCGACCACGGCGCCACCTGGGCCAAGCCGGTCGATATCACCGCCACCACCAAGGATCCGTCGTGGGGTTGGTACGCGACCGGTCCGGGCATCGGCATTCAAATTCAGAGTGGAGCGCACGCCGGCCGCCTCGTCATCCCCTGCGACCACAGCTACGACGACCCGCAGGGCAAGGTCCGCGGCGGGCCCTACGAGTACGGCTCACACGCCATCTACTCCGACGACCACGGCCAGTCGTGGAAATTAGGCGGGGTGATCCGGCCCAAGGTCAACGAATGCCAGGTCGTCGAAAGCCTCGACGGAAACGGCACGCTGATCATGAACCTGCGTTCGTACTTTGGCCGCAATCGCCGTACCCACGCCACCAGTACCGATGGCGGAATCACTTGGAGCGCCCCCGTGGATGTCGCCGACCTCGTCGAGTCGGTTTGCCAGGCCAGCATCGTCCGCGCGCCCGCGGCCCAACTCCTGTTGTTCGCCAATCCGGCCGCGACCAAGCGCGAGCGCCTCACGGTCAAGGCCAGCGGCGACGGCGGCCGCACCTGGCCGCGCGCGCTCGTGCTCCACGCGGGGCCGTCCGCTTATTCCAGTCTGGTCGTGCTCGACGCCACGACTGCGGCCTGCCTCTACGAGTGCGGCGAGACCTCCGCCTACAGCCGCATCACCCTCGCGCGCTTCGACCTCGCGGCGGTGAAATAGCCCCTGATTTTTCCGCCGCGGCGCGGAATGGGCTCTGGTGTTTACCCTGGGGGAAGGCTTGGCTCGGGGCACCGCAACCCCGCGGTGTTTGTTCCCCCCAGCCCCCGCTCCTATGTCTCCATTCCTGGCCGAAGTCATCGGCACCATGGTCCTCATCACGCTTGGCAACGGTGTCGTCGCCAACGTCGTCCTCCCCAAAACCAAAGGCCACGGCGGCGGATGGATCGTCGTCACGCTCGGCTGGGGCCTCGCCGTGACACTGGCCGTCTATCTCGTGAATGCGATCAGCGGCGCGCACCTGAATCCCGCGGTGACGATCGCGCTCGCCGTCATCGGCAAGTTTTCGTGGGCGCTCGTGCCGTCTTACCTCTTGGCGCAGATGATCGGGGCGTTTCTCGGCGCGGTGCTCGTGTGGCTCGCCTACCTGCCGCACTGGGCCGCCACGTCCGACCAAGGCGGGAAGCTCGCCGTGTTCGCCACCGGCCCGGCCATCCGCCATACCGCCGGAAATCTCCTGACCGAAATCATCGGCACCGCGGTGCTCGTACTCGGCGTGCTGGCGGTGATGCGACCCGAAAACCTCATCCCGAATTCCGGCTTCGACAAGGGCCTCGCGCCCGCGCTGGTCGGCGTGATCGTCGCCTCGATCGGCCTCTCGCTCGGCGGCCCGACCGGTTACGCGATCAATCCCGCGCGCGATCTCGGCCCGCGGATCGCGCACGCCGTGCTGCCGATCCCCGGCAAGGGCGGCAGCGACTGGGGCTACGCCTGGATCCCCGTCGTAGGCCCGATCCTCGGCGGCATCCTCGGCGCGCTGTTCTTCAAGGCCTGTTGGTAAGTCAGAGCCCGAATCAAAACCACGCAACACACGAAAGCCTCCGGGCCCGACCCTTTCGTGTGTTTCGTGGTCCCGCGCCTTCCCCCCTTCCCCCCTTTCACTCTCACTTTCCCTTTCCCTTTCCCTCGATGAAATACATCCTCGCCCTCGATCAGGGCACCACGAGTTCCCGCGCCATCGTCTTCGACCGGCAGGGCGCGATCGTCGCCGTCGCCCAACAGGAGTTTCGTCAGATCTTCCCGCGGCCCGGCTGGGTTGAACACGACGCGAACGAAATCTGGGCGACCCAATCGCAGGTCGCCACCGCCGCCCTCGCCCAGGCTCAGCTTACCGCCGGCGACATCGCCGCCATCGGCATCACCAACCAGCGCGAGACGACCGTCGTCTGGGACCGCGCGACGGGCAAACCGATCTGCCACGCCATCGTCTGGCAGGACCGCCGCACCGCCGGCGCCTGCGACCGGTTGAAAAAAGCCGGCAAGGCCGCGCTCATCCGCCGCAAAACCGGCCTTGTGGTCGATGCGTATTTTTCCGGCACGAAGCTCCAGTGGATCCTGCAAAACATCCCGGGCGCCAAGGCCCGCGCCGCGAGGGGCGAACTGGCTTTCGGCACCGTCGATGCATGGCTGGTGTGGAACCTCACCGGCGGCCGCGTCCACGTGACCGATGTCAGCAACGCCTCGCGCACCATGCTCTTCAACCTGAAGACCTGCGACTGGGACGACGACCTGCTGACGCTGTTCGGCATCCCGCGCTCGATTCTGCCGAGCGTGCGTGGCTCGAGCGAAGTGTACGGCGAGACGCACCTTCTCGGGGCCGCGATTCCGATCGCGGGCATCGCGGGCGACCAGCAGGCGGCCTTGTTTGGTCAGGTCTGCACCAAGCCCGGCATGGTCAAGAACACCTACGGCACCGGCTGCTTCATGCTGATGAACACCGGCCCGCAGCCGATCGCATCGAAAAACAACCTGCTCACCACCGTGGCGTGGCGGATCAACGGCCGCACCGAGTACGCGCTCGAGGGCAGCATCTTCATCGCCGGCGCCGTCGTGCAATGGCTGCGCGACGGGCTCGGCATCATCAAGTCGTCGGACGAGGTCGAGGCGCTCGCCGCACAGGTGCCCGACACCGGCGGCGCGTACCTCGTGCCGGCGTTCGCCGGGCTCGGCGCGCCGCACTGGGACCAATACGCCCGCGGCCTTGTCGCCGGCCTCACCCGCGGTACCACCGCCGCCCACCTCGCGCGCGCGGCGCTCGAGGGCATCGCCTACCAGGTGCACGACGTGCTGCACGCGATGCAGTCCGACTCCGGCATCAAGCTCCGCGAGCTGCGCGTCGACGGCGGCGCATGCGCGAACAACCTCCTGATGCAATTCCAGGCCGATCTGCTCGGCGTACCCGTGGTGCGGCCGAAAATCGCAGAGACCACCGCCCTCGGCGCCGCATACCTCGCGGGCCTCGCGGTCGGTTATTGGAAGGACCAGACCGAGATCGCCGTGCAGTGGCAGGCCGACCGCCGGTTCGGGCCCGCGATGAAACCGGCCGCGCGGAAAAAACTCCTCGCCGGTTGGAACAAGGCGCTCGTCCGCGCGCAAAAGTGGGAGGATGCGGAGTAAGTCACGAAAGCCCATCCGGCCCGATGAGGACATCGGGGCCCACCGGCAGGTGACTGCAACGATCATTTCATGCGTTTCCTTACCCTGATTTTCTGCGCCGTCAGTTGGGCGCACGCCGCGAACGCCGCGTTTCCCGTCACGATCCGCGTCGATGCGGCGCAGCCGCGCGCGGAGTTGAAGCCGATCTACCGCTTCTTCGGCGCCGACGAGCCGAACTATGCGACGATGAAGGACGGCCGCCGGCTGCTGCGCGACATCGGCGCGCTCGGCGAACCGCAGGAGTATTTTCGCGCGCACAGCCTGCTCGTAACCGGCGACGGCACGCCCGCGCTGAAATGGGGCAGCACCAACGCCTACACCGAGGACGCCCGCGGCCAGCCCGTCTACCACTGGACGATCGTCGACCACATCTTCGACGCCTACCTCGCCGCCGGCGTGAAACCGTACGCGCAGATCGGCTTCATGCCCAAGGCGCTTTCGTCCAAGCCGGAGCCCTACCAACACGAGTGGCGCCCCGGCCTGCCGTACGACGATATCTACACCGGCTGGGCCTATCCGCCAAAGGACTACGCGCAGTGGGGCGAGCTCGTCTACCAGTGGGTGAAGCACTGCGTCGACCGCTACGGTGCGGCCGAGGTGGCGTCGTGGTATTGGGAGGTGTGGAACGAACCCAACATCAAATACTGGCGCGGCACGCCGGAGGAATTTCGCAGGACGCATGACTTCGCGATCGCGGCCGTGCGCCGCGCGTTGCCGACCGCCCGCGTCGGCGGACCCGACACCGCGGGCGACGGCGGCAAGTTTATGGAGGATTTCCTCGAACACTGTCTGCGCGGGAAAAACCACGCGACGGGCGCGACCGGTACGCCGCTGGATTTCGTGTCGTTCCACGCCAAGGGCACCACTCCGGTCTACGTCGACGGCCACGTGCGGATGGGCATCGGCGGGCAGCTGAAGACGATCGATACCGGCTTCGCCCGCATCGCGCGCTATCCGGAACTGAAAGGCCGGCCGATCATTCTCGGCGAGTCGGACCCCGACGGCTGCGCGGCGTGTCAGGGCCCACACCTCGGCTACCGCAACGGCACGATGTACTCGAGCTACACCGCGGCGTCGTTCGCCCGCAAACACCTCCTCGCCGAGAAGCACGGGGTGAACTTCGAGGGCGCGACCACCTGGGCGTTCGAGTTCGAGGACCAGCCGTACTTCGCCGGCTTCCGGGCGATGGCGAGCAACGGACTCACGCTGCCCGTTTTCAACGTCCACCGCATGATGGCGAAAATGTCCGGACGTCGCCTCAACGCCGTGAGCACCGGCGACGTCGGCCTCGAGGCGATCATCAAGTCCGGCGTCCGTGGCGCCCCGGACGTCGCGGCCCTCGCGAGCCTCGACACGGCGAAGCGGCAGGTCGCCGTGCTCGTGTGGCATTATCATGACGATGACGTCGCCGGCCCCGACGCCGCCGTCGCACTCGCGTTGGCGGGTCTGCCGGCCGGCGCCGCGCACACCGCGCGCGTCACGCACTACCGCGTTGATGAAAAACACAGCAACGCTTACGCCGGGTGGAAGTCGCTCGGTTCACCCGTAGCCCCGACGCGCCCGCAGTACACGCAACTGGAAGCCGCCGCCCAACTGGCGCCTTTGACCGACGCGCCGGCCTCGGTCGCCGTCACGAACGGCACCGCGCAACTGGATTTCACCCTGCCGCGCCAGGGCGTGTCGTTGGTGCTGGTGGCTTGGTGAGCGGAAGATACTCGGGAGAACGTTCTGTGGTCGCGGCCACCGGCCGGGACTACCTCAAGCCAAGCTGTACCGAACGTCCGCTCTCAACGCCCAACCCTCAGCTCTCAACTCTTCCGATCCCTCCTCAGGCCGGCGCCCACGCGCCGACGCCGACGACCTCCTCCACTTCGACCTTTTCGTCGGGGAGTTCGTTCAACGGGGCGAAGCGCTCGGACGAGAAGCCGAGTTCCTGTTCGCCCTGATGAAATGGATCGCGCGGGTTCGTGATCTCCTCGAGGAGGAGTCCCACCGTGGCCGTGTCGCCGCCCTTCACAATTTTCTCCCGGCCCAGAAACACCTCCCGGATGGTGTAGATATTATCCTTCACCGGCAGCTGTTTGTAGAGCGCGCGGATGGTGGGGGAAAACGTATCGTTAACACAGGCGACTTTCTGACCTTTGACCATGGAACCTCATGGCGTAGTGGCTGCGGAGAAAACTGCAAAAGAAGAATCAACGTGGGCCCGCGCGCTTGCGCGCACCCGATTACCAACGATGCCGCCCAAGGGCGCTCGCCCGCGAGCTGGCCTACGACCTGACCCGCATTCCGCGGGCGCTCAGCAACGGATAAGCCGGTTAATGAACCACCGGCGCGGGGGAATGCCCTTGCGACGCCGGCAGCGTTCGGACACATCTGGCCGCAGTCTCTTGCGTTACCATGAGTGATAAAGCCTCCGCCTCGGCCGCCAAAGCAACGCGCAGTGCCGTCGACCGCAAATCGAACGCCGGCACCACGCCCGACCCATGGGAGGCCTGCGTCCGGATCGAGTATGGCGGCGATCGCTCACTCGCCTGGAGCGTGCGCGAGGAAATCATTGCCACGCCGCCGCAAGGTCATGCCGGCGCCGAAGCCCGCCTGCTCAAGGCGCTCGCCCGGCCCGACTGCACCGACGCCGGCCGCGCCTTCGTGTGCCAGATGCTGGTGATGGTCGCCGGCGCCACGAGCGTGCCAGCCCTCGCCGCGCTCGTGCGCGACGCGAAATCAACCGAAGCCGCCCGCTACGCGCTCGCCGCCATTCCCGGACCCGAGGCCACCGCCGCGTTGCGCGACGCCCTCGGCGCGCTCTCCGGCCCGGCCAAGGCCGGCCTCATCGGCAGCATCGCCCTGCGCGGCGACGCGTCGGTGCGTTACGCCCTCGCCGGCATCAAGGACAACCCGTCGGAGGCCGCCATCGTCCGCGAAGCCGCCACCCGCGCCCTCGAACACCTCGCCAACGCCAAAGCCTGACGCGCCATGAACCCCAGCACCCTCCTCAGCCGCCGCGACTTCCTCCAAAAGACCGGCCTTGCCACGGCCGTCGCCGCGGCGCCGCTCATTTTGCCGTCCGGCCTGCGCGGCCAGAATGCGCCCAGTAAAAAAATCACCGTCGGGATCATCGGCTGCGGCAACATCTCCGACAGCCACTTTCCCGCCATCCTCGGCTATCCCGAGTCGGTGCGCATCCTCGCCGTCTGCGACGTCGACAAAGAGCGCCGCGACGAATCCGCCGCGATGGTGAACAAGTCGTACGGCTCCTCGGACTGCAAAGCGTACGCCGACTTCCGCGAGCTGAACCGCCGCAGCGACATCGACGCCGTCTTCGTCTGCACGCCGGACCACTGGCACGCGCTCGTCGCGATCGACGCGATGCGCAACGGCAAGGACGTCTACGTCGAGAAGCCCCTCACGCTCACCATTCAGGAGGGCCGCGCCCTGGTCGACGCCGCGCGCAAATACAACCGCGTCGCCCAGCACGGCACCCAGCACCGCTCGATGAAGCGGTTCCACGACGTCGCGGAATTCGTCCGCAACCAGGGCCTCGGCAAACTCGACCGCATCGAGTGTTACATCCCGCCGAACAACCGCCATTGCGGCGCGACCTGGACCCCCGAGCCGGTGCCGGCGGGTCTCGACTGGGACATGTGGCTCGGGCCGGCCCCGTGGCGCCCGTACACGTCGCTCGGTTGCCACTACAATTTCCGCTTCATCTCCGAGTGCGCCTACGGCCAGGTCACCAACTGGGGTGCGCACTACCTCGACATCGGCCAGTGGGCGCTGGACATGGACAACAGCGGCCCGGTGTCCGTCGAGGGCCACGGTGAATTCCCAAGCAGTGGTCTCTTCACCAACTCCACCAAGGTCGACTTCACCGTGCGTTACGCCAACGGCGTCCCGATGCACTGCCGCACCCGCCACGACGGCGGCGGCACCGTGCGGTTCGTCGGCGAGCGCGGCTGGCTCGACATCGCCCGCAACAAGATGAGCGCGTCGAGCAACGACCTGCTCCGCGAGATGCAGGCGTCGGGCAAAAAGATCCAGCTCCCCCTGAGCAACAACCACCACGAAAACTTCTTCGACTGCGTCCGCACGCGGAAGATGCCGATCGCCGACGTCGGCATCGGTCACCGCACCACGACGGTCTGCAACCTCGGCCAGATCGGCATGGTGCTCGGCCGCAAGCTGCGGTGGGACCCGGCGAAGGAGGAGTTCATTGGCGACGACATGGCGAACCGCCTCCGCGGCCGCGCCATGCGGTCGCCGTGGGCGCTGATCTGAGGTGGAGCAGACGAGTTGAGAGCTGAGGGTTGAGAGACCTTCACCCGCCGCTGCGAGCGCCGGCGGGTGGCTGAACAAGAAGCCCCCGGGCGCTCGCGGCGACGCAGAAGTGCAGACCGGACCAAGCCGCCAGAATCGTTGGCCACAAAAGACTCAAAGTCCGGAGGGCAATGAAGGCTCTCACGGCGCCGATGGGCGCGCGGACAACTCCCGCCGCCCGGACGGAAACCTTGCGCTCTTTCGCGGCCAACCACTGCGCCAGCGGGTGGCGCGCGCCGCAGCCGAAGAACTGCACCTACTCGATCCGGCCCTCGTCGAAATCCATCAGGTCGGGGACGCTCTTGATGTCCCCGAAGCGGTCGGCGCAGCCCATCTTGGTGAGCGCCTCCTTGAGAAATTCCGCGCCGGCTTCCGTCATGCCCATCTGCACGAGCCGGCGGTTCCACGCCGCGGCACGCACGTCGGCGGGCAGCAGCGCTTGCAGCTTCGCCTCCACCTCGGCGACGTCCTTCGCCTCGAACACGATTTTCTCCACCGCGGCCGGCTCGAGGCCGAGATGCTGGGAGAGAAAGCGGTCGCACCCGCGCTTGTAATTCTTTGCGTAGCTCGCCGGCAGCGCACCGTGCGCCTTCACGTAACGGCACTTCCCGAGAAAGCGCGGCAGGTAAAGCAGGCCGGTCGCCGGATGCGGCAAGTAGGGCGAAGGCAGGCTCGTGAGCACTTCCCCGGTGGAACCGGGAATCGGTTTGGACGGCATGCCGCTAGTAGCGGCGCGCGCGGACCACGCCGTCAAGACCGCGCCGGGTGGGGCCCGCTGTCACCAGCGGGTCGGCTTGGTCTGATTCTTCGAAAGCAGCGGCCCGCTGGGGACATCGGGGCCCACCGGTCGGCACTCAGGCGCCGCGCCGCCGTTGCACTGCCTCAGCCAACGTCGCCAGCACCGGCAGCGTCTGCTCCCACCCGAGGCAGGCGTCGGTGATGCTGCGGCCGGGGATGAGCGGCCGCGCCTGACAATCCTGGGCGCCGCTGAGTAAATTGCTCTCGATCATCACCGCCGCAATCGCGCGGTCGCCGCCCGCGATCTGCGCCGCAAGATCCGCCGCGACCAAGGGCTGGCGCATCGGGTCCTTCCCACTGTTCGCATGCGAGCAATCGACCATGATGTGCGGGGGCAGCTTGTTTTTCTGCAGCAACTCGGCCGCCGCCCGGATGTGCTCCGCGGTGTAATTCGGACCGCGCGAGCCACCGCGCAACACGAGGTGCGCGTCGACGTTGCCCGCCGTGCCCATGATCGCCGGCGCACCCTCGCGCGTGAGCGACGGAAACCAATGCGGGTGCTGCGCCGCGCGGATCGCGTCGACGGCGACCTGCACATCGCCGTCGGTGCGGTTCTTGAAACCGACCGGCATCGAAAGCCCCGACGCGAGCTCGCGGTGCACCTGGCTCTCCACCGTCCGCGCGCCGATGGCGCCCCACGAAACGAGATCGGCGTAGTACTGGCCGATCGTCGTATCGAGGAACTCGGTCGCAACCGGCAGACCAAGGTTCACGATCGCGAGCATCAGCTTTCGCGCGAGGCGGAGCCCGGTGTTGATCTGGAAGGAACCGTCGAGGAACGGATCGTTGATCAACCCTTTCCAGCCGACGACGGTCCGTGGTTTTTCAAAATAGACCCGCATCACGAGCAAAAGCTCGCGCGGGTAAAGCCCCGTGATGTCGCGCAGCCGAGCCGCGTAGTCGAGGGCGGCAGCGGAATCATGGATCGAGCACGGACCGAGCACGACGAGCAGCCGGTCGTCCCGCCCCGCGAGGATGGCCGCGATTTCGCGGCGCGAACGTGAAATTAATTCCGCGCCGGCGTCCGAAAGCGGCAGCTCCTCCCCGAGCACAGCGGGCGCAATCAGCGGCTTTTGGGCGAGGATGCGCAGGTCGGCGGTGGAAGGAGGCATGAAGTGAGGCGGCGATGGTACGAAGGCACCTCCGACCGGGCAAGGCAGCGCTTGGCCGATGTAGGCCCGGCCGGCGGGTGGGGCGATACGTCATCATGCCCGACCACGTACACTTTTTCGCTGCGCCCGGAGAAAAGGCAAAGCCGCTTGGTCCCTTCGTTGGACGTTGGAAGGAGTGGACCGCAAAAACACTCGATGCCGCGGATCGGCCGCTTCTGTGGCGGCACCGGTTTTTCGACCACGTGCTCCGGTCACGAAGCACCTATGCCGAAAAATGGGAGTACGTGCGCTTGAATCCGGTGCGGGCCGGCTTGGTCGACGTACCCGAGGACTGGCCGTTTGCCGGTCATGTTCATTTCGACGACCCGATATCGTCATGGCCCGATGTAGGTCCGGCCGGTGGCCGGGCGATTCGTACGAATTTTCGTGCCGCGGGCCCGGCCACCGGCCGGGCCTACATCAAACCATCAAACCGCCAGCGCCGCCTTGGCGGCGTTCACCAGCGGCGAACGCGCCAGCACGGGCTCCGCGACGGTGCCGAGGCCGAGTTTCGCCGCGCGGGCCTGCAGGGTGAGAAACGCCAGCGAAGCGGCTTCGCCCGTCGCGGCCCGGGCCGCGACCTGCTGCAGATCCGCCTCGACCGGGGGTAGCGTCGAACCCGGCACCACATTTTTATCCGCCAAGAACAACCCGAGTGACGCACCGAGCGTATCGAGCCAGAGCCGCGGCTGGGCGGGAAGGGTGTACGCGAAGGCCGCGCTCGCGGGGGACCACTCCATGAAGGTCCGCACCTGGCCGTGGAGCTGCGTCAGCGCGGCGTCCGCCGTCGAGGGCGTCCACCGTGCGTTGAACACTTTGCGCTCGCGATAGGTCTTCACTTCCCAGATCCGCAGCACCGCCTCGTAGTCGCCCGCATTCGCCCGCAGGGCGCCGGTCACGATGTAGTCGAGGCCCTCCGCCGTCGTCTCGACCAGCTGACGCAGATTTTCCACCGACCACTCGGCACTGAGGTTGATCAGGTGACTGGTGGACTGCGGGGGTGTCATGATCGCCACCGCCGCGCCGGGCGCATACGAAGGCGAAAAATAAAATGTCTCCGCCAGCCACAACGGGAACGCCCGCGCCAGGCGGCTTAATTCGTCTTCGGGCGCCGGCATCGCCTCCGCGCCCGGCTTGACCGTGCGGCCCGGCAGCGCGAGTTGCGCAAACGCGATGCGCCGGAGCCGCCCCTCCTTGGGCGGGAGCAGTTGCGCACCGATGGCCTCGAGGCCGTAGAACCAGACCGGTTTGCTGATGGTCACGAGGCCGACCTTCGGAATCTCGCCGGCCGCCGGCGCGGGGCCCGCCCCGGACCCGGTAAAGTCCTGCGGCGCCGCGAGGATTTCCGCGATGGCGTTGGAAAAACCGTGCAACCGCTCCTCGAGTTCGGGCCGGTTGAGCGCGAACAAAATATCGAGCACGTGCTGCGCGGCGTCGGCGTTGCGGACGGCCAGATAAGCCTGCAGGAGATTGAGGCCGGTCGCCGGGCCGTGCCGGTCGGCGTCGTAGCGCGGGGCGATCAACTCGATGATTTCGACGACGTGACCCAGCGAGCCGAGATCGCCGGAAATGGTCACCAAAACATCCGCCCGATCACCCGAGGTTGCGAGGAGCTCCTCGTACACCGCCATCGCGCCGGCCAGGTCCTTGGCGTCGAGCTTCTCGCGCGCGGTCGCGAGGCGGGCCTTCACGCCCACCGGACCGGCCGCGGGAGCAGCCGGCGGCGGCACCGGGGCCGCGCCATTGGACGGCGTGGCGGGGCTGGACTCCGGTTTTTTGGCGGAGAAGAGATCGAAGAAACCCATCGGGCCAGTGAAGCGCCGACGCGAACGCTGGCGAACCTGTTTTGCGCCCGGGCCCGGCGCGCCCCGGGTTGGTTGAAAGGCGGCGAAGTTGAGGGTTAAGCGCGGAGCGAACGAAGCCTTCCCCGTGGCCCTGCGCGTGGGGGCCCGTGGGCGCAGGGAAATCACGTTTCCTTTCAGGTCCCTGCGCTCACCCGCAGGGGCAGGCGTCCGATCTCTCAACCCTCAACTCGCATCTCTGAACTGCGCGCCGCGCACCTCAGCTCCTCGGCCGCGCAATCCGCTCCGGCGGCACGCCCGTGCGCGTCGCGATCAACGCGCAAACCTTGGGCACATACATCCGCGTCTCGGCCGGGAGTGACTCCGCAATCGCGGTGAAGGTCTTCGCCGGACTCTTTGCAAGCGTGCGGCTCACGCGCCCCTCGCCGGCGTTATAAGCGGCCAACGCGAGCGCCCAGTTGCCAAATTTGCCGTACAACGCCCGCAGGTAACGTGCGGCGGCGCGGGCGGATTTTTCCGGATCGGTGCGCTCATCGGGCAGCCAAGTCGAGAGGCCCTGCGCCTGCGCCGAGTCCGGCATGAACTGAAAGAGCCCCTTTGCCCCGGCCGGGCTGCGGGCCGCGGGGTTAAGCGAACTCTCCGCCTCCGCCAGCCAAACCAGCTCCGGCGGCACGCCCTCGGCGACAAAGGCCGCGCGCAAGGTCGGCAGCAGCGCCGCGGCCCGCGCCGGCACGGGCCGGTCGCGCACGCGCGCCAGCCAGAGATTGTAATGCGGGACGGGCTGAAAGGTGGACGGCGGCGGGACGCCGGGACGCGCCGGGGTCTTCGGCAGCGGCAGCGTGCCGGGTGGCCGAAGCGACTGCTGCGCGCCCTCGATCGCGTCGATGCGTTGCTCAAACCAATCCGCGAGGTCCTCGTAACCCGGCACCCTGCGCAGCGCCTTGAGCGCCTCGCGGCCTTCCGCGGCGCACGACGCAAGCTCCACCATCGAATCGCCCTCAAGCGCACGTTGGAACTTCACGACGAAGGCGTCCCAGCGTGCCTTGGACGGAAACTCATACTGCGCCTTCACCTCGTCGGTCGCGAAGAGATCGAACAGCTGCCGGCCGACGCGGAACAGTTCGTCGGTTTCGTTCGTGACCGGTGGGGCGGGCTGCGCGGCGTACAGTACGGCGACGCTGAGCACGAACCCAAGCCCTTGGAACAGGAAGCGCGAGAAGGACGGGGAGGAGAAGGGCCCACCCTTCCCGCTCTCCCCGGCCTTCCGGTTCAGGGCCTGGGGCTCGGTGTGACGGGAGGACATGGCTAGCGCTGCAGCGCCGCGATCACCGCGGCCTTCAATTTCAACTCCGGCCTCTCCGTGAGCGCGGGCGGGGCGTCGCCGAGGTAATTCTTCGGGTTCTTCGCAATCCAGTCGCTCGTGACGAAGCGGTACGTGCGGCCGGCGACGATCGGCGGCGCGATAGCCGCCACAAGATTTTCGCCGCCGCGTTCGGCGAAGGGCGTGTCCGGCCCCTGGTTCGCACGGGCCAGAATCTTCAGCAGCGTTTCGCCGGAGATTTCCGCGGTGAACAGCGGGCCGTCGAACCGGACGCACGCGTCGAACGCGAAGCGCGTCACCTCCCCCGCCGGCAGGCCCGCGCCGAACGTGGTGGCACCGATCACCGCGACGTCGGCCTGCGCGGCGACGCGCGCCGCCTCGACCGCGAACATCGCCGCCGCACTCGGCGCCAAGGCCCGCGGCATGCGCCCCACGACGGCGGTTTCCTCCGCCGTCAGGTGCAGCGCGAGCGTGGCGCGAACAAGTTTCGCGAGGTCCGGGTCCGCCGCATCGTCGGGCCCGAGCGGCACCTGCTCGACGTCCCAGCGCAGCGCCCCGCCGTCACGGCGTAGCCGGGCCACAGAGATAAATTCCATCCAGCTGCCGGAGTGAACGTAGACGGTGCGTCCTGCGCGGTGCACGAAGCGCAGGTGATCATGGGCGCCCACGAAGAGCGCGCCGTCGGGCACAAACGGCAACAGGGCGCGGTCCGCGCGCAGTCCCGCGTGACTGAGCACGACCGGCAGCGCGGCGGAGCCGTCGGTTGGGGTGCCCGCGAAGAGCTTCGGAAAGTGCTCCCGCCCCCACACCACGGGGTCCGCGAGGTCGAGTTGCGGCCGCACGGCGACGCGGAACGTCGAG
>CAIJFT010000142.1 GCA_903820035.1 uncultured Opitutia bacterium
ATTGTCCCGAATGTGCAGAGTGGATGCGGGCGGATGGGCGCATCTTCCCGGCCAAAGGAGGGCACCATGAATGCGTATGTCCGGTGGTTCACGGAAATCGGTCTCGCCGATATTCCTCTGGTCGGGGGGAAAAACGCCTCGTTGGGCGAGTTGGTGCGGGAGTTGGGCGCCGAGGGCATCGCCGTGCCGGGCGGCTTTGCCGTGACGGCGGAGGGCTACCGTTACTTCCTGCGGCGGGCCGGACTCGATGCGGTGATCGCCGGCCATCTGGCCGGACTGGATACGCAGGACGTCGCGGACCTGCGGCGCCGCGGTGCGCTCGTGCGTAACGCGATCCTCGGGGCCGAGCTGCCGTCCGACCTCGCCGCGGAAATCACCGGCGCGTACGCGGCGCTCGCCGTGGATCAGCCGGACCTCGCTTCGGTCGCGGTGCGGAGCAGCGCTACGGCGGAAGATCTGCCCGACGCCAGTTTTGCCGGCCAACAGGAGTCGTTTCTCAACGTCCACGGTCCGGCCGCGGTGCTCGACGCTTATCGCCGGTGCTGCGCGTCGCTGTTCAAGGACCGCGCGATTTCCTACCGCGTCGACCTCGGCTACGATCATTTCAAGGTGGCGCTCTCGGTCGGGATCCAGCGCATGGTTCGCTCCGACCTGGCCTCTGCGGGCGTGATCTTCACGCTCGATACCGAGACCGGATTCCCCGAAGTCGTCCTCATCAACGCCGCTTACGGCCTCGGCGAAAACGTGGTGCAGGGCACGGTGAATCCCGACGAGTACAGTGTGTTCAAACCGACGCTGCTGGCCGGCTTCCGGCCGGTCCTGCGGAAGCAGGTCGGGTCGAAGGAATTCAAACTTGTCTACGACCTCGGCGGCACAAAGGCGGTGAAGAACGTCCCGGTGCCGGCGGAGGAACGCGTGAAGTTTGTCCTCACCGACGACGAGATTTTGCAGCTCGCGCGCTGGTCCTGCCGGATCGAGGCGCATTACTCGGCGCGGCACGGTCGGCCGACCCCGATGGACATCGAATGGGCGAAGGACGGGATCACCGGGCGGCTGTTCATTTTGCAGGCGCGACCCGAAACGGTGCAGTCGCAGCGCGACGCCGCGGTGGTGGAAACCTACCACTTGCGCCGGCGCGGCCCGGTGCTCGTCACCGGCCGGAGCATCGGCGAGAAAGTCGCCGCGGGGCCGGTGCGCGTGATTCCGGATGCAAGCGCGATCGCGCAATTCCGGGACGGCGAGGTGCTGGTGACGGACAAGACCGATCCGGATTGGGAGCCCATCATGAAGCGGGCCGCCGCAATCGTCACCAATCGCGGCGGGCGGACCTGCCACGCGGCCATCGTGAGCCGTGAACTCGGCGTGCCGGCCGTCGTCGGCACGGGCAACGGCACGGAATTGTTACGGGACGGCCGTGCCGTCACCGTCTCGTGCGCCGAGGGGGAAACCGGCTTTGTGTACGACGGGAAGCTCCCCTTCGACGTGCAGCGCACCAATCTCAAGGCCCTCGGCCGGCCGGCGACCAAGGTGATGTTGAACGTCGGCAACCCCGAGGAGGCGTTCGCCCTGTCTTTCCTGCCGAACGACGGGGTCGGTCTTGCCCGCGAGGAATTCATCATCACCTCCACCATCAAGGTTCACCCGCTCGCGCTGCTCGACTACGAGAAGCTGACCGACGTAGCGGTGAAACGCCGGATCGATGAACTGACGCCGGGGTACACCGACAAGGCGCAGTTCTTCGTCGATCGCCTCGCGGAGGGCGCGGGCACGATCGCGGCGGCGTTTTATCCCAAGGACGTGATTCTGCGGCTGAGCGATTTCAAAACGAACGAGTATGCCAACCTCATCGGCGGCCGGGCCTACGAGCCGGTCGAGGAGAATCCGATGCTCGGGTTCCGCGGCGCCTCCCGGTACTACCATCCGCGTTATCAGGCCGGCTTCGGCCTCGAATGCCGCGCGGTGCGGAAGGTGCGCGAGGAGATGGGACTGACGAACCTGAAGGTCATGATTCCGTTCTGCCGCACGGTGGAGGAGGGGCGGCGGGTGCAGCGGGAGATGGCCCGCCACGGGCTCATCCGCGGCGTGAAAGGCCTTGAGATCTACGTCATGTGCGAAATCCCGAGCAACGTGATCCTGGCCGAAGCGTTCGCCGAAATCTTCGACGGCTTCAGCATCGGCTCGAATGACCTCACGCAACTCATCCTCGGGGTCGACCGCGATTCGGAAATCGTCGCGCCGCTCTTTGACGAGCGCAATCCGGCGGTGACCACGATGATCGCCCGCGTGATCACCGCCTGCCGGGCCCGCGGCCGCAAGATCGGTATCTGCGGCCAGGCACCGAGCGACTATCCCGAGTTCGCGGCGTTCCTGGTGCGTGCCGGCATCGACAGTATTTCGCTCAATCCCGACACGGTCCTGAAAACCACGGCCGCGATCTTCCAGCAGGAAAAGGCCAATGCCGCCGAGTCCGCCGTCCATGAAAACGACCCCTTCCCCGTTGCTTTGTGCGACTGATTTCACGCCCGGCGCCGCCGCGGCGGCGCTGGTGGCCGCGCGGCTCGCAGTCGCCCTGCAGCGGCCGCTGCGCCTCGTCCACGCCGCGGCCGCGATCAGCGCGGACGTGCTGGCGCCGGCGCAACGCCGGCTGCAACGGGAGGCACTGCGGCTCCGCGAGGCCGGAGCGGCCGTCGAGCCGCTGCTGTTGCGCGAGTTTCCGGCCGGCGACGCGGTGCTGCGCCTGATCGGCGTCCAGCCGCCGGCCCTGGTGGTGCTGGCCACGGCGGGAAAGTCGACCCTCGACCGCTGGCGCTTCGGCAGCGTCTTCGAGCGGGTGGCGCAAGCTTCGCCGGTGCCGACCCTGGTCGTCCGCCGTGCCGCCCCGCTGGAGCGCTGGCTCGCCGGGGGGCCGCCGCTGCGCGTCGCCGTCGGGCTGGATCTGCTCGCAAGCTCCGATGCCGTTCTGCGCTGGCTGCAGGAACTGCGGCGGGCGGGACCGTGCGCGATTATCGCCTGCCATTGCAACCCGCGCCGTCCCGAGGCGGGCGCGCGGACGACGGTGAATCCGCCGGCCGAGCAGGCCCGGCTGGAGCGGGCCGTCCGCAAAAAGGTGCGCGACCAGCTCGGCGACGAGGAGGATTTCCAAGTCGTGGTGCGGCCCGACTCGGGCGCGCCGTCGGTGGTCCTGCCCGGACTCTTGTATCAGGAAAAGGCGGACTTGGTGGTGGTCGGCTCCCACCAGCGCCACGGCGTCAGCCGCCTGTTTCACGGCTCGCTTTCGCGCGCCGTCCTGCGCGGGGCGCAGACGAACGTCGTCTGCGTGCCGGTGGCGGCGGCCTTCGATCCGCGGGACGCCCATGTGCCGGAGTACCGGCGCGTGTTGGTGGCGACGGATTTCTCCGAGCTGGGCAACGCCGCGATTCCCCATGCTTGCGCGGCGTGCAGCATCGGCGGTCTGGTGCGGATTGTGCATGTGGTGCCGCCGCCGCGAAAACGCGGCGCGCAAACCGGCGGTCGTGCGGAGATGGAGCGGGCCCTGCGCCGGCTTATTCCCGCCGAGATGGGGGCGCGCGGTCAGCCGCCCGAGGTGGTTATAGTGGAGGATCCCGACCCGGCCTTTGCGTTGTGCGCGGAAGCGGAGCGCTTCGGCGCCGACCTCGTCTGCCTCTCGTCCCACGGCATGAGCGCGTCCCGCGACGTCTTCGGTTCGGTCGCCGAAGCGGTGTTGAAACGGATCCGACGTCCGCTGCTCGTGGTCCGGCGGCCAGATGAATAGGGGCGTCCAGGTTCCGCGGGCGAGGGGGGCGGGGCCCGCCGCCGCGGTTGATCCGTTACCGTCCGGTGCGCCGGCCCGGGAGTGGCCGCCCGGTCCCGCCGTTCCTTGGCATGCGCTGACCGCCGACACCGTTGTCGGCCAGTGGGGCAGTTCGGCCGCCGACGGCTTGGCGGAGTCCGAGGTTTTGCGCCGGCGGGCGGAGGTCGGGCCCAACGCGTTGCCGGAGGCGTCGCGACGTCCGGGCTGGAGCGTCTTGCTCCGGCAGTTCGCGAGTCCGTTGATCTATCTGCTTTTTATGGCGGCGGCGCTGGCGTTCGGTCTCGGCCAGCGGGGCGACGCCGGGGTGATTTTGGTGGTGGTGGTCGTGAACGCCGTGATCGGTGCGGTGCAGGAGCGCCGGGCCGAGCGTTCAATGGCCGCCTTGCGGCGGCTGGCGGCCCTGCAGGTGCGCGTGGTGCGCGGCGGGCGCGAGGAGAGTGTGGCGGCGGCCGAGCTCGTGCCCGGCGACGTGGTCGTGCTGGCGGCGGGTGACGCCGTGGCTGCGGACGCCCGCCTGCTTGCCGTCTCGGCGCTGGAGACGGCGGAGGCGGCGCTCACCGGCGAGTCGCTGCCGGTGGTGAAGGGTGTGGCGTCGCTGCCGGCGGCGACGACGCTGCTCGAGCGCAGCAACCTCGTTTTTGCGGGTACGCAGGTGGTGGCGGGGCGCGGCCGGGCCGTCGTCATTGCGACCGGCGGGGCCACGGAGGTGGGCAAGATCGCGCGCCTGACCGCGGAGGCGACCGAGCCCCCGACGCCCCTCGAACTCCGGCTGGCCCAGTTCGGCCGTTATCTCGTCGGCGCGGCGATGGTGTTGTTCGCCGTCGTGGTAATGGCCGGCCTGCTGCGCGGCCTGCCGGCGGGGGAGGTGCTCATGGTGGCGACCAGCCAGATGGTTTCGATGGTGCCCGAGGGGTTGCCGGTGGCGCTGACGATCGCGCTGGCCGTGGGCGTGCAGCGGATGGCGGCGCGCGGGGCGCTGGTGCGGCGGCTGGGCGCGGTGGAGACGCTCGGCTCGGTCAGTGTGATATGTACGGACAAGACGGGCACCCTGACCAAGAACGAGCTGACCGTAACCGAAGTATGGTTACCGGACGGGCGCCGGGTTGCGGTGACCGGTGCGGGTTACGACCCGGCGGGGCGGCTGTCGATCGACGGCGCCGATCCCGGCCTGCGGGCGCTGCTGGAGGCGGCGGTGCTGTGCAATGATGCGCAACTCGTGCCGCCGGATGCCGGCGACCCGCGGTGGCGCGCGCTGGGTGATCCGACGGAGGCAGCGCTCCTGACGCTGGCCCTGAAGGCCGGCGTGGAGCCCGACCAGCTGCGCCGCGTCTGGCCGCGGCGGGACGAGATGCCCTTTGACGCGGCGTGCAAGATGATGGCAACGCGTCACGGATACGGCCCGGGGGGGCGGATTTGTCTCAAGGGCGCCCCGGAAGTGATCGCGGAACTTTGCCACGCCGGGCGCCGGGGTGCTGACGTGTTCCGGGCCGACCGTCCGGCCCGGGAGGCATGGGACGCGGCGGTCGCGGGGATGGGGGCGCAGGCGTGGCGGGTGCTGGCCGTGGCCGAAGTGGGGGGGGGCGCGTGGAACGAGGCGGAGGGCCCCGGACAGTTTGCCGGCCGTGCGGTCCTGCTCGGTTTTGTCGGATTGATGGACCCGCCGCGGCCGGAGGCGCGGGCTGCGGTGGCGGCGTGCCGGACCGCCGGCATCCGGCCGGTGATGGTGACCGGCGACCACCGGGCGACCGGGCTCGCGATTGCCCGGCAGCTCGGTCTCGCCCGGGCGCACGACCGGGCGATCGAAGGTCGCGAACTTGAGGCGATGCCGGAGCAGGATTTGCGGGCCGAGCTCGACCGGATCGCGGTGTTCGCCCGGGTGCATCCCGCGCAAAAGCTCCGCATCGTCAAGGCCCTGCAGGCGCGCGGTGAAATCGTGGCGATGACGGGCGACGGCGTGAACGACGCCCCGGCACTGGCGCGCGCGGACGTCGGGGTGGCAATGGGGCTCGCGGGCACCGAGGTTGCGAAGGGCGCCGCTAAAATTGTCCTCACCGACGACAACTTCGCCACGATCGTCCATGCGGTGGAGGAGGGCCGCGTCGTGTACGGGAACCTGAAGAAGGTGATCCTGTTTCTCTTTGCGACTTCGATCGACGAGATCGTGCTCCTCCTGGCGGCGCTGCTGCTCGGATATCCGCTGCCGCTGGCCGCCGTGCAGATCCTGTGGATCAACCTCATCACCGAGGGGACGTTGACGGTGAATCTCATCGTCGAACCGCCCGAGGGTCACGAGATGCAGCGCCCGCCTGTGCCCGCGGCGGAACCGCTCGTGACCCGCGCGATGCTCGGCCGGATGGCCCTGATGGTGCCCGCTTCGGTGGCGGCGACGTTCGGCTGGTTTCTCTGGCGGTTTGAGAGCGGGGCGCCGTTTGCGCTCGTGCAAAGCGAGACGTTTACCGTGCTCGCCGTGTGCCAGTGGTTCAACGTCCTCAACTGCCGCAGCGAATTCGCCGGTGCCCTCGGGCGGGGTCTGTGGCGCAACCCATGGCTGCTCGGCGGACTCGCGGTCGCCAATATCCTGCAGCTCGCGGTGATCTACGCTCCGCCGCTGAACGCCGTCTTCCATACCGTGCCGATTCCATGGCCGGATGTACTCCTGATGGGCGCCCTCGCGAGCGTCGTGCTCTGGGTTGAGGAAGCCCGGAAGTGGGTGGCGCGTCGACGGACCAGGCGGTCGCGCCCCGCGGCGTCGCCCGCGCCATGAAACCGCCGGAAGTCTTGTCTCCCGTCGTTCCGCCCGCCGCCGCTGGCCGCGCGCCTGTTTGACGGGTCCGACCGGATGGTCCGTCGCCTGGGTTTATTGATCCGCCCGCGCCTCACCGGCCTCGTCGCCAACGGCGCCTCCTGCCGCTGACCGACGGATTTCCGGCGCTGACGGTGGTGCTCCTCGCGGGCTGCGCCCGGTTCGGCTTCAACCTCGTATTCTTCGCCGTGGTCTTTATGAGTGGAGTCGAGGCGATCACGCGCCTTTCCGTTTTCGCCAACGGCGCGTGAGTCCGCCAATCCGCGTCATGAACGCCCCCGTTTCCGCGTCATCCGTTGTCCTGTCCTCCCGCCGCAACCGCGGCCGGCCTCTCGCGTGTTTTTTCACCCCCGGGCGCATCGCGGTGATCGGCGCCACGGAAAGGCCGGGCTCCGTCGGGCGCGCGGTCTTGGAAAATCTGCAGCCGTTTGGCGGCGAGGTGATCCCGGTCAACCCGGCGCGTTCCCGCGTGCTGGGTCTGCCGGCCGCGCCGTGCATCGGCGAGGTGAAGGGCCCCGTCGACCTTGCCGTCATCGCCACGCCGGCGGCGACGGTGCCCGGGCTCGTGGCGGAGTGCGCCGCGGCCGGCGTCCAAGGGGCCATCATTTTGTCCGCGGGCTTCGGTGAATTCGGCGCCGCGGGCAGGCAGCTGCAGGCGGACGTCATGGCCGCCGCGCGCGGTGTCG
>CAIJFT010000143.1 GCA_903820035.1 uncultured Opitutia bacterium
CAACGAGGGGTGGCACGCGGAGCCGCGGAGGTCGCGGAGCCAGAGCAGAGGTTTTCCTCCGCGGCCTCCGCGTCTCCGCGTGAACCCTTAAAACGTTCCGCCCGACCAAACATCGCCGCGGATGCGGTCCGCCGTCGGCGCGACCGAACCAAACGGCCGGGTGCGGCGATCCGGCGGGGCCGATGGATTTCCTCCCTGCGCGCACGCGCAGGGCTACAAGGTGGCAGCTGGATGATTTTCCCAACGAGGGGTGGCACGCGGAGCCGCGGAGGTCGCGGAGCCAGAGCAGAGGTTTTCCTCCGCGGCCTCCGCGTCTCCGCGTGAACCCTTAAAACGTTCCGCCCGACCAAACATCGCCGCCGATGCGATCCGCCTTCGGTGCGACCGAACCAAACGGCCGGGTGCGGCGATCCGGCGGGGCCGATGGATTTCCTCCCTGCGCGCACGCGCAGGGCTACCGCGCGACTCCGCCTTACGGCACCTCGTAGGCCTCGATGATGACGGAGCCCATCACACCGGTGATGCTGCTGGCCTGCAAGGTGTAGGCGCCGGGCTCGAGCGAGAGGTAGAGCGCGGCGTCGCGACTGCCGGGATTGGGAAACCGGAAGGCGCCGGCGCGGTCGAACGCGGCCTGCAACCGGGCCCCGTCGAGCAGTCCCCAATTTTCATTCGAAGCGATGAGGTTCGTGCCTTTGAACAGCGAAAGCATCGGAAACGGCACGGGATCCGTGACGCCAAAAATCGCGAGCGTCGGACCAACCGCCCGCATGAGGATATTGCGGGGCACCTTGCCGCCCACCACGAAGCCCACGATCAGGGTGTCGGTCGGCGTGCTGATTCGCCCGCGGGCCGAGATGTTGACCAGAGCCCGATCCAGCCCGCTATCACCCGCCGAAACCGCCCGCGGTTCGATGCCGGCGGCGGCGGAGGCCGCAAACTGGAAGGTCAGCTTTGCCCCCTCGCCCACCCTCTTGCCGGTGAACCGACACTGGATCACCGCGCCGCCCGTGTCGGTCACCTCCAGCGTGCCGTACTGCTGGGTGTTGAGGAAGGGACCGGCCGTGTACGGGCCACCCTTGAAGTTCGGATCGGCGGTCAACGGGGACGCGTGAAAAACCACCAACGGCGCGCCCCCGCCACTTGCGTAGTCCGAATGCGTGCCGTCGTCATAGGCGGTCGCGTGCATGTCACCAGCGTAGACCACCATGTTCTTGATCCGGTTGTCCCGGACAAAATTGGCCAGCTCCGTGCGCTCCGTCGCGTAGCCGCCCCACGAATCGTCGCCGACCGCCGCCGGCACAATCCACGGCACCGAAGAAACCCAGAGGATGAGCGGAAAACCCGCGTCACGGGCGGCGATCAGCTCCTGTTTAAACCAGGCCTTCTGCGTGGTGCCCATGCGCGTTTTTGACGTGGATTCGACATTGGTCGACGGCACGGACGCGCTGCGCAGGTCGGTCATAATGACCCGCACCCGCCCCACCGTGAAGGCCTGGCCGATGGTGCCGTCGCCCACCGAGAGCGGGTAGTGCGGCGCATAATCGCGGTACACCGTCCGCGCGACCGCCGTGCCGACGGCCGTGCCGTTGGAATTATTGCCGCCGGAGAAATCGTGGTCGTCCCAGAGGTAAGCGACCGGCGCACTGCGGAGAAGCGGCCCCTGCTGGGGATGGCGCAGGACCTCATCGTACGCCGCGCGGTAGTCATCCGCGACGGTTGTGCTGACATCGGCGTAGTGCAGGTCGCCGTTGAAGAGCACCAGCAGCGGGTCCTCCGCCCGCACGGCCTCGTACACGCGCTGGTCGGTGCTGCGGTAATCCCCATCGCCCACCAGCGCCAACTTGAACGACCCGGCGCCCTGCGGGAACGTCCGGAAGTGGCCGCGCGAAACCGCCTCCGTCCGCAACACCCCACCAACCTCGATGCCATAATAATATTCGGTGTTCGGCAGCAGGCCGGTGATGTCCAGCGACAGGATGTTGCCGACGCCGACCGAGGTCGTCTCCGTGGCCGAAAACAAGGCCGGCGTGAGCTGCTCGTTAGCGCTGACGACGAGGCGGACCCGCAGACCGGCGGCGTTGAGCCGGACGCACACCAGGGCGCTCGTGGACGTCACGTTGCCGCTCCAGACCCCGCTGACGAACGGAGACGCCGTCTGGGCCCGGCCCGCGGGCAGCCCCAGCAGGAGGGAGAGCATCCAAAACCAAATTACACGGCGAAGAGGCTCGGTGCCCATGACGGTTTCGTTGACCCCGCCAGTGGAACAGGCAAGCGCGAACCCGCGGCGGAAATACAGCTCCATGAGTAAGACCTGATCGGCCCATTTAGGTTACAACTCAACGATCACCTGCGGGCGGAGTTGCTTCCCGCCGTCGCCTCGCTACGAATACGCGGCGTCCGATGCCTCCCCTACCCCGTCACTCGCGCCCCGCGTTTTACCTCGCGCTCACCCTGCTTTTCACCGCTTGGCTCCGGGCCGATCCGTTCATCTCGGAATTCCTGGCCGCGAACTCCAATGTACGGGCCGATAGCGACGGCCAGTTCTCCGACTGGATCGAACTGTACAACCCCGACGCGGGTCCGGTCGACCTCGCGGGGTGGTTTTTGACCGACGACGCCAAGGCGCTCACCAAGTGGCAATTCCCCGCGGTGACGCTCCCTGCGGGCGGCTACCTTGTCGTCTACGCGTCGGACAAAAACCGCCGCGATCCGACGAAGGAGTTGCACACCAACTTCTCGCTCGAAACCAACGGCGAGTACCTCGCGTTGGTGCGGCCCGACGGCAAGACGGTCGCGAGCGAGTTCGCCCCGAAATACCCGGCCCAGCTCGAGAACATCTCCTACGGGATCACCCAGCCGACCGCCGAGGGCGAGAAGCCGGTGACCGGCCACTTCCGCACGCCGACCCCCGGGACCCGCAACGGCGGATTGGATACCGTCCTGCTTCTGGAGCGGGTTGTTTTCTCCCGCAGCCCGGGACCTTTTTCCGGCAGCGTGAGCCTGACCCTCTCCGGCGCGGCCGCGGGCCAACGCATCCGCTACACCGTTACACCGCCCTCCGCCGCCGGCGCCGCGCCGCCGGAGCCCACCGCCGCCGCGACGGAATACACGGGGCCCCTCACGCTCAGCAGTTCGGTGGTGGTGAGCGCCGCTGTATTTTCCGCCGACAACCGCCAGCGCGGTTTCGCCACCGCCGGCCATTACAGCCATCTGGCCACGACAGGGGCCTCCCGCCTCGATACATTTTCCAGCCAATTGCCGCTGCTCGCGATCGACACCCACGGCTTCGGCCCGCTCGTGAAGGACGGCGTCGAGCGCCCCGGCTGGATCTACGCCTGGAACCGCGCCGCCTCCGGAGCCACGACGCTCAATAGCCCGCCCGACGCCACGAGCGCGTTGACGCTCAACGTCCGCGGCTCCACGTCGGCCGATTTCCCCAAGAAAGGATTCACGGTGCGGTTGAACGATGGCGACGGCAAGGACCGCGCCGTGCCGTTGCTCGGGCTGCCCGGCTTCGACACTTGGGTGTTGGTCGGTCCCTGGACTTACGACCCTTCCTACCTCCACAACGCCGTCATTTACGCCCTCAGCAACCGCATGGGTCGCTGGGCGCCACGCACGCAATTCGCCGAGGTGTTTCTGAACACCAACGGCGGCGACCTCGACAGCGCTGACTACGCCGGCATTTACCTTCTGACCGACGCCCTGCGGGTCCAAAACAAGCGCGTCGATCTGGCCAGTCTTGCGCCCGAAGACGTCTCCGGCAATGCGGTCACCGGCGGGTACCTGATGAAGTTTGATGTGCCCGCCCCGGAGGACTTCAGTTTCCAGACGAAGCGAAATTATCCCGGGCTGCCCAGCGCGCTTATCGTCACCAGCCCGAAGGCCGAGGACCTGCCACAGGCGCAGCGCGACTACATCCGCACCTACGTTCAGGGATTCGAAGATGCGTTGTACGCCGACACCGCCAGCGGCTGGAAGCAACGGACCTATCTCGACTACATCGACCGCGCCTCGTGGGTGGACTACCATATCCTCAACACCCTCTCGATGAACGCCGACGCGCTGGTGCGGAGCGCCTACATGACGAAGGACCGGCGCGGCAAGTTGGTTGCGGGGCCCGCGTGGGACTATGATCGAGCACTCGGCGGCGGCGACCCGCGGACCCTCAATCCCGAAATGTGGGCCGGCGGAAACGGCGCCACGGAGTTCTGGACCTACGGCTGGTGGGGCATGCTGGCGAAGGATCCGGATTTCATGCAGGCGTGGATCGATCGTTGGCAGTCGCTGCGCCGCACGGAGTTTACCACTCCGACCGTGGGCGCGCTGATCGACGGATTCGCCACCCAGATCGGAACCGCGGCCGCGGCACGGGATGCGAAGCGCTGGCCGGAAAACACCAGTCGCTTCGCCAGCGGCTGGCAGGGCGAGGTGGACAACCTCAAGAGTTTCATCTCCCGCCGCAGCGCGTGGATTGACGCCAAGTTTATCGCCCCGCCCGGCCTCACCAACGCCAACGGGAACTTCGTGCTGACCCCGACTCCGGGAGCCCAGCTCGTTTTCACCACGGACGGCAGCGATCCGCGCGCGTCGGGCGGCGGCGTCGCCGCCGGCACCACCGTCGCGAACGGGGTGGTCACGCTGCCCAACACCCTGAATCTACGCGCCCGCAGTTACGTCGCGTCCGTCAATGCCGCCACGATCCCCGGTAGTCCGTGGAGTTCCGTCGTCACGAGTCCGGGCCGCCTGATCAACCTTTCCATCCTGACCGATTTATCCGCCGGCGACTCATTCACCATGGGCTTTGTGGTCGGGGGTGCCGACACCGGCGGGACCAAAGCCCTGCTCGCCCGCGCCGCCGGGCCGTCGCTCGTCCCTCTCGGCGTCACCAACGCCCATCCGGACCCGAAGCTAGAGCTTTACGCCGGGACCACCAAGCTGCGGGAAAACGACAACTGGGAGGGCGCCGAAGCGATCAGCGGCGTGTTTACGCAGGTCGGGGCCTTTGCCTACGTGGCACCGACGTCCAAGGACGCCGCCGTCTTCGCCCCGGCGGTCGCGGCCGGCAATAACTCTGTCGCGGTCTCGGGCGCGGCCGGCGCCGCGGGGACCGTGATCGCCGAGTTGTATGACGCCACGCCGGCGAATGCCGTCGGCGCGACCACGCCACGCCTGATCAATGTATCCGTCCTGAAACAACTCGGCGGCGGCTTCACGGCCGGCTTTGTGATCGGGGGCGGTTCAGACAAAAATGTCCTCATCCGGGCGGTGGGCCCGACCCTTAACACGGCGTTCGGCGTGCCTGGGGTCGTGAGCGATCCTCAACTCACCTTGTTCGGGGCGAATTCCCTGAAGATCGCCGACAACGACGACTGGGGCGGTGGCGACGCCCTGACAAAGGCGTTTACCAACGTGGGGGCCTTTGCGCTGCCGGAAAACGCCCGCGATGCGGCCCTGCTCGCCACCCTCGCACCCGGGAGCTATACCGTGCAGGTGACCGGAGGAAAATCCGACCAGGGGCTGGTCCTCGTTGAAGTCTACGAAGTGCCGTAGCCGAGAACCGGAGTTGAGAGACTGAGCGGCGCGGGTTTGCGAGCTCCCGGCGGGACCCGATGGCCTCATCCGTCGCTTGCGGTTAAGGCGCAGCCGCAGGAGTCCGCCCGAAAGCAAGCGGGGCTCAATGCACCGTCACGTCGACGTGCTCGCCGGGCCGAAGATTCAGTCCCTGCGGCATCGCGAAATGGACCCGCAAACCGGGCTCGGGTGGGGTGTTCGGCGGCAAGTGCATCGCGGAGAGCAGGGAAGGTGAAATCGGCTCCATGGCCGGTCCGACCTCGACAATCTGGGTCGTGGCGTGGTCACGGGCGCTGGTCCGGGTGGCGACCTCGGCCGTCATGCCCGCCTTGGGTTCGAACGATAGTGGCTGCCGCAGATAGCCCACCAAGCGGTCGGAACGGGTCGCGCTGATGCGCAGGATCGGATCACCGGCCGCCACATTTTCCCCCGCCCGCCGGGCGAGGAGCGAGACCACCCCCGCCATCGGCGCGACCAGCGGCTGGGGCGTCAATTGGGCTTCGGCCAGCTGCAGTTTCGCTTCTTGCACCTTGATCGCCGAAGTCAGGGCAGACTCGGGCGCCAGCGCGGCACGCTGCGCCTCCGGAGTGGCAAACGTGGCCAGCAGCGGGTCGAGATGGGCGAGCAGTTTGCCCTGCTCTTCAATCTGCGCCATCAGGACATTGCGCGCGTTGCGGAGCTGCTCGAAAGTTTCTTCGGTAACCAGACCGGCGGCCTGCAACGGCTTGGCCCGCGCCAGTTCGGACTCCGCCTGCTGCAGGCGGACCTTGAGGGCCGCCAGGTCGATCCGGTGATTCATGGATTCCAATGTCAGGCGCTCCCACTCGATCGCCATCCGCTGGCGATCCGTGGTGCCGGCCATCGTCGCCGACAGCATCCCCACCTCGGAGCGGATCACCGCGAGGGTCGCGTCCAACAGGCGCGGGTTGGCAATGCCGATCCGCCCGATGACCTGTCCGGCGGTCACGGGCTGCAGCAATGCGACGTCGAGACTCGCCACCACTCCGGCCTGCGGGGCCCGAACTTCGACAAAGGTGACCTCGGCTTCGGCCACCAGCGTGGCGGGGGCCACCCAGCGGGTCCACAGCACCGCCGCCACGATGACGCCGAGGATAAACATCGCCCGCGGCAGGTAGAGCAGCCGGACTTCGCGCCAGCGTTGGGCCGGCGGCGTCGGAATGGGAGGGAGCAGGCGTGGGTCCATGCGATGAGATTAAATTTCCGATTCGTCGGCGGCCTGTACACTGGAGACCCGGTCGACGCCGGGCACCGCGGCCAGTTCCCGGAGCAATTCCGCGGCCCGGGCCGGATCACGCAGGAGCACGCGATAGGAGAGGTCGGCGCCTTCCATGCCGGTACCGAAGTGCTGGTTGGCGACATGCACCTTCAGGCTGTGCCGGTCCAGCAGGTGCCGCACCGCGGTGAGTTCATCGGGCGGGCGCATCCAGCGCACGTTGAGAATCAGATCGAAACGATGGCGCGTACCGGAAGCCGTCATCCAGAGGTAGATCATCAGGCCGGCGACCGTCAGGCCGCCAATCACCGCCGAGGAGAATTTCTGGGTGCCGCACGCGGTGCCGAGGACGATCACGGCGAGGACGTAACAGGTGTCGAGCGTATCGCGCAAAACGTTACGGAAGCGCACGACGGCGAAAACCGCGATGAGCCCGAAGGCGGTAACGAGGTTGTTCGACATCACCAGCAGCACCAGGGCGACGAGCACCGGCAGCACGATGAGCGAGACGACGAACGAGCGGGAGTACGAGACGCCGGAGTGGGTCTTGACGTAGACCCAGGCGAACAATTGGCCGAAAAGAAACGACAGCAGCAACGCGAGCATCACCGTGTGGAAGCTCGTGGGCACCGAAGCGTAGTCACCTTGTAGCAGGGCGTTCATTCGTGGGAGGGTCCTAGGGCGCCGCGTAGGGCGGCGGAAGCATCGAGCCAGGGGGCGCTGGTTGCAGTCGTGGTGACGGCACTGCCCCACTCAAAGCCGGTCCGACGGCGCGCCACGCGGTGGATGCCCAGCATCTCGACCCCGCGGCCATACTTGGCGGCGCCGCTACTTTTAAGCTCAAAACCCCGGACCATTTCGATCATCCAGCTCGGCATCCGCTCGGTAAACTTGAGCTCCAGAATAACCACGTCCGTAAAAATTCCCACGCCACCTTCGATGGCCGTGCCCAAATCGCCGCTGAACTCCGGGCAAATCCGCACGTCGCGGTCGAGCGTCACCCGCACGGAGGCCTTGCCCGCGCTCACATAAGCCTCCCGCAAATACGCATTATGGGCCCGCGGCGCGGCCTCGAGTTGGTCGACCAATCGCCGGAAATCGAGCAGATCGAACCAGTGCTGGGGATTCCAGGAGAACAAATGGTCCGGCACGGGACTCTCGCCCACCAACAGCGAGCGGACCGCTTCACGCCGCACCCGCGCGCGTTGCTTGACGATACCCTCGTTGATCCGACGCTTGATCTCGAAGAACACCGGCGTGGTCGGATCATCGTCGTAGTAACGAATCCGCAGTTTGAACCGGTTCCGCTCTCCGTTGGCGGCCGCGTGGTAGGTCAGCAGGTCGTTCGAATCCAGATACAAGGAATGCACCGGGTAGGAGTTATTCCGCCGCCCCGCCGCAAACTCGTCGGGCTCCAGATAACTGCTGACGTAACTCCGCACCTCTAGCGCCCGTTCCTCAGGGATGAGATACTTGATTTCGCGCCGCTGGCGCTGTGCCCGATCGACTCTCATCAACGCCATGACGACTCTCCGCGGCGCCCCTGACATGCAATCACGAAATGTCTGATACGGGGTTTAGAAGAACATCCGAGCGCGGGAAATCACTCGAAATGGAAATCAATTGGACTCGGCGCCATCTTGGCCGATAACCGCACGCGATGACCCGCCGATACCGCCTCATCGCCTCACTGATCACCCTGGCGGCCCTGGGCATCGCGGGTCGGGCATGGTGCCAGACCACCACAGTGGGGGGGCTCACGTTTACAAACCGCGGCCTCGTCGGCGTCGGCCGCGTCTCCGCCGCGCAGCGTGACCGGCTGGGCGAAACCTTCGGCTCGCTGTCGGGCCTCGCCGTCGATCCGCGCAGCTGGCGGCGTAACCCGGACGGCACCTATTCCGGCACGCTCTACACCCAGCCCGACCGCGGCTACACGAAGTCCGGCGTGGCCGGAAACTATCGCCCCCGCCGCCACCGCTTCACCCTCACGTTCAAGCCGGACCCCAGTGGCTCGTCCAAGCAGGACCAAGTATCGCTGACCCTGAATGAGACGACCCTCCTGACGGATCCGGCCGGCATTGCCTTCACCGGGCTCGACCCCACGGTCAGCGGCGGCGCCACCTTGGCCGGATTTCCCCGCCTGCCCCAAGCCTACACATCGCGCCTCGCCCTCGATGCCGAGGGGCTGGCGCTCCTGCCCGACGGCTCATTTTTCGTCAGCGACGAATACGGGCCTTATCTCTACCACTTTTCCGCCGGTGGCACCCTGCTGAGCGCGGTGCGACCACCGGAGGCGTTCATCCCCAGACGCAACGCCGCCGACTCGTTCTCCTCGGACAGCGCGGCCTCCGGCCAACCCTCCCCCTCGCCCCGCGAACCGGACGCCGGCCGTGAAAACAACCAGGGGCTCGAGGGACTCAGCGTCTCCGCCGACGGCAACACCCTCTACGCGCTCATGCAGTCCGCCACGCGCCAGGACGGCGGGGCGGGCGGCAGCAACCTCCGCCGCCACGCCCGGCTGCTGGAGTACAATATCACGAACCCGGGCAACCCGGTGCTCACCGGTGAATTCATATTACCCCTCCCGCTGTACTCCGACGGCGGCACGCCGCAGGTCGCATCAACCGGCGATCTCGTGGCCCTCAGCGGTCCGGCCTCGGGCGCAAAGCGATTCCTGGTCCTGACCCGCGACGGCAACGGCCGCGGCTCCACTATCACGAAGTCACTCTACCGCGCCGTGCTCATCTACGACATCACCAACGCGACCAACATCGCCGGAAGCGTCTATGACAATCCGAACACTCCCGTGGCCCCGAACGGCATCCTCGCCTCCGCGGTCACTGCCGCCACGTCGGCGGTGGTGATCGACCTCAACGATAAAACCCAGCTCGACAAATTCGGTCTGAACAACAGCGCCAACGACAATTCCGATACTCTGGCGGAAAAGTGGGAAAGCCTCGCCCTCGTCCCCGCCCTCGATGCTTCCGCTCCGGACGACTTCTTTCTCCTCGTCGGAAACGACAACGACTTCACCACGACCGACGGCTTTCAGGACGGCACCAGCTACAAGGCCAGCCAGAATATCGATACGATGATCCTCGCGTATCGTCTCACCGCTCCGGGCACGAACACGTTACCGACCATCACCAGCCAACCTGCGAGTCGAACCGCCATCGTCGGCCAGGCGGCGACCCTGACGGTCTCCGCCCTCGGCAATCCCGCGCCGGCTTTCCAGTGGCGCCGGAACGACGAAAACCTGCCCGGAGCCACGGCCGCAACCCTGAGCTTCCCCAGTGCGCAAACGGGCGATACCGGATTGTACACCGTAATCGTGACCAATTCCTCGGGCAGCCTGACGAGTACGGCGGCGGTCTTCACGGTCAACGGGCTCAACGTCCCGGCCTTCAGCACCCAACCCGCGGCCCAAACCATCGCCACCGGCACCACCGTCGTCTTCTCCGCGCTCGCCACCAACACCCCGTCGTATCAATGGTTTCGTGACGGGCAGCCGCTCGCCGGCGCCACCAACCGACTCCTGCTCGTGGGCCGCGCCGGATCCGCCGACGCCGGCACCTACACCGCCACCGCCTCGAACGGATTCGGCACCGCGCTGAGCAGCCCCGCCGTCTTGTCCGTGCTCGAAGGCCCCGCGGTCAATCCAGGGAGATTGGTGAACCTGTCCATCCTGACGACGGTGACCGCGACGGATCCGGTGTTCACGGTCGGCACCGTCATCGGCGGCGCCGGAACCTCCGGGACCAAACCGCTGTTAGTCAGGGCGGCCGGCCCGTCGCTCACTCCGCTAGGCGTGGGTGGAGCCCTCGCCGATCCCAAGCTGGAGGTATTCGCCGG
Source organism: uncultured Opitutia bacterium (assembly GCA_903820035.1). Lineage (GTDB taxonomy): Bacteria > Verrucomicrobiota > Verrucomicrobiia > Opitutales > Opitutaceae > ER46. The sequence continues at coordinate 10,661 of CAIJFT010000143.1, forward strand.
AGCGGCGACGTTTGCGACCAACGACAACTGGGGCGGCGGCACGGGGCTGGCGGCGATTTTCACGCAGGTCGGTGCCTTCGCCTTCACCGGCCCCACCTCCCGCGATGCCGCGGTTTACAGCGCCGCGACCCCGGCCCGCGACTATACGGTGCAGGTCAGCGGCGTCGGCGGCGCCACCGGCACGGTCATCGCGGAACTCTACGACGCCACCCCGGCGGAAGCATTCACCACCAGCACGCCCCGGCTCGTAAACGTGTCGGTCCTGAAGCAAATCCCCGGCGGCACCACCCTCACCGCCGGTTTCTTTATCGCCGGCTCCACCGCCAAGACCGTGCTGATCCGAACGATCGGGCCGCGGCTCGCCCTCGATCCGTTCCGGATTCCGGGTGCGATGGTCGATCCCAAGCTCGACCTTTTCAGCGGCCAGACCGTGATCGCCAGCAACGACAACTGGGGCGGCGAACCGCAACTGAGTGCGGCCAGCGCGGCCGTGGCGGCGTTCGCCGTGAACGACGGGGCAAGCCGCGACGCCATGATTCTCATCACGCTGGCCCCGGGGGCTTATACCGTGCAGGCCAGCGGCGCTAACAACACGGGCGGACTCGCCCTGGTGGAGTTCTACGAAGTGCCTTGAGGAGGTAGATTTTTCGGCGGACATTCGGGGCCGGTCTGCTTCGCTGCCCCCACCCCATGATGAGCCTGCGTTGCCTTGCCCCTGCCCTGATCTTCGCCCCACTGCTGTGCGCCGCGGAAATGCCGCGGTTGAAAATGCGCGCGCAGACGATCGATACCACCATCCAAATCGGCTACGGGCTGGCCATCGCCGACGTCGACGGGGATCAGCGGAACGATATCATTCTGGCCGACGCCAAGCAGGTCGTTTGGTACCGCGCGCCCAACTGGGAAAAATTCATCCTGGTCGAAAACCTCACGCCCAAGGACAACGTGTGCGTTGCCGCCCGCGATCTCGATGGGGACGGGAAGGCTGAGATCGCCGTCGGCGCCGAGTGGAACCCCGGCGATACCATCGGCAGCGGAGCCGTCTTCCTCCTCGATCCGCCCGCAGATCGTACCCAGCGCTGGACCGCGCGAAAGCTGCCCCACGTTCCGACCACCCACCGCATGCTGTGGGTCCGTAGCGCCGACGGAACCTTTGGCCTCGCCGTCCTCCCGCTCCACGGCCGCGGCAACAAAAATGGCGTCGGTGACGGCGTCGAACTGCTCAGGTATCCTTGGCCATGGCGGGCCACGAGCGTACCGGAGCCGATGTGGAGCACCGCCGCCCCGCACCACCTCACGCATAACTTCGACCTGCTGGCCGACCGGAACGGTGGCGCCGCCGAGTCGCTGCTCGTCGCCACCAAGGAGGGTATCCGCGCGCTCAACCCGCCAGGGAAATCAGCCGGAGCCACGCCGCTCAACGCCATCGCGGCGGGTGAGGTTCGCCGCGGCACGTTGCCCGGCGGAGCAAATTTCATCGCCACGATCGAGCCGATGCACGGCCATGAACTCGCCATCTATCGCGACCCCGTCTCGCCTCAAACGGGGACCGATCGTACGTCAGTCGATGCGACGCTGACCCAAGGTCACGGCCTCGCAACCGGCGACCTCCTTGGTCTCGGCGGTGACCAGGTGGTCGTTGGCTGGCGCGGGAACAAGCCCGGGGACAAGGTCGGAATCAAGGTCTACGCGGCGGCGGATGCCACCGGCACCGTCTGGACCCTCGCCGGAATAGTGGATGACAATAAAATGGCCGTCGAAGACCTGAAAATTGCCGATCTGAACGGCGACGGGCGACCGGATATCATTGCGGCCGGCAGAGGCACGAAAAACGTCGTTATCTACTGGAACGAAACCGAACCCGTGAAAGCCCCCGGCGCCCGTTAAACGCAGATGTCACGGCTGGATGCGGCGGCAATAGGTGACGTGTAACCGCCAAGATTCGGCCAGACAGGATTCGCCTTGCGACCTACAATCGCCACCATCACCTGAATTTCCCGCTGCGCCCCCAGCGCTGCGGTGCTGTTTTTTAGCCCCCCAAAAAAATCCACCGAAATGAATCCTCCCGCACCTACGTCACTCTCCCGACGAGACTTCGTGAAAATTTCCGCCGCCTCCACCGGAGCCGCGGTTCTCGCCGGCGCAATGTCGAACCAAGTCATGGGCGCCACCAAGGGATCAGATCGAATCCGGGTCGGCGTCATCGGCTGCGGTGGCCGCGGCACCGGCGCCGCCCAGAACTGCCTCGATTCCTCGCCAGGCGTTGAAATCACCGCACTCGGCGACCTCTTTCAGGCGCAGGTCGACGGCGCCCAAAAGAAGCTCAAGTTGGGGAAGGTCGAAAAGTTCTGGGGCTTCGACGCCTTCAAGAAGGTAATCGCGAGCGACGTGGACCTGGTGATTCTCACCACTCCGCCCGGTTTCCGCCCGATGCATTTCGAGGCCGCGGTTGCCGCCAATAAACACGTCTTCCTGGAGAAACCTGTGGCCGTTGATCCCGTCGGCTGCCGCGCCGTAATTGCCGCCGCGAAGTTAGCCAAGGAGAAGAAACTGGCCGTCGTCGCCGGCACTCAGCGCCGCCACCAACCGAGCTACATTGAGACAATGAAGCGCATCCACGGCGGTGAAATCGGCGAGCTCGTGGGCGGACAGTGCTACTGGAACGGTGATGGCATTTGGTTCCGGGCCAAGGACGACCCGAAGACTCCGTGGTTGGCGAATGTCAGCGATTTTGAGTGGCAGTGCTGGAACTGGTATCACTGGGACTGGCTCAGCGGCGACCAGATCGTCGAGCAGCACCTCCACAATCTCGACGTGATGAATTGGGCCTTTGGCGGTCCGCCCGCGAAGTTCTACGGCCTCGGTGGCCGGCAAAATCGCGGCGACATCCCCGGCAATATTTGGGATCACTTCGCCGTTGAAATGGAGTACCCGAATGGAGCCCGCGTGATGAGCATGTGCCGGCACACCCCAAAGTCTTCGACCCGGGTATCTGAACGCGTCGTCGGGACCCGCGGCACCTCGGACTGCGCCACCTCGATCAAAGGAGAAAAGGCTTACGTGTTCGCCGGCGCGACGCCGAATCCCTACGTCCAGGAACACACCGACCTGATTGCCAGCATCCGCAACGGTCAGCCCCTGAACGAAGGCGAACAGGTCGCGATCAGCACCCTCACCGCCATCGGCGGCCGCATCTCCGCCTATACGGGACGTGAGATCAAGTGGCAGTGGCTCGTCGAAGGCTCGAAACTCGATATCTTCCCCAAGGAATGCAAAGCCGGTCCGGGCGTATTCACCCCGGTTCCGATTCCTGGCAAGACCGAGCTCATCTGAACCGGATCCAACGCTCGAGGGCACTTGGCCAACCAAGCGCCCAAACCTGCATCGGCCGCGATTGCCCAGCGCATCGCGGCCGATCGCTTTTCCGCAGCACGGCCAGAGTTTGCGGTGACAAAGCGGCCGCCC
>CAIJFT010000144.1 GCA_903820035.1 uncultured Opitutia bacterium
CAACGGCGCCGGCTCATCCGCGAAGCTTGCCTACACCCGGCAAATCTCGCCGAAATTCGAGTACAAGCTTGGCGCCTGGGTGATCGACGGGGCGGCGGCTTTGTCCCGCTCCCTAAATAATTATGAGTCGGTCGAGCGCGGTTTCGCCAATCAGGAGGCCGGCGGCGTTGCGAGTGGCTGGACGGCCACGCGTCCGAATCCGCAGTCGTGGGAGTGGGTGATTCGCCAAAACTCCGGCCCGGACTGGTTTGATCTGCGTAACTGGACCAACCCCGACGCCCGCGCCGGCGGCGCTCGCGTGACCAACGATGATCGGGTTTGGATTACCGAAAAGTGGACCGGCAACCTTAATGCGCGGTGGGCCGTGCCGTTCCTGGAAAAGTTTCCTACCGTCCTTAAGTTTGGCGGCAAGTGGGACGAGGAGACCCGCAAGAACAACACCCACACACCCGTGAATATCTGGTCCTACGTCGGGCCGGGTGGCAACACGGTGGATGTCAATCCGGTCACCGGAGCGATCTTCAATACGTCCACGAGCAATTGGGCGAATGTCGGCCCCCAGTTCATTTCGCGGTACCCGTACGACATGGGTACGACGAATGGGCTCACCACCTTTAACACCAGCGGCGCGCAGGGCGTGCTGCCGCGGGTCAGCCGTGCGGCGGTTGCCGACTTGTTTCATGCACGTCCGGATCAGTTCGTGAACACGTCGACGCCGGAAGACTACTACACCGCCTACATCGCCAATGCGCGCAATTTCCGGCAGACGATCACCGCCGGCTATACCCAGGCCGACATGCGGTTGACGCCGAAGCTGCAGGTGCGGTTCGGCGGGCGTATGGAACAGACTGCGAATGCGCTGACTGAATTTGATCCGCTCACGCGCGCGCAGATGCTTGCCTCGCCCTACGCCAACCAGCTGAACGCCCCCGGCACCCTCAACGGCCGCCCTCTCACGCTCGCGGGGATGAAATACCAGTACGAGAGCCAGCCGCGCGTGCTCCGCCATTCGCAGTACCACAACTGGTTCCCTTCTTTCCTTCTGAAATATCAAATCCTCCCGAACCTCGAGTTTCAGTCGGGGGTGAGTCGGGGCATCTCCCGTCCGCCGATCGACAACCTCACTGGCCTTTGGACGGTTAACGAGAGCTCACGGATCGTCTCGGCGCCCAACCCCGACCTGCAGCCGGAGTATCACAAGGTGTACCAGTCGCGCTTCGCCTATTACTTCGGCGGACGTTCGCCGGGACAGCTCTCGGCCGGCTTTTCGCAGGACGAGGCGACGAACTTCATCCAGACGTTCGACTACACTCCCGCGCAGTTTGGCGTGGATGATCCCGACTTCGCCACGTACACGTTCCGGTCCACCACCAACAGCACGGAATTCCAGAAGTTCCGGAGCATGGACCTCGCGTACAATCAGACGCTCGGCTTTCTTCCAAGCGAGTACCTGCGGGGCGTCAACGTGGCCCTCACCTACGCCCGCGCTTACGCGAACCAACGGCGTATCAAGGTCGCACCGCACCGCGTGACGTCCCGGCTCGGCTATGCCTATCAGCGTTTCAATGGTACGGTCAGCATGATCTGGATTGCCGACCGGCCGAGCGAAAGCACCTACGGCCGGATCTGGGGCGCGATGACCAAATTCGACCTGACGCTCAACTGGCGGCTGACCCGCAACGCCTCGCTTTATGTGCAGGCGCGGAACATCACCAACCAGAAGGATCTTTATTATGAGTCGCCCCTCGGCGTGCAGGAAGGCAAGCAGAAGTACCTGCGCCAGGCGGAAGAATACGGCGACAACTGGGTCTTCGGTGTGAAGGGGCAGTTCTGATCACCGGGTGATTCTCATTCGCGGCGTCCCCGGCTTACTCTCTCTCCCTGATGAAGCGCACGCTCACGCGCCGCCAAGCTCTGCAGACCGGGGGCACGCTGTTGCTGGCGGGCGCAGCCTCCTCTCTGCCGGCGGCCTCGGCGCGTCCGAAGCGCATCGTCGTCGTCGGTGGCGGCATCGGCGGCCTGTGCTGCGCGTACGAATTGGCCGAGCGGGGGCATGAGGTGACCCTGTTGGAGGCTTCGCGCCGCACGGGCGGACACGTGAAGACGATTCGCGAACCGCTGCCGGACGGGCTTTATGCCGACGTCGGCGCGGAGCACTTCACGAATCCCGGGTATGACGACTACCGAAGGTACGTGGAAAAATTCGATCTCCCCGTGATGCCCTGGGCGCGGCGGCAAAACATGTACCGGTGCATCGACGGGCAGTGGTTCACCGAGGCGCAGCTCGCCGACCGGTCCGTGCTCGCCAGGTTCGGCTTCAATACGCGTGAGATCGACTACATCCGGGCGCATGGCTGGCGCGAATTGTCGATGCTCTATCTCGGACCCTACGTCGCGAAGTTCAAAGACGAGTACCAGCCCTTTGGCGTCGGACTGGACGAACTCGACCACATGGTGCTGGGCGAGGTGTTGGCGGACGCGGGCCTTTCCCCCGCCGCCGCGCGCTTCATCGGAGCCACCCGCCGCCCCCCCGGCGAAAAGGCCGGCGGCGGCGTCTCCGCGCTCTTCCGCATCTGGCAGGAGGCGATCCCCAAAATGCGCGGCCTGCCCGCCTTCAAACGCGAGGTGTTTCATCTTAAGGGCGGCAATCAACGGCTGCCGGACGCCTTTGCTGCCCGGCTCGGCGATCGGGTGCGGCGCCAGAGCGAGGTGACCGCCATCGAGCGCCACGATACCTCAGTCACGGTGCATTTTAAGCAGGCCGATCAGGAGCAAGTGCTCCGGGTGGACCATCTCGTGCTCTGCGTCTCACCTTTTGTGCTGCCCCGCATTGCCATCACCCCCGCGTGGCCCGAGGCCAAGGCCTTCGCCCTGGCGAACACGCCGATGGGCATGCAGTCGCGCGTGCTGCTCGTCACCCGCGGCGCCTTTTGGCAGGGCGATGTGCCGAGCATCAACCTTGAGACGGGCGACGCGAAAATGAGCCTTGTCTACGAAACCGCCGCCGATGTTCCCGGCCCACGCCGCGTTCTGATGGGCAGCGGACTGCCCGCCCAGACTCCGGCGGAAACGATCGCGGCGTTCCGTAAATTCTATCCCGGCAAGAATCCGGACACAATCGAGCAATGCCTCGTGCACCAGTGGTGGAAGGAGGAGCCGCTCGCCCTCGGCTGCGAACGCCACCCGTTCCCCCTCGGTCAGCTCAAGCAGATCTGGCCACAGCTCATCGAGCCCGTGGGCCGGGTCCATTTCGCCGGAGCGGCGTTCGACAATCTCCCTTGGGGTCAGGACGCGGCGACGCGCTCCGCCAACCGCGTCGCGCGCCAGATTCACGCCGCATGACGACCGCGCCGCCCGCTTCGCCTAGAGCCCGCGCTGACCGACGCATCGCGCGCGTTCTGACGGCCGCAGGCCGCACCCCGGCGGGGCATGCCTGATCAAAAGTGGAATCTGTCGTGCTTTGCTCGTCACCCTGAAATCCGTTCCTCGTCGCGCCCCTCTACTTAAATCCGATTACCCATGGATGTCCAACCCACGCCCGCCCCCAGGCGCCTCGTCTCGATCGATGCCCTGCGCGGGTTCGACATGCTATTCATTTCCGGCGCCGATGCGCTTTTCCACCTGCTCAAGGGCAAGACCGGTCTGGCTTGGGTCGATGCCGTGGCCAATCAGTTTCACCATCCGGCCTGGTTTGGCTTCACGTTCTACGATTTCATCTTCCCGCTCTTCCTTTTCATCGCCGGAGTCTCCATCCCATTTTCCCTGGGCAAGGCGCTGGACCAGGGGATGTCCAAGTCCGAACTCTACCAAAAGGCTTTCTTCCGCATGCTGCTCCTGATCGCCCTGGGCATGCTGGACAAGAATGCGCCCTTCCCGTTCTTCGACCCGCCGCATATCCGGCTGGGCAGCGTCCTCGGCCGGATCGGCTTGGCTGGATTCGCCACCGTGGTGCTGTACCTCAACTTCAGTTCTAGGAAGAGGCTCTACATTGTCGGCGGCATCCTGGTGGCCTACTACGCGGGCTTAACGCTGATTCCCGTGCCGGGTTACGGCGCGGGAGACATTTCCTTCGAAGGAAATCTGGTCGGATGGTTTGACCGTACTTTCCTGCCTGGACGTCTCCTGCAGCACACCTACGATGAAAACGGCCTCCTGACCCAGTTTCCCGCCCTCTGCCTCACCGTCCTCGGCGCCTTTGCCGGGGAGATCCTGCGCAGTAGCGCCCTGGTCGACCGGACTAAATTTATCCGCCTGCTCGCCACCGGGGCCGTCTGCATCGCCTTCGGGTTGCTCTGGAGCCTCCACTTCCCGATCGCGAAGCGCCTCTGGAGCAGTTCCTTTATCCTGCTTACGGGTGGCATGGCCTTCGTTTTCATGGCCGCATTTTACGGCGTCATCGATATCCTGAATTTCAAGCGCTGGTCCTTCGTCTTTGTCGTCATCGGCATGAACAGCCTGACGATCTACCTGCTCCACCGCTTCGTTAACTTCAGTTACACTTCCCGCCTCCTGTTCGAGGGGCTGTACGCTCCTCTGGACGCCAAATGGCATCCGGTTCTGGAAAGCTTTGGCGCGCTGGCCCTCGTGTGGCTCCTGCTCTATTTCCTCTATCGGAAGAAGATATTCCTCCGGGTCTGATCCGCGCCGTCCCGTTGAAAGTCCTGCGTTTCCGCCCCGGTGTCACCGGTCCATTACCGCTGGTCTGAATTGACCACCGTGCGCGCTCCCGTCGCGGGCAAGCCGTCGCCCCCGGAGGATCTCGCGGCCGGCCAGAGCCGCCGCTTGGGGAGTGCTCGCGATCTTTTGTTCCTCCCAGGTCCATTCATGTGCGTAGTGCCCGACGTCGCCCCGGGGGGGGGAAGTGGGTCGTCGAGACCCATCGCAATTGATTCGGCGGCGAGCACCAGTGGCCCGGTCGGGCCCGGCGGACATTCTTATGCCGAAGTCGCTGAGCGGCAGCGCCGGCCGTGCGGGTTTGCTCAACGACTTGTTTCGTCGGAGGGGTTGAAACGCTCAACCCCGATCGGCGCCGAACCTTCCAGATCACGACCTGCTGGCCAACCGTGGATCAGGCCCCGGCAGAGGAGGCGACGAGCACCCGTGCGGGTCGCCTCATTTCCCATTCCGGAGCGCTTCGAGTTCGGCTTCCGTGTATGGTTCACTGCGCAGAATGATCGCCTCGCGCATGGCGCTGATCGTGGAGGGGCTCACCGGTGTTTCAGCGTGGCCCCAACTTCGGCGGATATAGGTCAGCGCGGACGCGAGGGTGTCGTTACCGAGCATTTCCAAGGGTGGCATCGTCACGTTGGTCTTGCCCGTTTTCCCCTTAAGCACGATCCGGGCGAGGAAAGAGTCGGGCCCCAGAACCCAAGGCGAATCGATTAGCGGCGCCGCGACGCCGGCCAATCCACGGCCATCTGGCTGATGACAGGCGGCGCAAATCGTCGTATAGGCGACCTTCCCTTTTTCAAGAAACTGTTGTTCGGCGGCGTTGAGCGGCGCGGGCCCAGTGCCGAATTTTCCCGGCCAGGTCAGGCGGGTCAGCAAGTCGCTAGCGCCCTTGGCGATTTCCGGATCGGAGGCCTTGGCCGCGGTCTCGAGCGCCGCTGGCAGAGCTTGCACTTCCCGCAGCCCCGACGCTCGGGCGCCGTTCAACAATGCCAGCCGTTGCCACTTGGCGCCGAGGTCGCTCGCGGCGATCTGGAAGAGACGGTTCAGCTGATCCACTTTTCCGCCTTGGGCGACGGCCGAGGCCAGGGTTTGAAAAACTTCGGGGAAACCGGGGCGCAATTCTTGCCAGTTCGGCGCGGTGAGCAACGTTTCGAGAAACGGGAGTTCGCCTCCATTGAGACTGCTGACCGCAGACGCGATCATGAACGGTGTTTCAGCGTCGTTGCGCAACAAGTCGGCCAGCGCGGCAGCGCGAGCGGGCGCGGCCGCTTCACCCATCGAGAGCGCCACTTGCAGACGAACCTCCTGGGCCGGATCACCGACGTGCCGAATGGCTCGATCCATAAGGTCCGAATGGTTCCCCGCGAGGAACGGCTCGCTCAGCCGCAGGGCGTTCGTGCGAATTTTGGCCGAAGAATCTTCCATCAGCTGACCGACCGTTTCCGGCGATAGTACGCCGAGACCTTCCATCGTCCAAAGCGCCTTTAAGCGGACGGGCTCACTCGTCTTCGTTGATTCCGCCAGCTTCCTCAGTTCCGGTGCGGCTGATTTGTCGCCACTCTCGACCAGCAGCCGTTGGGCCGTGTCGCGCCACCAGCCGTTCGGATGTGAAAGCGCGGCGATCAGTTGTTCGGTATTCGCGCGCGCGAGTGCGGGCGGTGGCCCGGGCTTTTTCGACTCATGAACGATGCGATAGATGCGACCGTAGCCGAGCCCCTTGTCGAGACCGCGCTCGAGGATCTGCCGTCGTAGAAAGGTCGTCATGTATTGGCGGTGCTGCAGAATACCGCGATAAAGATCGACGACGTAGAGCGTGCCGTCGGGAGCGGTGTAGACATTGACGGGTCGGAAGCGCTCGTCGGTGGAACTCAAGAATTCCTTTCCTTCGTAGGCTTTGCGGGCGCTGAGAATTCCATCCTGTTCGGAGATGATCGAGCGACGCACGACATTCCCCGCCGGCTCCGCACTGAAGTGGTTGCCATAGAATTCGGCGGGGAAGTTGTCGCCGCGGTAGATGGCGGGTCCGCAAGACGCATCGGAATTCCGCAGGGTGCCATCTGGACGCAGCCGGTTCTCCCAGTAGGCCCGATTGACTCCAGGGGTGGGGCGAATCGGCCAGACGGTCTGATCAGCGTCGACCTGGTGATTGACGCCGTTGGGGGAGGAACGCCGGGATCGGAAGGGTGCGACGAGATTTGGATTCCGTGCCGGATAGTGATTTGAAATGAGATCGGCGCGGAAGTAATCCTCGTTGGAGTTGGTGTACATCCGGCCGTAATCATCCATGCTCTGGCCCCACTGGCCGCGCATGGCCACGGGCGCGCTGAGCCACTTGCCGTTTTGCAGGCGGAACCGGCGCCCGTAGGAGGATCCGCCGATCCAGTTGTCGAGCCCCCAAATCAAGGCGTTACCTCCTTCCTCCGGGTTCCTCTCTGGGGTGGAAAAGTCGGTTGCAATCGCGGTCTTCTCGTCCGCTGTGCCGTCGCCATTCGTATCGCGCGTGTACCACAGGTTTGGCGGGTCGCCGATCAGGACGCCGTTGCGCAGGACCTTCACGGTACGCGTGAGACCGAGGCCATCCATATATGTGGTGCTCTTGTCGATCCGACCGTCCTTGTCCGTATCCTCGAGAACAACGATGCGATTCCTGCGCTGATTCTCGCCCTTGCCGTCGACGTCGGGCATGTAAGTGCGCATTTCCACTACGAAAATCCGGCCGTCGGCATCGAAGTCGAGGGCGACCGGCTCATGAATCAGGGGTTCGGATGCGACCAGCTCGATCCGAAAACCTGGCGGCAGGGTGAATGTCTTGAGCGCCTCTTGCGGGGAAAGCACGGGAGCGGGCCGAATCCATTCGGCTGGCGGCGGCTTCTGGACAAAGCCGCCGCCATCACGGGAATCCCCCATTTGGGCCGACAGCGGACCGATGAAGAGACGGGCGACTGACGTGAGGAGAAGAAGGCGCGTGGCAGCGTTCATGGCGGCGGAGCAGCGGGGGGTGGGGGGGCGACTGGACGGGACGGACTGGAACGCGGCGCATCACCAGTGACAAGGCATACCCAATCGCCTCGGGGGCTCTCTTGATCCAACCGGAGGTGTTTGAGCGATAAACCTTGGCGGCGGCGCGCAAGGTCGCGAGGTAGTTGCCCCGCGATTCACGCGCACCCCGTGCGCGCGTAGGCCCCGTCATTCAGCCACCACGACCCTAGGGCACTCCGCACGGGGTCGACTTGGCCGAGGCTGAAGCCCATTCCGGCCCTCCACGGAATATTTTTCCGGCCAACGGCCGCTCATAATCGCGGCTCCTCCGCACGGGCCCGGGGACTTCAACAGGGATCAACAAGCGATCCGCCGTTGCGACGTATTCCAGCTCAAGCCGCGGGCCGGATTTCAACGGGGTGGCGCCTGCCCCGTTTTCGTCCAATTGCAGAAAGCGCCTGCCGGCAAGGGCGCCGAAACGTTGGACGCCCGACCGCAGCGGTTCGAGGGACTGACCGGGTTGGATCTTGCTCAAGAGGGGTAACGTTCGGGCGGGGGCCATGCTCGGCGCAGGTCGCCGTGCGGCACGTCCCCGCCCGATTCAGAGCGGGTTGTCGGCGCCAACAACCCGATATCACCGAAGGTCACCACAAATGAGTGGAGTGATTTCGCGGAGGGCCTTTGGCCGCCCCGTTGACCGCCCGCGTGCCCTCACCACGCGAAAGCCACGCCGCCTCACGCGAAAGCGGGAAGCTCCGCGAACCAAGCCCTACCGCTTCGCGCCCTTCGGGGCTTCGCGTGAGCCTGGATTGGATGGGTCACGCCCAGTGGGGTATTAACGGCGCTCCGCATGGGATCAGGCTGGCCCTTTTGGCGGAACAGCGGGTTGGGCAGCCAAGCGTAGTGTCCGTCAGACCGGAGGCGGGTGGTTGACAAGCCAGAGCTAGAGTCCAGTGTTGGACTTCAGAGGATACCATTTGAGACAATGAAAACACCCTCCATTATCAAGGCCGCGACCTCCACTTCGGCCGCGATCGAGCGAATCGCCCGGGGGCTGGAGTGGGCCGATGCGGAGTTTTTGGTCAAGAAGCTCGGGA
>CAIJFT010000145.1 GCA_903820035.1 uncultured Opitutia bacterium
CGCCACCCTCCCTCTGCCTTGCTGTCTCGGTCCCATCCGCCTCGGTCGACTCGACTGACCGACACGTCCTGATCGCTCATTCACTTTCTTCCCAAACCGACCGACACGTGGTGATAGGTGGCCCTCACGCGCAGGGCTACCGAGCGGAGACTCCAAATCAGCCGTTGAGCGGCCAGCCGTCGCGGTACTTGCGGCTAAGGAGCGCGTTCACCTCGGGGGCGTTCGTGATCCGGCCGGCCTTGCCGTCATACTCGAGTTTCTTGCCCGCCCGGTACGCCACGAGGCCGAGCGCCATCTGCTCGGTCATGACGCCGTTGTAGTCGAAATTACACGACGTCTTGAGGTCGGTTTTGCACGCGCGGAAAAACTCCTCCTGGAAATCGCCGAGTGGCGGCGTGACCTTCTCTTTGTTCCGGATCTTGTAGTAGGTGAGATCGGAGTCGCCCGACGGGATCAGCATGCGGGAGTTGAAGTCCGCCAGCAGAATGCCCTTCGAACCCTTGAACATCGCGCCGTGCCCGAGCTTGTTGAGGTCGATGTAATTTTTCGGCGCGGTCGGCAGGTGGCCGCCCTGGTACCAGCTGACACGGATCGGTCCGCGCCAGTCGTTGGCCGGATGGTCGAAATGCGCGGTGAGTTCCACCGGCGTCACGTCCGGATTGAAGGCCTCGCCCTTCGCCTCGATCGCGGTCGGATGGCCGGCGTCGATCGCGTTCCAAGCCAGGTCCATGGTATGGTTGCCCATGTCGCCGACCTGACCGGTGCCGAAGTCCCAATACATGTTCCACTGGAGACAATTTGCGCCTGGGCCGCCGGAGAAGTAGTTGGGGTTGTACGCGTGATACGGCGACGGCCCGATCCACTGGTCATAGTGGAACGTACTCGGCGGCGTGCCTTCGCCGGGCAGATAACCAGGCCGGCGGAGCTGGCGGTTGCCCCAGACAAAGACCGCGCTCAGGTCGCCGACGGCGCCGTCACGGATCATCTCCCGCACCCGGGAAAAATTCGGGATCGCGTGCCGCTGCGTGCCGGCCTGCGTGGCGATCTTGGTCTTCATCCCCAGGTACTTCGCGCGGAGTAGCCGGCACTCTTCGACGCTCATGCCGATCGGCTTCTCGCAATAGACGTGCAGCCCGCGGTTCATCGCCCACATCGCGACGTGCGCATGCGAGTGGTCGGTGGTGCAGATAACGACGGCGTCGAGTCCCTTGTGGTCGAGACACTTTCTCCAATCGGTGTAGGTCTTGGCGCCGGGGAACTTCTTCAACGCCTCAGGGAAGCGCAGCTCGTTCACGTCGCAGAGCGCGACGACGTTTTCCGCGGACAGGGCGTTATAGTGCGCCAGACCGCGGCCCCACACGCCAATGAGGGCGACGTTGAGTTTCTTGCTCGGGGTGGCGGCGCCAAAAAGCGTCGTGCTCGGGAGGATCAGGAGCCCGGCTCCGGTGGCGGACGCGGACTTGAGGAACTGGCGGCGGTTCTGGGGGCTGGCGAGGGGGTTCATGCTCGGGAAATTGGCTGCCGCGTCCCGCGGGGTCAACGATCCGGGCGGAGCAGCGGCACATATGTTTCGAACCGCGGCCCCGTATTAGGCGGACGATTCCCAAAAGAACTGTCCGACCGGTTTCCCTCCGGCCGTACCAGAATCCAGTTTCCTCGGACGCAAAACCCGTTTCCTATGCCGGCCAATCTTCCCGCCATGAGCAACCCACCCGCTCCCTTCAAACTCACGCGTCTGCCGACGCTCAAGACCGTCGCCGATTTTCGCGCGCACGTAGCCTCGCTGGGCCTGAACCTGCCGTGCGAGGACGCCATCACCGCCGGCCCGACCTCGCCGCTCACCCAGCCGATCGCGGACGTTAAGGTGAACGGCAAGCACATCGGCAACCGCTGGGCCATCCACCCGATGGAAGGCTGGGACGCCACCACCACGGGCGGCGCGACGCCAGAAGTTCACCGTCGTTGGCAGCGGTTCGGGCTCAGCGGCGCCAAGGTCATCTACGGCGGCGAAGCCATGGCTATCCGGCCCGACGGCCGCGCCAACCCGAACCAGCTCATCATCACCGAGGAAAACAAGCGCGACATCGCCGGCATCCGCGAGACGCTCGTCCAGGCCCACCGCGAACGCCACGGCACGGCCGACGACCTGGTTATCGGTTTCCAGCTCACGCACTCGGGCCGCTTCTGCAAACCGAACGACAAAAAGCGCATGGAGCCGCGCGTCGCGTTCCGGCACCCGATCCTCGACCGCAAGTTCAACGTCACGAGCGACGCCCAGGTCTTCACCGACGCCGAGATCGAGGAACTGATTCAGTGCTACATCCGCGCCGCGAAAATCGCCCACGAGGTCGGCGCCGACTTCGTCGATATCAAGCACTGCCACGGCTACCTGCTCCACGAATTCCTCGGCGCGCACACGCGTCCCGGCAAGTTCGGCGGCAGCTTTGAAAACCGCACGCGAATCATCCGCGAGGTCATCGCCGGCATCCGCGCCAGCGGCAACCCGATCGACATCGGCATCCGCCTGAGCGCCTTCGATTTCGTCCCGTTCAAGCCGGACCCCACCCGCGCCGAACCCGGCAAACTCGGCCCCGGCATCCCCGAGGATTTTGCGCACTGCCTGCCGTACCACTTCGGCTTCGGGGTGAACCCGAATAACCCGATCGATTTCGACCTGACCGAGACCTTCAAGTTCGTCGACCTGTGCATGCAGCTCGGCGTCAAGATCCTCAACCTCAGTGCCGGCTCGCCGTACTACAACCCGCATATCCAGCGTCCGGCCGCCTACCCGCCGAGCGACGGTTACCAACCTGCGCACGATCCACTCATCGACGTCGCCCGCCAAATCAACGCCGTCCGCCAGATCAAGGCGCACGCCAAGCAGGCGACCGCCGCCAATCCGGCCCTCAAGGCCCCGGTCATGATCGGCACCGCCTACAGCTACCTGCAGGAATATCTCCCGCACGTGGCGCAGTATGCCGTGCGCCACGACTGGACCGACATGGTCGGTCTCGGCCGCGTCGTGCTCAGCTACCCCGAGATGCTCGCCGACGCGACGACCAAGGGCACCCTCACGACCAAACTGATCTGCCGCACCTTCAGCGACTGCACCACGGGACCGCGCAACGGCATCATTAGCGGCTGCTTTCCCCTCGACGACCACTACAAGAACCGTCCCGAGTTCGCGCAGCTCAAGCAGATCAAGAAGGCAACGGGCGCCTGATCCCTCCACGTAATCCCGGCGCTCCCGCGCCGGGACTCTTTTTTGCTTCTGTTGTCCCTTCGCGCACGCGCCGGGCTACACTCAAACTCATGGCCGAATCCCGCCGGCTCCGCGCCGTCCAAACCCCGATCATCCCGGTCATCGCGGACCTCATCCGCGCCTGTCCGGGCACGATCTCGCTTGGGCAAGGCGTGGTGAACTACGGCCCACCACCCGCCGCCTTCGCCGCCATCGAGCGTTTCGCCGCCGATCCGGCCAATCACAAGTACCAAGGCGTCGCAGGCGTACCCGGACTGCTCGACGCCCTTACCCAAAAACTCGCGGCCGAAAACGGCGTGCCGGTCGGCTCCGCCCACGGCAACCGCCTCATGGTCACCGCCGGCGGCAACCAGGCCTTCCTCAACGCGGTGCTCGCGATCACCGATCCGGGGGACGAGGTGATTTTGCCGGTCCCGTATTACTTCAACCACGAGATGGCGATCACCATGGCCAACGCCCGGCCGGTGCTGGTGACGACCGATGCCAACTACCAGCTCGACCTCGCGGCGCTGCGGACCGCGATCACGCCGCGCACCCGCGCCATCGTCACCGTCTCGCCCAACAACCCGTCCGGCGCCGTCTACCCCGAGGCGGCCCTGCGGGCGGTCAACGCGTTGTGCGCCGAGCACGGCCTCTTTCATGTCAGTGACGAGGCGTACGAGTATTTCACCTACGACGACGCGCGGCACTTCTCGGCCGCCGCGATCCCGGGCGCGGCGGCACACACGATCTCGTTGTACTCGATGTCCAAGGCCTACGGATTCGCCAGCTGGCGCATCGGCTGGATGGTTTACCCGGCGGACCTTGAGCCGGCGCTCCGCAAAATTCAGGACACCGTGATCATCTGCCCGCCCGTCGTCTCCCAGTACGCCGCCGCCGGCGCGCTCACGGCCGGGCGGGATTTCGTCGGCGAAAAAGTCCGCGCTCTCGCCGCCACGCGCACCTTGGTGCAACGGGAGCTCGGCCAACTCGCAGCGTCCGGTATCTGCGACGTGCCGCCGGCCGCGGGGGCGTTTTATTTTTTGCTGCGGCTGCGCACCGCCGCCGCCCCGCTCGCGGTGGCGGAACGCCTGATCCGGGAGCATGGCGTCGCCGTGATCCCGGGGAACGCCTTCGGCCTGGAATCCGGCTGCCACCTCCGCGTGGCCTACGGCGCGCTGCAACCCGCCACC
>CAIJFT010000146.1 GCA_903820035.1 uncultured Opitutia bacterium
GACTATGATTTGCGGGAAATCGCGCTGACGGCGGATGCGGTGGATGCCGCCGGCGTCCCTGCCCGGGCGCTGGCGATGAGGGTGTTTCCCCGGCCATTACCCGCGGTGGAGGTTTCCGCCGTGGCTTCGCTATTTGGGGCACCGCTGACCGTCAGAGCGGAGGCCAACCTTGAGCGCCGCAACGGCACGGTCGATTTTCACGGGGCCCTTTCCCCGCAAGTGCTCGGGTTGATCAGCGCGCGGGTGGGCGCCGACGTCAGGAAGTGGTTCGACTTTGATTCGCTGACGGTCGAACGCGCGCAGGCCCGCTTCGGCGACCGGCTCACCTTTGAGCACCTGAATGCCCTGGTGGAGATTCCCGTGGTGCGCGCATACGGGGTGAACCTCGCGGAGGCCAAAGCGGTGGTCGAACTGGAGCCGGGGCGGTTTTACTCGCCCGAGGTATCGGCCCGCTCCGGGGCGAATTTCGCGCGGGGATCGTACGAACAAGACCTGAAAACGAACCAATACCGCTTTCTCCTCGAGGGCAGGCTGCGGCCGTTGGACATCTCGCCGTGGTTCCGCGAATCGTGGCCAAACTTCTTCCGGCATTTCGAATTTCCCGTCGCGCCACCCGAAGCCACGGTCGACGTCATGAGCACATGGCGCAGCGGCGACCAGACGCGCATCTTCGTGTTCGCGGATGCGCCGCAGCCGGTGATCCGCGGCACGCCGCTGGATCACGTGCGCACGCGGATTTTCCTCCGGCCCGGCTTCTACGACGGTTTGGAAATCCTCGGCGAGCGCGACGGCGGTCGTGCGTACGGTAAATTCACCTACGTACTGGAACCGGTCTCGTCCGAGTGGCAGACGATCGACTTCAACGCCGCCTCCACCCTCGACCTCAAGATCATCACCCGTCTACTTGGTCCGCTGGCGCGCGCGCTTGAGCCGATCCAGCTCGCCCACCCGCCGGAGTTGAACGTCACCGGGCACTTCGGCAGCCACCTTGCCGCCGGCGGGCCGACCGAACAGTTGCGCGTCGCGGCGCGAACGACGGGCGATTTCTATTTCCACCATTTCCCGCTGCAGGATGTCTCGCTGAACGCGGCACTGAACAACGGGGAAATCATCCTCGATGACATCCATGCCACCGTCGCATCCGGTTCAGCCTCCGGTCACGCCCGCGTTTGGGGCGCGGGGGAGCAGCGGCGCCTCGGCTTCGACCTCGCGCTCCAGGAGGCGCACCTCGGGCAGGCGGCGGCGGCGCTGGAGGAGTATTTTGCCGCGCAGCAAAACCGGCCGCCGACACCCCCGGGGAAATTTGTCCAGGAAAAGGCCAATCTCCGGCTCGACCTCGCCGCCTCGGCGGAGGGCGCCTACGATAACACCTACAGTTACCACGGCGACGGCAGCGCCGTGCTGCGCGGCGCAGAAATCAGCGAAGTCCCGCTGCTCGGCCTGCTCTCGGACCTGCTGAAGTTCACCTCACTCCGGTTCACCGAGGCTCGGGGCAACTTTAAGATCAACGGGGCCAAGCTGGATTTTCCGGAGATGACGCTGCGTGGCGCAAACTCGAAGATGAGCGCCCACGGCAACTACGTGCTCGACCGGCGGGAGTTGAATTTCTACGCGAAGGTATTTCCGTTCGAAGAGAGCGGGGGGTTACTGAAGAGCGTGGTGGGGGCGGTGCTTGCGCCACTGTCCTCGGCCCTCGAAGTAAAGCTCACCGGCTCGCTGGAGAAGCCGCGCTGGGAGTTTGTGATGGGGCCGAGCAATCTACTCCGATCGCTCGGCGGCGGAAACGAGGAGAAGGCCGCGGCTCCCGCCCCGACGCCGGTCCCGCCGCCCACGCTCACCCCGTCACCCGGAGAGCCCGCACCCTCCTCCCCGCCAAAGTTGTAGGGAACCGGCGGGAATAACGCATTGCTCCGTGGAGGCGGAGGCGCTTTGCTGCCGGACGATTCCCACGATGCTTCCACCGGAAAAGCTACCACGGCGGACGTCGGCGGAACAGGTTGCCCTGGCCCTCGCCAGTTGCCTTTTGGCCGTCAGCGTCCTGACCTTGGCCGGTTGGTGGCTCGGAAGCGACGAACTCCTCCAACCGTTCGGCCTGCAGGACCCGTTGAGCCTCAATGCCGCCCTCGGCTTTCTCGCCCTCGCCCTCGCGCTCGCGGCGATGGAGAGCGGACGGCCGCGACTCATCGCGATCGCCGCCCTCGGCCTCCTGATCGGAATCGCGACCGCGACCCAGGAGGCCACCGGCCAAAATTTCTCCATCGATCAGGCGCTGGCGTTGGACCACCTCCAATCCCACGCCCATCACCCGGGTCGCATGCCTCTCGTGGTCGCCATCGGGCTGATCCTCGGCGGTGGCGTGCTGGTATGGCGAGCGAGCGGGCGCGGCGGCCAGCGGCGCCTGGTGGTGGAGGCGCTGGTCGGCTCACTGCTCGGCTCCGTCGGCCTCGCGGCGCTCCTCGGTTACGGCGCAGACCTGCCCGTGGTCTACCACTGGGGCAGCGACCGGAGCATCGGGCCGATCGCCGCGATCGCCCTCCTCTTGACCGGCCTGCACCTGATCCTGCGCGCGTGGGGCGACCGTTCCGTTGCCACCGGCGGGGCACCGCCGTGGGCGCCGCTGCCCACGCTGATCGGCTGCGTCACGCTCTCGGGCGTCCTTTGGCTGGGACTGCGGGACCGCGAGGAGGCATTCACGGCGCAAGGCGCCGATACCCAACTCGAGCAGTTCGCCGCGACCAGCAAAGACGTGCTGGAGCGGCAGAGCGGCCAGTTTGAACGCTTGGCCCGCGTCTGGGCCGACGCCCGGGCCGACGCGCCCGAGACATGGGAAACCGATGCCGTCCAACAACTCGCCCGCGAGACCGGTGCACTGGGATGCCTTTCCATCGCGGTCGTCGACACCGCCTACCGTACGGTCTGGAGCGTGCTCCGCGACGGTACCAAGCCGAAGGGTCACTTCGACCACGCGGACTTTGAGCAACGGCGCACCGCGCTCCAGCAAGTCGAACTCAGCAGCGGGCGGCCGGTCATCTCGGCCTCCACGCGGGTCATCGGTCCCCGCGGGACAGAGAAGGGCTTCGTCATCTATGCGCCCATTCCCCGGCCCAGCCGGCCGGCTTCCTTCGTCGCCGCGGAATTCTCGTACCGCGCTTTTTTCCGGCAGATCGCCACCACCAAGGTCAGGATCACGGACACGTACACGATCGCGGTCTGGGTGGACGGAGATCTTGTTTTCCACGACCCGCCGGTGATCGACCGCGCGGCGAACGCCACCCCGATCGAACGCAGCTACGCACTCGCCGACCGCCAGGTTCGCGTGCAACTCGCCCCGCTCGACGGCCGCGCGGGGCAGGCCCGCCGACTGCTGCCGGAATTCGCCCTCGCCGCCGCCCTCGGCATTACGGTGCTGCTCGGCCTCAGCGTGCACCTCGCCCGCACGGCGCGCGCCGGCCCGCGCGCGGCCGAACTCTCCAACCGGAAACTGTTCGCCGAAAACGAGGAGCGGCGGCGGATCGAGGAACGGCTGAAGGTTTCCGACGAGCGACTGCGCCTCGCCCTCGACTCCACCCAGATCGGCATCTTCGAGTGGAGCGTGGCCGCCGGACACGTCTATTACAGCCCCGGCCTCTGGGCGATGCTCGGCTACGACCACACCGGCATGCCCACCACAGTGGCGGCCTGGCAGTCGCTAATCCACCCGGAGGACCTGACGGCGTATCGACGCCGCACCGACGCCCAGCTCGCCGGTATCGCGAATTTCATCGAACCGGATTACCGGGTCCGCTCCCGCAACGGCGACTGGCGCTGGGTCTACACCCGCGCCAAGGCGGTCGCCACCGGCGCCGACGGCCGCCCGGCGCGGATCATCGGCACCGTGCAGGACATCACCCAGCGCCGCGAAGCGGAACTCGCGTTACGCGAGAGCCAGGCCGAGGCCCGCAAACTGTCCCTCGTCGCCGCCCGCACCGACAGCCCCGTGCTGATCGGGTCCGCCAATGGCCACATCGAGTGGGCCAACGAGGCGTTTTGCCGGACAATGGAATACACCCTGGAGGAGGTGATCGGAAAGAGTCCGGTTCACTTCATGGTCGGACCCGAGAGCAACCAGCGCACGATGGCGAAGATCCGCTCCGCCATGTCGCGCGGCCAAGGCATCAGCACCGAAGTCATCAACTATTCGAAATCGGGCCGCAAATACCACATGACCATCGAAATCCAGCCGGTGCGGGGCGCCAGCGGGGAGATCGAGTACTTCATCGCAGTCCAAAGCGATATTACCGCACGCGTCGAAACCGAGCAGCAACTGCGCCGCGCCAAGGGCGAAGCCGACGACGCCTCGCGGGCCAAGAGCGAGTTCCTTGCGTCGATGTCGCATGAGATCCGCACGCCGATGAACGGCGTCATCGGCATGACGAGCCTGTTGATGGAGACGCGGCTGACCGAAGAGCAGAGCGACTACGTCAACACGATCCGCACCTCCGGCGAGTCGCTGCTGACCATTATCAACGACATCCTCGATTTCTCGAAGATCGAGTCGGGCAAGATGGAACTGGAAAACGCGCCCTTTGATCTCGCGCAGTGCCTGGAGGACGCCCTCGATCTTTTCGCCGCCCAAGCTGGGGCCAAGCAAGTGGAACTCGGCTACCACCTGCACGCGGAGGTACCGGCGCAGATCTCCGGCGACGCCACCCGACTGCGTCAGGTGATCGTCAACCTCGTCAACAACGCGGTTAAGTTTACCCCGAGCGGCAGCATCTCCGTCGAGGTCCGACGGATTACCGCCACCCCGCCGCCGCTCACCCACCCGACGGCGACACCCGGAGTCATCATCGAGTTTGCCGTGCGCGACACCGGCATCGGCGTGCCCCCCGACCGGATTGACCGGCTGTTTAGGGCGTTCAGCCAGATCGATTCGTCCACAACGCGCAAATACGGTGGCACCGGGCTGGGGCTAGCGATCTGCCAACGCCTCTGTGAACTCATGGGCGGTTCCATTCGCGCCGAAAGCGTCGTCGACCAAGGCTCGACCTTCACCTTCACGGTCCGCACCGAGGCGGCGCCGCCCCCCCTTGCCGGCGCCCCGGCTGTACCGGCCCGGTTGCGCGGCGGGATTGTCCTTGGCATCGAAGACAACGCCCTGACCGCGGCCCGGCTCGGCACGCTGTTTGAAAAATGGGGCGTCGACTGCTTCATCCTGCCGAACCTGGAGGAAGCGCGGAAAAAGGTCGCGGCGCTCCCCCGCCCGCCCGCGTTGCTGGTGGTCGACGCCGGCCAATTTGACGGCGCAACCGCCATGGCGGCGCTGGCGGCGATCCCGTGTCCGCGCCTTTTCCTGTATCCGATTGGTCCCGACACCCCGGTTGCGCCGCCGGAAGACCAGCCGTTCGCCACCGCCTCGAAGCCGATCCGGACCGCAACCTTGCAGCAGGCCATCGCGGATCTCTTCGCCGACGCGGGCCGCGCCCCCGTCGCACCCCGGAGCACTCCCCGCGTGCTCGGCGAGGAGATCCCGCTCGAAATCCTGCTGGCGGAGGACAACACCGTGAACCAGAAGGTCGCGATCCGCATCCTCGAGCGCCTCGGTTACCGGGCCGACGCCGTCGCCAACGGCCTCGAGGCCGTCACAACCCTGGAGTACCGCTGCTACGATCTGGTCTTCATGGATCTGCAAATGCCGGAAATGGACGGCTCTGAAGCGACCCGGCAAATCCGCCGGCGGGTGCCCGCCAACCGCCAACCGAAGATCGTCGCCCTCACGGCCAATGCGATGCAGGGCGATCGGGAAAGCTGCCTCGCGGCCGGCATGAATGACTATATTTCCAAGCCGGTGAAACTGGAGGAAATCACCGAAGTCATCCGGCGTTTGTTCGGCAAACCCGGCGCCCCGACCTCGACCGACCCAGCCCCCCTCCGCGGGCCGACCACCTGATTTTTTCATGATGCAAATTGATTGGAGCCGCTTTCTCCCCGCCTTGGTCCTCCTGCTGCCGCCCATCGCCCTCTTTCACGGCCCACGGGTGCGCTACCGCGCCCTGCCCCAAGACTGGGGCAGCTACTGGATTCCAACCCTTCGGCTTGGCCTGCACTCGATTGATGTCCTGCGGGCGATGCTGGGAGCCTGGTGCCTCCTCGAGTCGTTTTCCGCCGCACCCGGCGCGTCCAAGTTCCTGCCACCGACCGCGGCCGCCGTCGTGATGGGCTGCGCCATGTTGCTGCAAACCTTCTTTTGCCGGGAACCCCACGCGGTCCACGCGCCCTTCGCTTTTGCCGCAGGCCTGATCATCGGCTACCTTCCGGTCGCCAGCGGCGGCTTCTCGCTGGTCATCGCCGCCGTCGTCGCCGCCGGAACCCGCAGCCCCATATCTTTTTTTCCCGTCCTGTCATTCGCGGTGGTGGTCACCGGCGTGCTCTTCAACCAACTCGCCCTCTCCCTCCGGACGGCGACGGCGGCAGCGGCCGTGGGTCTGCCGTGGTTGATCGTGCTGCTGTTCCCCCGCTACTGGGTGGCCACCCACGCCCGCAAGCGCACGACGCATTCCCACGGAGACCAAAGGGACAAACGGGGCTAATCACACCAGCGCCCGCAGCGCCGCCAACTCGCCGCCCCGGAGCGGGTCAGCCGCGAGGTTGTGTAACTCCGCCGGATCCGCCCCCAAATCGAAGAACAGCCACGGCGAGTCGTCGGCGTTGAGCACCAACTTGCGGGTCGGCGTCCGCACGCCGCGCCAGATCCGGGGGCACTGATCGGGCAACGCGACGACCGACGGCATCGAAATTCGACGGAAATCCGAACCCGCGGACCACGACGTTCCATCCGCCCAAGCCCGCGTCATCGCCGGAAGATCGAGCAGCGAAACCACCCGCGCTTCGCGCCGGGCGCCTTCTCCCGGCCGGCGGACCAGGAACGGCACCCGCACGCTCTCCTCCTGGGGCCAGCCTTTGCGAAACAACCCGTGCGCCCCGTGCATATCGCCGTGCACCGAGGTAAAAACGACCACGGTGCGGTCCGCCGGCGCCGCCGCCAACAGTCCGGCCAACGCGCGATCCGTCGCCGCCAGATGCGCGTAGTAACCGGCGAGTTCACGACGCGCCCGCGCCGCCGCCGGACCGGGCGGGACGTTCGCCGCGAGGCGCACCGCGGCCGGATCAACGGCGGTTACACCGGCACTCGGAGCGGTGTAGGGCGGATGCGGCGCTTCGAGACTGACCACCGCAAACCACGGCCCGGCCGCCGGCAACCACTCACCCGCGCGCTCGCACAGCACGTCACTCTGATAGCCGGAAAAACGCACGGGAACCGGCAGCCGCGACCCGTGCAGATACGGATCGTTCAACAGGAACCCGCTTTCAAAGCCTTCCCAAAATCCAAATCCACCCCGGCCGCCCGGCGGCACGAGCTGCCGCGCATGCGTCTCCCCGACCAGCGGCGCGGCCCGATCCCGCCGCGCCAGATGCCACTTGCCAAAGAAGGCCGTCGTGTACCCACGCTCCGTGAGATCATGTGCAATGGTGCGCGCGCCCTCGGGCAGCGGATCAAAATAGTCACCGACGCCGTTGGCCGGCGAAGGCACGCCCGTGAGCAGCGCGGCCCGCGCAAAGGGGCCGAACGGATGCGGCGTCACCGCCTGAGTGTAGTTGGTCGCCTGGGACGCGAGGGCGTCGAGCACCGGCGTCCGCGCCTGCCCGTCCCCCGCGTAACCGCAGGCCTGCGCCCGCCATTGCGTGGTCACGATCCAGAGGATATTCGGCGGCCGGGCCATTACTTCATGATCTACCGCAGGCTCCGCCCGCGTCGACCGGAATGCGCGTTCGACGGGAGCAGACGGTTGATCGATGAACGTTGCCGGTGAGGCGCCCCACCCCCGTAGACCGCGAAAGCACCAACCCTGCACTCACGCACCGGACCGCTTGACGGAACCCGCAACTTCTAGTCCGGGGTATCCGCCGGCACGCCTCCGACTCAGCGCCGCCGCTGCAGCCGCTCGTCCGGCAGCGCCTCCGTGGCGTAACGCACCTCGCGGATGAGGCCCTTGAACC
Source organism: uncultured Opitutia bacterium (assembly GCA_903820035.1). Taxonomy (GTDB): domain Bacteria; phylum Verrucomicrobiota; class Verrucomicrobiia; order Opitutales; family Opitutaceae; genus ER46. The sequence continues at coordinate 8,038 of CAIJFT010000146.1, forward strand.
AGTGGACGCGATTTTGCCGCACCCCGAGCGAAATCCGCCCGGCGCCAAGTGGGGCAAAACGCGCGAGTCGCTCGAGCTCTTTTTGCCCGTCGACAAAATGGGCCATCCGCTCGCCGTCGTAACGCAGCGCCACCCAGTACCAACGCCCGACCGGATGGACCCGCGTCGGATCGATCAACGCCACCCCACCACCCGCCGGATTGGTGATGAAGGTGTCCAACCACCACCCGCCCTTGCCATCCAATCGCGTCTCAAGCAGCGCCCGCGACTGCGCCACGTCCTGAGCATGCCAGAACCGTTGCTCCGTCGGTCCATCGGCCTCGGGATAAAACAGCACCTCGATGGTGTAGGCGCGCGCTCCTGCAAAGGGAATCGACGGCACGACGAGACCGTCCGACCGGCCGTCAAAACGCAGCGCCGGGCCGACCTCCGAGTCGACCAATCCGGGCCGACCGATGACCTCCACCGGATGGTGGTCGATCCGGAGCAACTGATCCATCCGCCAAACCGTTTCCCCCGCCATCAGGATCCTTAACCCTACAAGGCAGAACAGGAGTGGGAAGCGGAACCACATGCCAGCAACCTGCCGACCGGCGCAACCGGAGGCAATCCCGGCGGGACGTACCAGCGCGATTGATCGCACCGGATTTCAAGCTTTCCGCCCTGCGACACCCCGCGTCAACCTGACCGTCGATGCCACGGATCGCGCCCACGGATCAGATACCACGTCGCCCGAAGGCGCTACGCTGGATCGCGCCCATCGTCCTCTGCTTGGTCCCTTTCGCCGTGTACTGGAACAGCCTCGCGGTTCCGTTTTTCTTCGACGACCAGGCCGCGGTCGTAAAAAACGCCACCCTCCGGAATCTCTCCGCGTGGGAGACCGTCCTCGCCGGCCCTGCCGGCGGCACCGGTGCTTCCGGCCGTCCCATCGTGAACCTTTCGCTGGCAGTAAACTACGCCATCGGCGGCACCACCGTCACGGGCTACCACCTCGCCAACCTCCTCTTTCACATCATCGGCACGCTGGCGCTGTTTGGACTTTTACGCCGGAGCCTGCGTACACCCTTACTGCGAGAACGTTTCGGAGCCGACGCCTCCCTCCTCGCCTTTTGGGGAGCCCTGCTGTGGTCGGTCCATCCTTTGCAGACGGAGTCGGTGACCTGCGTGATTCAACGCACCGAACTCCTGCTCGGGATGTTTTACCTGCTGGCACTGTACGGCTTCGTCCGCGGCGCGACGGAAGGCACCAAACGATGGACGGGGCTGGGCCTCGTCTGCGCGCTGCTCGGCATGGCCACCAAGGAAGTCATGGTCTCCGCTCCGCTGATGGTGCTGCTGTACGACCGGACGTTCCTCGCGGGCTCGTTCGCGGGCGCGTGGCGCGCGCGCCGCCTCACCCACCTCGCCTTTGCCGCCTGCCTCCTTCTCCTCGCCGTCCTGGTTCTGCGCGCCGGAGGAACCCGCGGCGAGGCCGCCGGATTCGGGATCGGCGTGCCTTGGTGGATGTACGCGCTGAAACAGTGCGAAGCCATCTGGCTGTATCTGAAGCTGTCGTTCTGGCCCCATCCGTTGGTGGTCTATTACGGGATCGACGTGATTCGTGATCCCTTCGCGGTTTGGCCGGAAATTCTCGGACTGGTCGCACTTGTCACCGGGACCGTGGTGGCCCTTGCACGGGCCCCGGTCCTGGGTTTTGTTGGCTTCTGGTTTTTCGCCATCCTCGCCCCGAGCTCGAGCGTGATCCCGCTGGCTACGCAGACGGTATCCGAACACCGGATGTACCTGCCGGTGCTCGCGCCGCTCATCCTCGCCCTTCTTGCCGGCCACCTTCTGGCCGGGCGGAGAAGCGTCGCCGTTTTCGCGCTTCTCGCTCTCGCGGGCGCGCTCATCTCAGCCCGGAGAAACACCGACTATCGCTCCCCTCTGACCATCTGGAACGACACCGTGGCGAAAGCCCCGCGCAACCCGCGGGCCCACGTCAATCTCGGCAGCGCGCTGCAAGCGGCGGGAGCGGGCGACGACGCCCTCGCCCATTACCGGACGGCCGCGGCCCTCGAACCAAATTCAGCGGCAGCCTCCAACAACATCGCCGGTATCCTGCTGGATCGCGGGCAGGCGGCGGACGCGATCGCCTATGCCGAGGCGGCCCTGCGGACCGATCCCGCCTTGGACGTGGCGCACAACAATCTCGGCTCCGCGCTTCTCCGCCTTGAACGCGTGAACGAGGCCTTAAAACACCTCCAGCAGGCCATCGCCCTCAGTCCCGAATTTGCGGAGGCCCACTGCAACCTGACCTCGGCCTACACCCAGCTTAACCAAACTGCCCTGGCCATCGAACACGGCCGGCGCGCGCTCCAACTGAAACCAGATTTTGCCCTATCCCATTTCTTTCTGGGCAACGCCTACCGTCAGGCAGGCCAGCCCGACGCCGCCCGCGCCGAGTACGAAACCGCGGTCCGGTTAAACCCGCGCGACGCTCAAGCGCATTCCAACTTGGGCGGCCTGCTCTACCAGGCCGGACGGGCCGCAGAGGCCATCCCGCACTACGAGGCCGCCGTAAAGCTCCAGCCGGATTTCACCGATGCCCATAACAACCTCGCCAGTGCCCTTTTTCAGACGGGTCGGCCCGAGGCTTCCATCACCCACTACCGCACCGCCATAACCTTGCAACCGGACAACCTCGGCGCGCGGCTCAATCTGGCGCTCGTCCTGAGCCGGCTGGGGCGGCAGGCGGAGGCCGCCGCCACGTACGAGGCCATCCTGCGCATCGCGCCGGACCACGCAGGTGCGAAAGCCGGGCTGGCGCCGTTGCGCAACGGAACGACCGCGCCGGCCCCGCGCTGACCGCGGAGCCTACTGTAGTTTCAAAGGCCGCGCCTGCACCCGGGCGGTCAGGCTGTCGAGCAGAGCTCCGGTCGCCTGCGCTTTGATGTCCGTTCCCGGCGTGATCGATTTCGTCGGCCCGAATTGTTTCAACAGCGCGCAATAGTCGCTGTTCACCATGATGCCGAGCAACTCACCGGTCTTGGCGAACACCAGATCCCCGCGCTTCGGCGCAAAGTCGCCGAACAGCCGCTTGAAAAAGCGGTTGTCCACGCGCACGAACGACGGCTCGCCCGCATCCAGCTTGAAGCCGACCTCGCCGTAGCCGCGACCGCCGCCATCGATCAGCACCGCGTCGGGAAATTTGAACGGATCTGTCGCGAGCGGGTACACCTTGGCGCCGAGGCCGGGCACCTGTGCCGGATCCAGCGGAATCACCACAATCCGCGGATCATGCGCCAGGAAATCGACGCGCGAAGCGAGTTGTCGCGCCACGCCGCCCTTCGTCAGCTCGACCGAAAGGCTTTCCCAGTCGATGCCGATCTCACCGAACGAAAACACCGACTCCGCCACGTGGAGCAGCGCGTACACCTGGCGACCATCGGTCACGAGCACCGTGCTGGTTTCCTTCGCCCGGTTGGATTGCCCGAGGAAGCCGCGGCGGCTCGCCGCAAACTTCGCGGTCACGCGGTTCGAAAGGTACTCGTTATAGAGCAAGTTCGCATTGATCGGCCGGTTATCGCGGATCTCCTTGGTCAACTCGCCGGACTTTTCCGCCAACTGCCCGACGCCCTGCGCCAGCTGCGAGTTGGCTTCCTGAACCTTGAGCCGCTCGGAACGCTCGACCTCGACCTGGCCCTTCAGGACGTCGGCCGCCTCGCGCAGGCTCTTTTTTTCCTGCTCTGAAACCACGACCGCCATCGTGAGCATCTGGTTTTTCTTCTGCGCTTCGTCGAGCAACCGGTCACGGTCGGTTAAAGCCCAGCGTTGCCGCTCGGCTTCCACCTGCTTCTCCGCCAGCTCGCGCTGGAGCTGGACCAGTTGCTCTTTGGTGAGCGTGGCTTCTTGGGTGGCGGCGGAAAACTTGCGGGCCAGGTCCGCGCCGGCGCGCTGGGTTTCCCCGAGCGTGGCGGCGACGGCGTTGCGCTCTGCGGCGAACTTCGTGCGCTCCGCCTGCACCTGGGTGAGACTTTGCTCGCGCGCCGCGAGGGCGGCGTCGGTCGTCACCAGCTTTTGCGCGAGTTCATCACGCACCGATTTTTCGTCCGCCAGCGACTGGCGCATCGTCTCCACCAAGTCCTGGTCCTTGGTCACCGCGTTGGCGGCGAGTTCGGGCACCGGCGCCTGTTTGGACCGCGGCGGCTCCGCCTTCTCCCAGCGGGTCAGGGCCAGAAGATTAAGCAGGAGGAAATCGCAGATGATAAGGAGCAGCGTCTTGTTCATGGCGCAGCGGAAACGCGGGGTGCGGCAGCCGGAGACGCGTCCCGACCGGAACCATCGCCACCGTGGCTCTCGAGAATGAGCTGGCGCTTGTACGGCCGGACGTGGCGGATTTTCACCATCGCCACGCACAGGATGCCGAAGAGATTCGAGGAATAAGCCGCGAGGAGGTTGGCCTCGATCACGCCGAGCACCTGCAGGACGAGCGCGGTGGCGGTACCGCCAATGCCGACGTAAAGCCCGCCATCGAAGAGATTCTCCTCGTTTTCCATGAGGCGCAATTTCACGAGCGCCGACACGGACTGGCGCGACACCTCGCGGATCTTCCGGAGGCACGTGAAGTACATCGCGATTTGCAGCGCGGCGAAAAAGCCGATCGAGACGAGGGTCGATGAGTCCATGGATTTGATAGTTTGAGTCGGGGGAGAAACCGGGGAATTGGCGATGGCGACGAGCACAGGCAGGCGGAAGCGAAACTCGGACGCTGGCGCGGCCTTCAGCAAAAAGGGTTCGCTGACGACCACGAGCAGCAGGCCGAAGGCGAAGGCCAGCAGGCCCGCCTTCATGTGCCCGACCACCGCCGGCAGGCCGTCACCGCCGGGCAACACCAGCCAACGGTCAAGCCCGCGCAGCACCAAAAAGACCCCGAGAAAATAGCCGAGATACTTCAGCCCAAGGACGAGTTGCGGATGCAGCAGCGCGATTTCCGCGAAGGCATCGACGCCGGCCGCCCCGCCGCGGTTGATCGGAACCCGGCGCGCCAACAGTTGTTTCACCGCCCCCTGACCGTAGCCGAGCGCGGTGCGTAGATCCTCGAGGCCGGGCTTGCCAAACTCAATCAGGTAGCCGGCCACGCGATCCGCGGAATCGGAAAAGAGCGCAGCGGTATAGATGAGCGGCAACTGGTCCGGAGCGACACGCGCAAGGTGCGCGTACTCATCCACCGTCTTCACGCCCTCGGTGCGACGGAGCAGCTCCGACAGTTGGGCCCAATCCAGCCGGCGCCCCAGCGAAAGCAGGTTCACGCAGAAGCCCTCGAGTTCACCCAGTTCCTTTATCCGGCCCGCCTCATTAGCTAATGCCCGGATCTCCCGCTGCAGCGCCGGGGAAAAATGCCCGCCCTCATAGAGCAGGCCCGTCAGCAGGATCAACGCGTCCAGCGGTTGCCCGCCCGGCCGCGTCGCGGGCACGAACCGCCCGGTGCCCGTGAGTTCGCGCAGGCGCAGGAGGGCCTGCACCCCTTCGGAACCAGACTTCTCCAGATGAATCCGCAGCGTGCCGCGGGCCCGCTCGGTCAGGAAAAAGGTCAGCACCGGAGTGCTGCCGCGCCGGGTCGGGTCGCCGCGGAGATGGAACAGCGGATCGAGCGCCGGATCCCAGCCACCCCAAGCCATGAGGCCGGGTTGGCGCGACGCAAAGAGCGCCAAGGCCGCCGCCAACCCCGGAGCCTCGGGATCCTGCGTCGCCCGCGCCGCGGCGAGCACGAGCGCGGCGGGCCCGATTTTGTCGACCGCAATCAAGTCACGACCGTAACCGCCCAAAGTCGCCGTCCCCTGCCCGGCCGAGCGCAACAGGGCGGGACTGATCGATTTCAGGTTGGCGGGCACAAGCCACGCCGCGATCACGATCAGCAGACCCGCAACCACGAGCACCGGCGCCGAAAAGGCAGTCAGGTTGTGGCGGCCCAGGGTCGAATCACGCATCGGCTGAAGTATTTATTTGCCCGCGGGAAATGGCAAACCCACGCTGCGCCTCCTCCGACCGATGGCGCTGAAAATTGTTCACTACAACGACCCGATTCTGCATCAAAAGGGCGAAAAAATCGCAACCTTCGACCCCGCACTTGTGCGTTTGGCCGCAGAAATGTCCGAAATGATGGACCAGGCGGCCGGAGTCGGCCTCGCCGCCCAGCAAATCGGCCGCGCGCTCCAACTCTGCGTCATCGATCTGCGCGGCTGCGACATCGACTTTGACTGGGAGCTCGACGGCGCGCACCCGCCACTTGAGTTATTCATGCCGTTGGCACTCGTGAACCCGAAGATCGCGGTCGCCCCCGGCACGCCCAACGAAACCGCCGACGAGGGTTGCCTCTCCTTTCCGCGCATCCGCGGCGATGTCGTCCGCCCCGAGGAAATCAGCGTGAAATTCCAGGACGAACGGGGCGTGCCGCATGTGCTCGCCTGCAACGGCCTCATGGCCCGGTGCGTCCAGCACGAGGTGGATCACCTCAACGGCGTGCTGTTCATCGACCGCATGACGAAGAAGGCACGCGCCAAGGTCGACGAGGCGGTGAAGGAACTCGCGAAAAAGACCAAGGCGGACGCCAAGCCCAAATCTCCATGAGCCAGACCCAAAAAGCAGATGGCATGAACTACGCCCCGCAGGGCAAACCCAGCCCGGTGGTTAAGCCCGGCGAGTTTACCTTTGCGGCCGCCCACCTCGACCACGGGCACATCTACGGTCAGTGCAACGGCCTGCTCGAGGCCGGCGCCGGCTTGAAGTGGGTCTACGATCCCGACGCGAAGAAGGTCGAAGCCTTTGTCGCGAAGTATCCGCAAGCCCAGGTCGCACGCTCGCTGGACGAAATCCTCGCCGACCCGTCGGTCAACCTGGTCACCGCCGCCGCCGTCCCCTGCGACCGCGGCCCGCTCGGTATCCGCGTGATGCAGGCGGGGAAGGACTACTTCACCGACAAGACGCCGTTTACCTCGCTGAACCAGCTCGACGACGCCAAGGCCGCCGTCGCCATCACCAAGCGGAAGTACATGGTGTATTTCTCCGAACGCCTCCACGTCGAGTCGGCCATGTACGCGACCGATCTTGTCGCCGGGGGGGCCATCGGTCGCGTCGTTCAGGTAATCGGCCTCGGGCCGCACCGGCTCGGCAAGGCGAACCGACCGGCCTGGTTCTTCGAAAAGGCCAAGTTCGGCGGCATCCTCACCGACATCGGCAGCCACCAGTTCGAGCAGTTTCTCACCTACACGGGTGCGACCGACGCCACGATCACGCAGGCCGCCGTGGGCAATTTCAACAATCCCGACAAACCGGAGTTCGAGGACTTCGGCGAGGCGTCGCTGCTCGGCGACAACGGTTCCTCGAACTATATCCGCGTCGACTGGTTCACGCCGAACGGCCTCAGCACCTGGGGCGACGGCCGCACCGTCATCCTCGGCACCAAGGGCTACATCGAACTGCGCAAGTACGTCGACGTCGCCCGCGACAAGGCCGGGGAAAATGTCTACATCGTCGACGACGCCGGAGAACGTTACGTGAACGTCACCGGTCAGGTCGGCTTCCGCTTCTTCGGCCAGCTGATCCTCGACTGCCTTAACCGCACGGAAAAGGCCATGACCCAGGCTCACGCCTTCAAGGCGGCCGAATTGTGTCTCCGCGCACAACTCGCCGCGCGCAAGATCGCCTGATCCTCCCCCCGGCCTCCTCCTATGTCGCGTTCGATTGCCACCCGCACCGGGGATGACGGCACCACCGGCCTTCTTTACGGCCAGCGCGTCCCGAAGGATCATCCGCAAATCGAAGCCGTCGGCGTCCTCGACGAACTCAATGCCGCCATTGGCACCGCCCGGGCGATGGTCACCGCCAACGGAGCGCGCGAACTCGTCATCGGCGGACTACTCACCCGCGTACAACAAAACCTCGTCGCCCTGATGGGCGAAATTGCCTGCGCCGAAGTCGATTCCACGCGCTTCGGGGCATCTAATTTCCCCCGGCTCGGCGCCGACGACCTCCGGATCCTTGACGAGGCGGTGGCCCAACTCGAGTCGCGCGGCCTCCGCTTCGACGGCTGGGCAACCCCTGGCGCCAACTCCATGGCCGCCGCCTTCGACGTCGCCCGCACCACCGCCCGCCGCGCGGAACGCCGGCTCGTCGCCCTGCCGGCCGTCGGTCGCAGTCTCCGCCCCGAACTCCGGCAGTGGATCAATCGCCTCTCGGACTGCCTGTGGCTGTTGGCCCGGGAATGTGAACAGTGACATTGCCCTTCGTCACGCTTGTCTCCCACCACATTAGTCACAGAGTCTCGCCCCATGCACCTCCTTTTTGCCCTGTCCGTGCTCGTGCTGGCAGCCGGTTGGCGTGTGCTCGCGGTCCAGATTCCCGCGCTTGCGAATTTCGCCCCGCTCATGGCTTTGACCTTCTGCGGCGCGGTCTACCTGCGCGATCGCCGGCTCTGGGTGGTGCCATTTCTGGCCCTGGTGGTTTCGGACGTGTATCTGGACAGCTATTACGCCGCGACCTTTCAGGAGGGCTGGACTTGGCCGAGCGTGGCGATCCGCGCCGCCTGCTTCGCCTGCGCGCTGCCGCTCGGGCGACTCGTGGCCCAGCGGAAAAACATGTTCACCCTCGCCGCCGGCACCCTGGCCGGCTCACTGCTGTTCTACGTCGCCACGAATACCGACGCCTGGTTCCGCGATGTGTACTACGCCAAGACGCTCGCCGGCTGGCTGCAGGCGCTGACGTTCGGTCGGCCGGAGTTTCCGCCGACGCTCTTCTTTTTCCGCAACACCCTCGTGAGCGACCTGCTGTTCACCGGCGCGTTCGCCGCCGCGATGGAGCTTGCCCGCCGTAAGGCCACGGTCGCCGCCCGCGCCTGAGGGGCGGCCTGCGGCGCAGGCGTTTTCCCACGTTCGAAGGCACAAGGCTCTCGCTGAGTCCGACACGGCTAGGCGTCGAAGGCCGAGGGTTGTCTTTCAACCCTCACCTTTCAACTGGCCGCCCCGCGGCCTACAGTAAATCCGCCGCCAGCTCCGCGAGCTTCGAACGCTCGCCCTTCATCAGCTTCACGTGCGCCGAAATGGACTGCCCCTTCATCCGGTTGTGACAGTAGACGAGCCCGTTGCTGCGCGAGTCGACGTACGGGTTGTCGATCTGTGCCGGATCACCGATCAGGACTATCTTCGAGCCTTCACTGATGCGCGTAATCACCGTCTTCACCTCGTGGGGCGTGAGCTGCTGCGCCTCATCGAGAATGAAAAACCGGCGCGCGATCGAGCGGCCGCGGATGAATGCCAGCGCCTCGATTTCAACCAAACCGCTCTTGAGCAACCGCTCGTACGGCCGGATCGAGGCGCCGTGGCCGTGCCCGTTGTTCTGGCTCGCATGTTTCGGCTGCGGCGCCGTCATCGCGGCGAGTTGGTCGTCGCGACGCCTCCCCTTTTTTGAAACTTTCTTGGCGGCAAACTGCGGTTCCTTCGGCGGTTTCGAGGGAATCAGCACTTCGAGCGCGTCATGATACGGCTGCAGCCAGGGCTTCATTTTTTCCTCGAGGGAGCCCGGCAGAAAGCCGATGTCCTTGCCGAGTGCGATGACCGGCCGCGAAATCGAAACCCCATCGTAACGCGAGTGTTCATCGTGGGTCTGGTGCAGCGCACACGCGATCGAAAGCAAGGTCTTGCCCGTACCGGCCTTGCCGTAGCAGGTCAGCATCGCGATGCTATCGTCCAGCAGCGCGTCCATGAGGAACTGCTGCTCAAGGTTCCGGGCCCGCACCGGAATCCCGCCAGGAGCCTTGATGAAATCCGGAATCTTTAGCCGGCGCACCAAACCGTCGCCATAGAACCGGGCGGGCATCGTCTTGCCTTCGTCGGAACGGAGGAGCACGTACTCGTTAAGCGAAAGCGCTTTGGCGGCGACCGCGCCAATTTCAAATACGCCCTCGGAACTAAAGCGCTGCATCTCGTAGACGTTAACCGCGATCTCACCGTAGCTCGCCTCTTCCTCGGAGGCCGGAACCTTGTCATTAAGATAGTCCTCGGACTCGAGACCGACCGCCCGCGCCTTCAACTGCACGTTGACATCCTTCGTCACCAAAATTGTCGGCGGCGGGAACTGCTCCTGCACAAACAACGCCGCCGCGATAATGCGATTATCCTTCTTCGAAAGGTCGGGTAAAATCGCCCGCAGCCGGTCCATCGCCGGCGAACGCCGACTGGAATCCATCAGGTACGGATTGATAATGATCGACAGCGTGCCGCCGTTGGAAAGCTCCACGCCCTCGTGCATCGCCCGCGAATCCGGCAGCAACTCCTGCAGAATACGGTGCACGCGCCGCGCGTTGCGCCCTCGCTCCGTGGACTGCTCGCCCTTGATCGAGTCGAGTTCTTCCAGCACCTCCACGGGAATCGCGAGGTTGTTGTCCTCGAATTTAAAGACGGATTGCGGGTCGTGGAGAAGAACGTTCGTATCGAGGACGAAGGTCTTGACCTTGGCCGCCAGCTTGATCCGCGAGAAAGGGGCTGTCGCCCCGCGCAGGTTTTCCATCGGTGTGGATATCTTGTGGATAACCGTGCGCCCGATTGCCGGATTGTCGATGCCAGAAGCGAAATTGCCGCAGAGAATCTTTGTCATCCAACGCCCCCGCGTCCTAACGGACGAGCATCCTCGCTTGCCGCGGGACAAATCTGATTCACCGTTTCCGAGTCCACCGCCATGCACCTCGCCCACCTTAAAGAGGCTCTCCTCTCCTCCTACCGCAGCCATGGCGGCATCAACCACCTCGACGGGGTGAACCTGCCGTCGCAAGCGTCGGTCAACCAGCTGGCCGCGGACTGCATGCACCTCCTGTTTCCCGGATACTTTGAGGAACCCGCCCTGACCGCCGGGGAGCTGCCGCAGCTCGTCGACCGGCTGCTGGTCCAAATCGACCGCCGGCTCGTCGCGGAAGTCGAAAAGTGCCTCCGCTTCAGCCAGGAAGCCGAACCGGCCACTCGCGCCCGCGAACTCACCACCACTTTTCTGGCCCGATTCCCCGATCTGCGCGCGATCATAAAAACCGACGTGGATGCCGCCTTTGCGGGCGACCCCGCCGCGCGCAGCGTGGAGGAAATCATTCTCGCTTACCCGTGCGTGTTGGCGATCTCGCTCCAACGCCTGGCCCACGTGCTCTACGGGATGAAGGTCCCGCTGCTCCCGCGCATGATCACCGAGTACGCGCATGAACGCACCGGTTGCGACATTCACCCCGGCGCGCAGCTGGGCACCCACTTCTTCATCGACCACGGCACCGGCGTCGTGATCGGCGAAACCGCCACCGTCGGCCGCAACGTGAAACTCTACCAAGGCGTCACCCTCGGGGCGAAGTCCTTCGAGGTCGACAACGAGGGCAAGCCCATCAAGGGCGTGAAGCGTCACCCCGACATCGGCGACGACGTGACGATCTACGCGCACGCCACAATCCTCGGCGGCGACACCCGCGTGGGCGCGCATTCCATCATCGGATCCAACGTCTGGCTGATGAAGTCCGTACCCGACGAGTCCGTCGCCTACTTCAAGGGCGACAACCTGGTCATCCGCTCCCGCCGCAAAAAGGAATCGCTCGTCGGCAACACCGGCGAACTCGTGCCCGGGCACGATTGGGAAATCTAATCCCCGGCGGCGGGCGCACGACACGGCCGCGGACCAGCCGGTCGAAATCCGAACCGCTCCGCGCAATCCTCACAGCGCCGCCAACAACCCGCCGTCGACGAATAGGATCTGTCCGTTCACGAAGTCAGCCGCAGACGACGCCAGAAACACCGCCGCGCCGATCAACTCCTTCGGCTCGCCCCAGCGACCGGCCGGCGTGCGGGTGCAGATGTAGTTCTCCCAGTGCGGATCAACGGTCATGACGCCGGTCATGTCGGTGCGCATGTAACCCGGCGCGAGCCCGTTCGCCTGCACGTTGCGCCCGCCCCACTCCACCGCCATCGCCCGCGTCAGCATCTTCAAACCACCTTTCGCCGCCGCATAGTTCGCAATCGTCGGTCGCGAAATTTCGGAGTTGAGCGAACACAGGTTGATGATTTTTCCCCCGCCACGCTGCAGCATCCCCGGGACCACCGCCCGCGTCACCAGGAACGCACTGGTGAGGTTCACGTCGAGGACGGCCTGCCAGGAATCGAGCGCCATCGATTCCAACGGGGCCCGCCGGTGGATGCCCGCATTGTTGATCAAAATGTCGATCTCGCCCGCCACTGGTCCGAGCGCTGACGCAATTTCCTCCGCCTTCGTCACGTCGAACCGCCGTCCGTGCACCACGAATCCCTCACTGCGCAGCAGGGCGACCGCGGCGTCGAGCCGCGCCGCATCGAGATCATTAAGGATTAGCTCAGCCCCCGCCACACCGAGGCCCCGAGCCAGGGTCAGGCCAATGCCCTGACCCGAGCCGGTAAGGAGCGCACGGCGGCCGCGCAGCGAAAACAAATCCGGCGTCGCGGTCGCCGGCGGGGCTCCGGATCCAGAACTCATGGGCAGGGCCAGCAGCGCGGTGACATCCCGCTCTCTTATTCAGAATCGCCCCCGGACGCCAAGCGTCCAGATCGGCCCGAGGATCTCGCGCGACCGCAACAGTCCCGGCTCGTTGGCGTAGTAGTCCTGAAAGGCATTAAAAATATTCCGGCCGCTAAGCGTAAGTTCGTAGGTGCGGTTGAACCTGTAGCCGGCGCTCAGGTCGGCGAGCAGTTGCTCGCTCCACCAACGGACTTCATTTGTGGCCACCGAGTCGATTTTCGCCGCGGTCCAGGTGGCCCGCAGCTGGACGTTGAAGCGGACGTTGCTGAAACGAATTCCGCCGTTCGCGGACTTGGGCACCACCCCATCCAGCGGCTTGTCGGCGATCACGCGCGAGACAGAGCCAAACACGCTGAAGCCGCGCCAGAAGCCGGGGAGGAAGACGAGTTGCTGGCTGTATTCGAAGTCCACGCCCTTCATTTTCGTCCGCTCGGTGAGGTTCGTGGGCTGCACAAATGTGTAGCCCGCGTAGTCCGGCTCGTCGCCATAACCGGCCGCCTCGGCCGATACCCGCGTGTTGGCGGATCCCATGTTCTTGATGTCGATCTGGTAGGTGGACATCGAGAGGGTGCCGGCCGGTTCGAGGAAGTATTGGAGGCTCACGAAATATTTCCTGGCATACTCGGACTTCATCCGCGGGTTCGGGAGCGTGACCACGCGCGTCGTCTCATTGATGGTAACAATCCCGGCAAGTTTGTCGTAGCCGGGGCGTAAAATTGATTCGTTGCCCGACACCTGCAGGACCAGATCCCGCATGATCTCATACTTGGCGCCGCCGCTGAGAAACCAATCACTGCTGTCGCCATAGTGGTTCGACCGCTCCCCATTCCGGTATTGATAAACGACGTAGGGAATAGTCGCCGGAGTGTAGCCGGCGGCCCGGACGACCGCATCCGGGAGCGGCTCGAACACCCGGGCGATGTTGCGCGTGCGCTCATGGCGAAGCCCGAGATCGAGGCGCAAAAGACCCACGCGGGTCGAGCCTTCGACATAACCAGAATCGATCTCCTCCTTGATGCCGCGCGGCGCGATGAATTCCTTCGTGAAGTTCCCCAGCGTGTCGGGCACAAAATGCGAGGGATCCGCCACAAACCGATCGTGCAGTATCGTGTTGTCCACGTAGGCCAGATTGAGCGAGGCGATATTGCCTCCGATCTTCGGATCAAAAGGGACGAAGTTGTGAAACACGGGAAAGACGGTCGTCGGCGCAGTCTGCGATCCGGCCGCCCCGACATAAGTCCAACTCCGGTCGCCCTGCCGCTCGACGTCGTGCGTCGTGAGCCGGGACTTCCATCCGGACTCGAGCAGCACGAGCAGTCCGCCAAGCTTTACGGGCCGACTCGCATCCAGAAAGCCCTGAAAAACCTGATTCTGTCCGGAGAGTTCGCGGCTGCGGACGGAATTTGCATTGGTGTCATTGCGCCCCAAACTCGCGGCGTCCGACCAGGGCAACCCCGAAAGCCGGGTGAGGCGCCAGCCGGGCTGGGAAGTACTGTCACGCTCGGCCATCCAACTCATCCGGGTAATACGGGCTCCGACGGTTTGAAAGAACCCGCTGTTAATGTCGCTATAATGGGTGCGGCTGCGCGAATAACCGCCGCCGCCGGTGAGCGTTAGCCCGCCGGACCGGTAAACAAATTTCGGGGTGTAGGTGACGGTGTCGTTCAACCGATTGCGATGGCTCTGGGCCTCGTCCATGCGCGTGTTGGCATTGTTCGTCGGTAGCGCAATGACCTTGGTCAGCGTGGACGATGGATCAATCTGTGCCGCGCTCGCCTGAAACGTCACGGTGCGGTCGGCGTATTCATCGTTGAAGTGCGCGCCCGTCACGCGCAACGAGAACACCAGACCATCCGCCAGCTTGGAATCAAAACTGGCTCCGAACGAATCGCGCCGGGTGATTTTGGGCGCCTGGCGGAAGGATACATTCGTGATGAACGGCCCCCGCGTGGGATTGCTGAAGTCATAGTTCGTCGTGCCGTTCTCCTGCTCGGTGTAGGCGATGTTGGAGCTCACGTTGAACTGCACGCCGATGCGGCCGCCAAACGATTCACTATAGTTGAACTTGGAGCCGGGGAACACCTTCAGGTGGTTGCCATCGTCCGGCCCGGGCGTCTTGCGCATCGTCAGCGCGTAGGCATTTCCCGTCAGCGTGGCTTCAGTCACGATCTCGCGGCCTTTGCGCTCGAAGGCATTCTTGCTTTTCAAGTTGAGGCGGCCGGCGACGGCATCCGCGTCCATCTTGGCGGTAAGCGTCTTACTGACCTCGATGGACTCGATGCTGTTGATGGAAGTCTGGTCGAATTCGAACCCTCGGGACCCGGCACCAAACGAGCCCGAGGAGGCGTTCGCCATCCGCATGCCATCAATGCTGATGCCGACGTATTTTGGATCCAGCCCGCCGATGCGCGCAGCCCGCGCCTCCGACTTCGTGTAGTCGAGCACAATGCCCGGGAGATACTTGACGAATTCGCCGATACTCCCGCTCGTGACGTCACCGAAATTGTCGGTCGCCACCGCGTTCATCATGTTGAGCGCGGCCCGCTGCTCCATGATCGCCTTCGCATTGCCCTCACGTTCCTCGGACACGACGAACGACCCCAACGCCACAATTTCTCCGTCCTTACGGCCCAGGCCGGCCACCGCCCGGTAGGTGGCCCCCTGCAGTTCGAAGTCCTGCTTCACGGCCTGTTCGGTCGCGAGCCTCACCGTGGCGATCGCCACATCGTAGCCGGTATAGGTCACCGTCAGCCGGACCTCGCCGCCGTCCACATTGGTCAGCACGTACGATCCATCGTCGCCAGAATAGACGACGAGGTCGGTACCGCTCACGCGAATCTCGGCGTTTCGGACATAGGCACGGGTGGTTGGATTGAAAATCCGACCGCTGATTGTTCCGGCGCTCACCGGATGAGCGATTATTCCGGCGGCGAGTCCGTACACGAACAGCCGAGAAAGGGAGAGGCGCTGAGTTCGGCTGGGGGGGCAGCCCGGTGCGCTCGGGTGGTCGGATCGGTTCGTCATTCGAGGAAAAATTGGGCCGGCATCATAATGTTTGGATTGTGATCGTTGTTTCGGCTACCCCAACGCGAACTCCATTTACGGCCGCATAAATTCGTAACACGACCGTCACAGCAGGGCGAGATGGAACGACGGCCGAAACGTCCTCCGTTGCAGACCGAAGCGCGTAAATCCAGTATGGCGATGGATCGCCAAGAAGCGCTGCTGGCGATCGCCCGCCAGATTGGCTCGTTACCGCGCATCGCGGCTGCAGGCGCGGACCCCGAACTCCATCCGACGGATCGCGCGGAGAAACGTGAGTCGCTCGTGGCCCCACGCCCGGTCGCCGACCGCTCCCGTTCACACTCAAAATCCCGTCGACGCCCCCGCGTGGGATCGCGCTTACCTTTTGACTCCGCTCCCCGCCCAACCGTCACTCGTTGCCCTGCATGTCTTCCGCGAAAACCCTGCTCCGCGGCCCCGCCCTCGGTTTCCCCACCGGCTTCACCCCGGTCACGGCCAAGGCCACCGAGGCCACCGGGACGCATTTTCCCAGCGGGATTGATTTCGGCCTGCTTCGACCCGCCGCCGGCGAAGTGATGGCGGAAGCGTCGCCCCTCGAAACCGCGTGGGTGCTGCTGCACGGCACCGCCGAAATCGAGTGCGCAGGCCAGCGCACCCGCGTCCAACGGAATAGTCTCTTCGACGAACCGCCCACCGCGTTGCACGTCCCGCGCGATACGCCGGTCGCCCTGCTCAATTCCGCCCCCGGCAACGAGTGGGCCGTGATCCGCACTGAGAATTCGCGCTCGTTTGCGCCGCACTTGTTCCTCCCCGCCGATCTCCGGCCCGAATACCGCGGCGCCGGCCTCGCGCAAAACGCGTGCCTGCGCAACGTGCGCCTGATCTTCGATTACACCAACCGCCCCGAGGCCAACCTCGTCGTCGGCGAAGTTGTCAACTACCCGGGCCGCTGGTCGAGCTATCCGCCGCACCACCACGACCAGACCGAACTCTACCACTACCGCTTCACCGACCGGCGCGGCTACGGCCATGCGGAACTCGGCGACGACGTCGTGAAAGTCCGCGACGGCGACACGACGATCATCCCGCCCGGCCACGACCACGCGCAGGTTTCCGCGCCGGGCTACGGGATGTATTACCTCTGGATGATCCGGCATCTGCCGGGTAACCCGTACCAGGGATTCACCTTCACCGCGGAACACCAGTGGACCCTCGATCCCGCGCAGCAGGGCTGGCGCCCGCAAACTCTCCCCCCCGGACTCGTATGAAAAAACCCGTTACCCTGAGCATGGCCGCGGCGCTGGTGCGCTTCCTTCCGCAACAGTATATCCGCCGCGACGGCATCGAGCACCGCCTGATCAACGGCGTGTGGGGCATTTTCGGCCACGGCAACGTCACGGGCTTCGGCCAGGCGCTGGAGGAAAACGGCGGCCGCGTCCTGCCCTACCTGCAGGCGAAAAACGAGCAGGCCATGGTCCACGCCGCCGTCGCCTTCGCCAAGACCCGGCAGCGCCTCGGCACCTATGCGTGCACCAGTTCGATCGGCCCCGGCGCGACCAACATGATCACCGGCGCAGCCGTCGCCACCGTGAACCGCCTGCCCGTGCTGCTCCTGCCTGGCGACATCTTCGCCAACCGCCGCCCCGGCCCCGTGCTGCAGCAATTGGAATATGCCTCGAGCCAGGACGTGAGCGTGAACGACTGCTTCCGGCCCGTCTCGAAATACTGGGACCGGATCAACCGTCCGGAACAGCTGCTCACCGCGCTGCCCGAGGCCATGCGCATCCTGGCCGATCCGGTCGAGACCGGCGCGGTGACGATCGCGCTGCCCGAGGACGTGCAAGCCGAAAGCTACGCCTACCCGGAGCACTTCTTCGCCAAACGCGTCTACACGATCGACCGCGCCCCGTGCTCCACCGAAAGCCTGCGGGCCGCCGTGGCGTTAATCCGCGGCGCGCGCCGTCCGCTCATCATCGCCGGCGGCGGCGTGCACTACAGCGACGCCGTCGCCGCCCTCGACCAGTTCGCCGCCGCGACCGGCATCCCCGTCGCCGTCACGCAGGCCGGCAAGGGCGCGATCATCGATGCGCATCCGTCGTGCCTCGGCGCCATCGGCGTCACCGGCACCGCCGCCGCCAATGCGCTCGCCGTCGAAGCGGACGTGGTGATCAACCTCGGTACCCGCCTCAGCGATTTCACGACGGCCTCGAAGTCCCAATTTCAAAACCCGCGCGTCCGCTTCATCGGGATCAACGTCCACTCGGCCGACGCCCACAAGCACGGCGCCATCCCTTTGGTCGGCGACGCCCGCGCCGTCCTCGGTCAACTCAGCCGCGCCCTCGCCGGCTGGGGCGTACCCGCTGCCCACCGTAGCGCCATACAGCGCCAACGCACCGCCTGGGAAAAGACCCGCGCGACCCTCGTCGCCGCCAAGCGCGGCGTGCCGCTCACGCAGGCCCAGGTCATCGACGAGCTAAACCAAGCCTGCGGTCCCGACGGCACCGTGGTCCACGCGTCCGGCGGCATCCCGGGCGACATCCACAAGCTGTGGCGCTCGCAGTCGCCCACGGACTACCATTCTGAATACGGCTATTCGTGCATGGGCTACGAGATCGCCGGAGCCCTCGGCGTGAAGCTCGCCGCCCCGCGCCGCCGCGTGTACGCGTTCCTCGGCGACGGCAGCTACCTGATGCTGCACACCGAGATCGTCACGGCCGTGCAGGAGGGACTCGACCTCACCATCGTCGTCATCGACAACCACGGCTTCGGTTGCATCCACGGCCTGCAGCGCGGTTGCGGCGGCAACAGCTTCGGCAACGAATTTCGCCACCGCACGGGGAAGGCCGCCCGCCTCGAGGGCCGGCCCGTTGACGTCGACTTCGCCCAGAACGCTGAAAGCCTCGGCGCCAAGGGCGTGCGCGCCCACTCGCCCGCTGAACTGCGCGCCGCCCTGGCGGAAGCCAAAACCACGCGCGGCGTCGTGCTGATCTTCGTCACCACGCCTGCCGATGTCCGCCTGCCCGGCTATGCGTGGTGGGATGTACCGGTTTCGGCGACGTCGCAGGTTCCCGGCGTGAAGAAGGCCCGCGCCGCCTACGAGCGTGCGCTGCAGAAACAGAAGTTTTATTACTGAGCCACTCGTCCCGATGTCCTCCCGCCCGCTCCTGCCCCACTGCCTCGTCGGCGCCAATCCGATCATCTGGAGCAACGACGATTTCAACGAACTCGCCGGCGACGTCCCGCTCGACACAATCCTGAGCGAGATGCGCGCCGCCGGTTACGCCGGCTCCGAACTCGGCCACGCCTACCCGCGCACCCCCGCCGCCCTCGCCGAGCCGCTCGCGCGCCACCACCTCCGGCTCGTCAGCGGGTGGCACAGCACCTACCTCGCGGCCCGCGATCTCGCAGCCGAGGAGGCGTCGTTTCGCTCGCACCTGAGTTTGCTGAAAACCCTCGGCGCCCGCGTCGCCATCGTCGCCGAGTGCACGCGCTGCCTCCACGGCACGCGCGAGGCCGCGCTCGGTTTCGGCGCCGCTCCGGCGCCGCAATTGGACAACGGCGAATGGACGCGCCTTGTCGCCGGGATGAAGCGCCTCGCCGCCATCGCCGCGGACGAAGAGACGAAGATCGTTTACCATCATCACATGGGCACGGTTATCCAAGGCGAAGCCGACCTCGAACGCCTGCTCGCCGCCGTCCCGGAGATTTCCCTCCTGCTCGATCCGGGCCACCTCGCTTTCGCCGGCATCGATCCGGTGGCGGTCGCCCAGCGTCACGCGACCCGCGTCGGCCACGTGCACCTGAAGAGCGTGCGCCCCGCCATCGCCGAGCGCGTCCGACGTGAAGGCTGGTCGTTCTGCCGCGCCGTGAGCGAAGGCGTGTTCACGATCCCCGGCGACGGCTGCGTCGATTTCCCCGCCATCTTCCGGATTCTGAGCGCCGCCGACTACCGCGGCTGGCTCGTCGCCGAAGCCGAGGAGGATCCCGTCAAAGTCCCCGCCTTGCCCAAAGCCCGCGCCGCGCGGGAGTATGTTCGCCGCGAGGCCGGGTGCTGAGCGTGGCGAGGCGTTGATCGGTAAGCGGTGAAACCGCGATGCCTGAGGCACCACTCACCTTTGCGACCACTGTCCTCCGACTCCTCCCTGCCGACCTCTGATCTCTGAGCTCCCTTTCTGAAAATGACCACAAACCGCATGTCTGAAATGACGGCCCTCGGGGCCGATTGGTGGAACGACTCCGGCATCCCCGACGAACTCAGCCAAGCCATCGCGCTCGGCGCGGTCGGCGGCACGTCGAACCCGGTCATCGTTTCCCAGGCGGTGAAGGCCCAGCCCGCGCTCTGCCATCCCATCATCGACCGGCTCGTCCGCGACCACGCTTCCGACACCGAGGACGACCTCGCCTGGAAGCTCATCCACACGCTCGCCATCGACGCGGCGTCACGCCTCATGCCGGTCTACCATGCGACCAAGGGCGTAAAGGGGTTCCTCTCCGCGCAGGTCAACCCGAAGTATTACCGGAGCAAGGAGCTCATGGTGGCGCAGGCGACCCAACTGGCCGCCCTCGCGCCGAATATCGCGATCAAGGCCCCCGCGACCGACATCGGCATCGAGGCCATCGAGGAGATGACCGCCCGCGGCATCCGCATCAACGCCACCGTCAGCTTCTGCGTGCCGCAGGCGATCGCCGTCTCCCGCGCGCTTGAACGCGGACTCAAACGGGCCCGGGCCGCCGGCCGCGACGCCGACGCCATTCAGCCGTACATCACCCTAATGATCGGGCGCGTCGACGATCACCTGAAACGCGTGGCCGAGCGGGAAACAATCCCGACCACCCCCGGCGTCCTCGACTGGGCCGGCATCGCCGTATTCAAGCACGCGCACCAACTCTTCAAACGCCACGGACACGTCGGCACGCTCCTCGCCGCCGCCTACCGCCACGAGGCGCATTGGTCGCAGATCATCGGCCGCGAGGTGCTGCAGACCGTGCCGTACACCTGGTGGACGAAGTACAACGTCTCGCCGACGCAGCCCACGCTCACCCTCGATCACCCCGTCGACGGCGCCATCCTCAGCGAGCTGCGCGCCAAGTTCCCCGACTTCATCCGCGCCCACGACGAAAACGGCATGAGACCCTCCGAGTTTATCGGCTACGGTGCGACCCAACACACCCTGACCCAGTTCCTCGGCGGCTACGACGATCTCATCCAGTCGGTCCGCGCGCGCATGCTCTGAGGCGCTGCCGCGCCTCAGAGCCGTTGCAAGCATCAGGTTGAACGTGGAAAGCCCCGGACCCGACCGGCGCACGCCAACACCAACGGTCCTTCCCCTTTCAACTTTCAACCTTCAACGTTCACCTTCGTCATGAGTACTCCCCTCGTTCCCCATTTCATCGCCGGCGAATGGATCCGGCCCGCCGGCCTCGCCACCACGCCCGTCTACAATCCGTCGACCGGTGACGTCATCGCAGAGTGCCCGGTCGGCGGCGCCACCGAAGTCAACGCCGCCGTGACCGCCGCGCACGCTGCGTTTGCCGACTGGCGCGAGACGCCGGCCGTGGACCGCGCCCGCGTGTTCTTTCGCTACCGTCAGCTCGTCGAACAGAACTTCGACCGCATCTGCGCGACGGTCTCGCGCGAGCACGGCAAAACCCTCGCCGAGGCGCGCGGCAGCGCCTTCCGCGGCCTCGAAAACATCGAGTACGCCTGCGGCGTCCCCTCGCTGCTCTTCGGCGATACCCTCGAAAACCTCGCCCGCGGCGTCGACTGCGAGACCTTCTTGCAGCCGCTCGGCGTGTGCGTGGGCATCACCCCGTTCAACTTCCCCGCGATGGTCCCGCTGTGGATGTACCCGCTCGCCATCGCCTGCGGCAATACCTTCGTCCTGAAGCCGAGCGAGAAGGTCCCGCTCACGGCGGTGCTGCTCGGCGAACTGCTCGAGCAGGCGGGATTGCCCAAGGGAGTGTTCAATATCGTCCACGGCGGCCGCGACTGCGTCGATGCGCTGCTCACCCACCCGCAGGTCCGCGCGGTGTCATTCGTCGGTTCGTCGCCGGTCGCCAAATACATCTACGAGACCGGGACCCGGAACGGCAAACGCGTCCAGGCCAACGGCGGCGCGAAGAACTACATCGTGATCATGCCGGACGCCGACATCCCGAAGACGGTCGAGGCGCTCTCGACCGCCGCCTTCGGTTGCGCCGGCGAACGCTGCATGGCCGGGTCCACCGCCATCACCGTCGGCGCCGCGGCGGAGCGCCTGCTGCCCTCGCTCGTCGACGCCGCGCGCAAGATCCGCGTCGGCCCGACCGATCGCCCCGCGCAGCCCGACATGGGCCCGGTCATTTCCGCCCTGCACCGCGACCGCATCCTCGACCTCGTCGCCACCGGGGAAAGGGAGGGCGCCAAGGTCATCGCCGACGGCCGCGGCGTGAAGGTCACCGATGCCCCGCGCGGCTTCTACCTCGGCGCCACGATCGTCGACGGCGTGCAACAGAACATGACGCTCGCCCGCGAGGAAGTCTTCGGCCCGGTGCTGAATGTGATGCGCATGGACGATCTCGACCGCGCGATCGAAATCACCAACGCGTCCGCCTTCGGCAACGGCGCCGCGATTTTCACCAACAGCGGCAAAGCCGCACGCGAGTTCAAGCACCGCGTGAAGGCCGGCATGGTCGGGATCAACGTCGGCGTGCCCGCGACGATGGCGATGTTCCCCTTCACCGGCTGGGACGACTCATTCTACGGCGATCTGCATATCCAGGGCCGCGAGGCCGTGCAGTTCTACACCCAACAGAAGGTTGTCACGACGCGCTGGTTTGGCGACGGCGTCGGCGACGTCTGGAAGAAATAACCGCGCCGCCAGACCCCGTGCCGTTCGGCGTGAGGTCGGCCAGCTCGCTGGCGAGCGCCCGGATCCGGCGCGCGCGAGCGCGCTGCCCGACGCCAAACCGCAGGTCCGCCGCCGCCGGATCAACCACCCGCAACGCAGCGTTGAATTGCGCCACGGCGGCGCACAACCTCACCGCGCTCTCCCTGTTTACTCCAACCATGAAATCCCTGCACCTACCCCTACTTGCCCTCGCCTTCCTCTCTGCCGGTCTCGCCGCCCCCCGTGCGGCCGACGGCTTCGCGTCCCTCTTCAACGGCCGCGACCTCTCCTCCTGGAAGGTACCCGCCGGCGACAACGGTCACTGGAAGGTGCTCGACGGTGTGATCGACTACGACGCCCGCAGCGAGGCGGCCGGCGACAAGAACCTCTGGTCGGAGAAGGAATACAAGGACTTCGTCCTGCAGATCGACTGGCGCATCAAGGCGACAACCGGCCTATACCCGGTGCCGACCGTGCTGCCGGACGGCACCCACAAGAAGGGCCCGGACGGCAAGGACATCCTCACGCCCACGCCCAACGCCGACTCCGGCATTTACCTGCGCGGCACGAGCAAGGCGCAGCTCAACATCTGGTGCTGGCCGATCGGTTCCGGGGAAGTGTATGGCTACCGGATGGACGCGAAGATGCCGTCATCCGTCCGCGCCGGCGTGACGCCGAAGCTCAAGGCCGATAAACCGGTCGGCGAGTGGAACCATTTTGAGATCACGATGAAGGGCGAACGCCTCACCGTGGTGCTCAACGGCCAGACCGTGCTCGAAAACGCCCAACTGCCCGGCGTCCCGGAAAAGGGCGCGCTCGCGCTGCAACACCACGGCGGCTTCAAGGACGGCCAGTACTCGCCCGCCTCCAGCCTGGTGCAGTTCCGTAATATCAGCATCAAGGAATTGAAATGAGGTTGCCCCGGCCGTTGGCCGGGCAATTCGCACGAAATTCTCTAAGTCGTGCCCGCCCAACCGGCGGGCCTACAACCCAACCGCCGCCATCTCCAATCACCGAACCATGTCCTACCTCACCGCCCAACCGGCCGAACGCATTCTCCTCGGGCCCGGCCCGAGCCCCGTGCCGCAGCGCGTGCTCCGCGCGCTGTCGGCGCCGACGCTCGGCCACCTTGATCCACAGTATCTCACCATCATGGACGAGACCTGCGCCATGCTGCGCGAGGTCTTCGGCACGAAAAACGCGCTGACCTTCCCGGTCAGCGGCACCGGCATGGCCGGCATGGAGTGCTGCGCCGTGAACCTCGTGGAGCCCGGCGATGAGGTTATTGTGTGCGTCAACGGCGTCTTCGGCGCGCGGATGAAGGACGTCATGGAACGTTGCGGCGCGGTGGTCCATGCCCTCGAAGCCCCGTGGGGCGAAGGCTATACGATCGAGCAAATCACCGCCAAGCTCGACCAGCATCCGAAGGCCAAGGTGTTCGCCATCGTACAGGCCGAAACCAGCACCGGCGCGCTGCAACCGCTCGAAGGCATCGCGGATGTCGTGCACGCCCGCGGCGCGTTGCTCCTCGTCGACGCCGTCACGAGCCTCGGCGGCCACGAGTTGAAGGTCGACGCCTGGGGCATCGATGCAATCTACAGCGGCACGCAAAAGTGCCTCAGCTGCCCCCCCGGACTGTCCCCCGTCAGCTTCGGCGACCGCGCCCTCGCCCGCATGGATGCACGCAAGACCAAGGTGCAGTCTTGGTACCTCGACGTCTCGATGTTGCGGAAATATTACACCGGGGGCTCCGGGGCCGGCGGCGGTCGGGTTTACCACCACACCGCGCCGATCAACATGACCTACGCGTTGCGGGAAGCGCTCGTCATGGTCCTCGAGGAAGGCCTCGACGCCCGGATTGCCCGCCACGCCGCCATGCACCAGCGCCTGCGCGCCGGACTCGCGGATCTCGGACTGGGCTACATCCCGTCCCGCTCGCTCCACTCGTTGAATTGCATCCGTATCCCCGAAGGCGCCAACGACGGGGCAGTCCGCGGCCGGCTCCTGACGGAGTACGGCATCGAAATCGGCGCCGGCCTCGGCGTCATGGCCGGCAAGGCTTGGCGCATCGGGCTGATGGGCCATGGCTCGAACGTGCGCAATGTGGACCTCGTCCTTGCAGCGCTGCGGAATATCCTGAAGTAGGCTCGAAACCACTCCGACCGCGGGTCCTGATGTGATTTCGCGGACGTGGGTTGGCGTGGGGCAAGGACGGCCAAGCTGCCAGGGTCTGGCCTCCCCGTTAGGCCAAAAGGCTTTTGTTATCCGGTCGGTAGGACCGCCCGGCAGGCGGTCCTACACTGGCGAGCGCCAGCTCTCGGGACCCTGGCACTAGAACCGGCCGTTGACGCCGAGATTGATGGTCGTGCCGTTGATGATGGTGGTCTGCATTTGGCTGCGAACCCCCATGTACAAGACCTGCGGGGCATTGAATAGATTCGAAATGTCACAGGTAAGGCTGAAGCCGGGGCGCAACTGATAGGCCAAACCCCAATTCACGACCTCCATCGCCCGCCGGAAGGAGTTTCGCCCCAAGGTCGCGGCGGAGTAGGTTACGACGTAGTCGCTGGTCCGGTTGTAGAGCACCCGCGTGCTAAAATTCTGGTAGCGCCAGGACAGCATGAGGTTCGCGGCACGCGGGATGAACCCGGCAATCTGGCCGGTCTTAAGGTTGGCGTTGGTGCCGCCAAAATCGCCGTGGGTGTCGATCAACGTATAGTTCGCGGAACCGCTCAGCCCCTTGAGCAGGCCGGGCAGGAACGTGAACTGCTGCTGGTAGCTGAACTCCCAGCCCTGCACGTAGGCCGTGCCCGCGTTGATCGATTGGAACAGGTCGTAGTTGGCGTAATCCCCGTTGTAACCGTTGTTGTTACCGGTGCCGATTTTCCCCGTGTTGATCCCCGTGATGATGTAGTCGGTGATCGTCTTCTTAAAGAACCCCACCGAAAAGTTGCCCACCGGCTCGAAATAATAATCGAGCGACGAATCCCAGTTCGTCGCCATCTGCGGCAGCAAGGCGGGGTTATTGACACTGACGGTCTGGGCGACGTCGTTCGCACTTTCACCGGGATGCAAGTTGCTCATCGCCGGACGCCCAAAGCTCGTTGACCAACTGAGGCGGGCCTTGAGGTTACGGGTGACATCATGGGTCAGATGGGCGCTGGGAAAAGACTTGGTGTAACTGCCTTCAGAGGTCCGGAAGTAATTGCCGTAATCGCGGAGCGCAGAGCCCACTGGATCGGCCACTTGCTGCGCGGCGGTGCTCCGCGCACTGGAGCGAGGGGCTAACACCCACCCGGCGCCAGAGGTATCCGTTTTTTCGGTGCGCACACCGGTGAGGTAGCTGGTGTTTCCCAGGATCCCCTCGCGGGCAAACTTACCCTGCGCCATCAGGTAACCGGCCGTGACCGTCTCGAACAGCGTCCGCGGGGTGGAATAACGGTTGGCCTCCCGGAAATAAAGGTCCTCGGCCCAATCGGTGGGTTTGACCAGATGATAGTTGGTGAACACCGACTGGGAGTCCCACATCGGGATATGCCGGCCGGTCTTGGTTTCATCATTCTCGAGGCGATTCGGATTAGAAGGTAGCGGACCGGTGCCCGTGTAGCTCCAGCGCCGGCTGTCGGTCAGAACCTGCGCCAGGGTTTCGCGCCATTGCGCCCCGGCCTTGATGATAATGGGCGTCGCCGTCGGGATGACGTAGCGGGCGTTGCCGCGGATCTCGCGGAGTCGGTTGTCGTTCTGGCCGTTTGCATGGGTCAGCCCATTGACCGGCGGACGATAATTGTCGGGGTTGCCCATGTCGGGACCCGCCGTCTGCACAAACCGCGGGTACAGATCCGACTTCGACCGATCAAGGATCCAACCAATATTCGTGATGCGATTGGTGAAGGACGCGCCTTCGCCGTTGCCGTTGTTGAGGTTCGTGCGCGCGTAGTTGGCGGTATAATCGAGCTGGAGCGGCCCAAACTCCTGCTCCGCGTTGAGATCCAACCGGCGCATGCGGACCATGTAATGGTTGGGTCCAACCATATTCATGTCGATCTGCGAGGTGGGAACGGCGCGGACCTCGGTGACGCGATCGGTAAAGCCGGGCACGATGCTGGTCGTCGCACCGGGGATCGTACTCTGATTCTGCGTTCCCGTACTGGCGGTCACGATCCAGCGCACGCGCATCAACTCGTAGTTGTCGTTGGCGATGATATTCGCCGAAAGCTTCGTGTGGGCCGACAGCCGGTAGTCGGTTTTGACGTTCATACTGACCTGCTTCCGGTTGTTGTAATTATCCTGAGTCCGGTAGCTCCAAACAAAGGCGGGCTGGGTGGTGGTATTTTGAAAGTCGCGATCCGTCCGGAAAAACCCCACGGCGTTTTCACTGTAGAACGCGTTGACGCTCACGGCCAGATTCCGCTGCTCGCCGAAAACATCAAATACCTCCTGATAGCCGAAGTTAAACATCGGATGGGAGCGGTGCTCCTCACGAATCGGGATCTGATCGGTAAACGAGGGAGCGATACGGGCGGAGAGGCTGTAGTTAAAACGGCGCTTTTCCTTCATGCTGAGCGCCGAACGGGTCTTGAGGTTCACCGTGCCGCCGAGGGAATCGGCGCCCTTGTCAGGCGTATGGCCTTTGACGAGTTCCATCTGATCAAACATCGCGCCGGTGATGCTCTGCGTCTCAAACGCCCGGCTCGTGCCGAGGGTCGTAAGCCTAGAACCGTCGACCGTGATGGTGTTGAGGGAGGCATCCATGCCGCGGATGCTGAAGGCATAGGCGAGACCCTCTTCGGTCGGGCTGCCCGCAACACCGGGTAGACGCATCAAGACTTCGCCGGCGCTCATATTCGGCAGGTTGCCGAATGAATCCGTCGCGACGACATTCTTCAAATTCGGCGCATTGCGCTGCGAGGTGATCGCCACGGCGCCGCCCTCGCGTTCGCCGGTGACCTTGAAGGCATCGAGCTTGTAAATGCCGGTGGTTAGATCGAAGTCCCGCGTGGCCCGCTGACCCGCCGAAACCGTCACCTGGGTACGGACCGTATCAAGTCCGATATAGGATATAACAAGTTCATGTGTGCCGACCGGAAGCCCGCTCAGAACGTAGCGTCCGGCTTTATCGGTCAACGTGGTCAGGCTCTGCGCCGGCACCTCGACCCTTGCGCCTTCGAGCAAGTTGCCCACCGCCGTATTGCTCACCGTGCCGGTCAGCGAACCGGAGCCGTCAGAAGCCACCAGCGGCGGGAGGAGGGAGAGCAAACCAGCCAGCGCCAGCAGACGGAGGCCAACGGGGTAAAACAGGGCACGGTAAACACCGGCCACCGAGAACGGGGAGGAGGATAACATGACAGCGATGGGGGTTGTGCAATGATCGGTCGGGTTGGACGCAACGCGGCGATCGGGGGGGTCTATCGTGACCGGATGCGTTAGGGGCAACGCACCGGAGGGGTGCGAACACAGAACGCCACGGCGCCACCGCATGCAAGCGGTAAGCACCCCGCCCCGAGATCGGGCGCGGTCCGGAGGGGAAAATGGCAAGCGCGGCGCCGCGCGCCGCCGGGCTCAGAACCGACCGTTCACCCCGAGACTCATCGTCGTGCCATTGATGATCGTCGTCTGCATTTGGCTCGGAATCCCGCGGTAGAGCGCCTGCGGCTCATTGTACAGGTTGCTCACGTCGGCGGTGAAGCTGACCGAGGGTCGCCACTGGTAGGCCACGCCCACGTTCACCGTCTGGTAATTGTACCGGTAAATATTCCGCCAGGGGGTCGCGGCGGTGAAGCTCGTGATGTAGCTGCCAGTGAAATTGTAGAGGATCCGTGTGCTGAAGCGCCGGTAACGCCACGACAAGCTCGCGTTGCCCGTGCGGGGAATGAACCCCGGCACCTCGTTCGTGCTGCGGTTCGCCGCGCCGCCGAAATTCCCGTGCGTGGTGATCAGGGTATAATTGGCCGAAGCGCCGAGGCCCTTGAGCAGACCGGGCAGGAACGTGAACTGCTGCTGGTAGGTAAATTCCCAGCCCTGCACATACGCGGTGCCGGCATTGGTCGAACTCAACCGCGCAAAACCCGCGTACTCGCCGTTGTAGCCGTTATCATTGCCGGAGGCGACCGTGCCGACGTTCGAACCGGTCACGATGTAATCCTTGATCGTCTTGTGAAACCACGAGACCGAGACGTTGCCCACCGGCTCGAAATAATAGTCGAGCACCGCGTCCCAGTTTGTCGCCGTTTGCGGCAACAGGCTCGGGTTGTTGATCGTAAGCGTCTGCTGGTTTTCGTTCACCGACTCGTTCGGCAGGGCATTGTTGAGCGAAGGCCGGCCGAAGCTCGTCGACCAGCTGAGCCGAGCCTTGAGGTTGGAAGTGATATCGTGCGTCGCGTGGAGGCTCGGGAATGACTTGGTGTAGCTGCCGTCGCTGGTGCGCCGGGTATTGGCGTAGTCGCGCTGCGCGGAACCGACCGGATCCGCGGTTTGCTGCGCCACGGTGCTGCCGGTGCGGGCCCGCACCCAGCCCCAACTCGATGTATCCGTTTTTTCCGTGCGCACGCCGCCGAGCAAACCGGTACGACCGAGCCTGGCCTGCGCCATCACGTAGCCGGCCGTCACGTCCTCGGTCACGGCCCGGTTGGCGGTATAGTTGTTTTGTTCGTAGAAATAGAGGTCCTCCCGCCAGAGCGCCGGGGTGACCGGCTGGCGGTCCGCAAAGAATTGAATCGCCTCCCACTGCGGGAGCCGGCGCCCGGTCTTGACGGTGTCGAAACTGAGAATCGTCGGGTCCGCCGGCAGCGCGGTCGTGCCCGCGTAGTTCCAGCGCCGGGCGGTACTCAACGTGCCCACGTACTGCGAACGCCACAGACCGCCCGCCTTGGCGAAGAGCGGAAATGAAACCGGCAGCTCGTAGCGCGCATTGCCGCGGACCTCACGGTTCTTGTTCAAGTTGGTCAGGATCGAATTATTGTACGTCGTCGGCCGGTAGTTATTGCCGTTGGTAAAGTCGGCGCCCTCGGTCTGAACGAAGCGGGGGAAAAGATCCGACTGCGTGCGGTCGATGATCCACCCGACATTGGTGATGCGATTCACCAAAATGCCGCCCCGCCCGCCACCGCCGCCGTTGATGTTGGTCTGCGTGTAGAGCGCGTTGTAATCGAGTTGGAGGCGGCCAAAAGTCTGCTCCACACCGAGGTCGAGGCGGCGCATGCGGTTGAAGAAATTACCGGGACCGGTCGACGTGACGTCGATGGTCGACGCCGTCGACGCGCGGACTTGGGTAATCAGGTCGGTGTAGCCGGGCAGAATCCCCGCGGTGCCGGTGGTGCCGACGGACTGGTTGGTGAAAGCGCGCGACTGGTACTGGCGGCGGAAGGTCTCGACGGCGTCGTTCACGATGGCGTTGAGCGTGAGCTTGGTGTTGGCCGAGAGCCGGTAGTCGGTCTTTATGTTCACGCTGGCCTGCTTCCGGTTGTTATAATTGTCCCAAACGGTGTAGTCCCAAAGGTACGCCGGTTGCGTCGCAATGCTCTGGAAGTCGCGCACGGTACGGAAGCCGCCAACCGCGTTCTCGCTGTAAAACAAGTTCACGGAGACGCCCAGGTTGCGCTCGCCGCCGAGCACGCCGAAGACCTCCTGCCACGCGACGTTGAACAAAGGGTGCGCCCGGTGCGCCTCGCGCAGCGGCACCTGCTCGGTGAACGACGGCGCGATGCGCAC
>CAIJFT010000147.1 GCA_903820035.1 uncultured Opitutia bacterium
ACGTGGCGGTCAAGCCGCGGAAGATCGCGGTGGCTTGAGCGCCGGAGGAAGGCCCGCACGTTTTCCTTTTGCGCCGGTCGGCCAGGCCCGTGAGGGTCCGGCCGCCATGATCGCGCCACTCCAGACCGAAATCCCGGAACCCTCCGGTCCGGTCCTGTTGTTCGACGGTGAATGCGGTTTGTGCCAGCGGATCGTACACCGGTTGCTCCGGATCGACCGGGCCGGCCGCCTCCATTTTGCGCCGTTGCAGGGTGCCGCGGCGCAGGAATTTTTACGCGGGCGCGGATTGCCGACGGCGGATTTTGATACGCTGATTTTTGTGCCCGATTGGCGGAGTCGGACGCACGGGCCGTTTTTGGTGCGGACCGACGGGGTGATTGCGGCCCTGCGTGCAACCGGTCGCGGCGTGGCCCGGACCGTGGCGGCGCTCTTGGCGGTTTTCCCAGCAGGGCTGCGCGATGCCGGGTACCGGGGCGTGGCGCGGTGGCGTTACCGCCTATTTGGCCCCTGGCGTGCTGGCCCGGCTCTGGCCGCCTCGGGGCCGGAGCGTTTTCTGGACTGAGCGGGGCGTGACTGGGAGGCCGGCGTAGGCCAGCTCGCTTGCGCGCGACCGGGTCCATGGAGGTTCGAATCCGCCTCGGCCGGATTTGCCGTTGACGCAGTGGAGGACCCAAAATGCAGTCGCAGCCCTTAGCATGTCGACGATTGCCACCGCCTTGGTCACCGAGCCTCACTCCGCCTGGGAGTGGGTTTTGGCCATTTTCAACATCGTCTGGATCGATATCGTCCTGGCCGGCGACAACGCGGTGGTGATCGCTCTCGCGGTGCGGGGGCTGCCGCCGCGGCAACGGTTGACGGGTATCATTCTCGGCGCGGGCGCGGCGGTCATCCTGCGGGTTGCGCTTACTTTTGTCGCCACCCAGTTGCTGTTGGTGAAGTATGTCCAGCTGGTCGGCGGATTACTGATCATCTGGATCGCCTTCAAGCTACTGAAACAGAACGAGGGCGGGGAGGGTGACGGCAAATCCGGCGCGAACGGTTTGTGGCAGGCGGTGTGGATGATTTTGGTCGCCGACATTACCATGTCGCTCGACAACGTCCTCGCGGTGGCGGGCGCCGCCCGCGGGCATTTCGGGCTGCTACTGTTCGGTCTCGCGCTGAGCATTCCACTTGTGGTGTTTGCCAGCAATTTCATTTCCCTGCTGATGGCCCGCTTTAAGATCGTGGTCTTTCTTGGGGCGGCCATTTTGGGCAAGGTCGCCGGCGAGATGGTGCTGACCGACGCGGCCGTTTCGGCTTGGCTCCTGCCGTGGTGGCAACAGTTCACCGGGGCGTCGGACGGGATGCAGGCGTATCAGATGTTGCAGGTCGGCGTGGAGGTCGTCCTGGCGTCGGTGGTCTTCCTGACCGGCTGGCTCCGGCAGAAAAAAGCGTAGGGATATTTTATGTACCGGAATCTGATTTCAGCCTTCTGTGGGTTGGCCGCGGCGGTGTCGTCGTCGGCCGCCGAAAACACCGCGGGGGCTCCGGAAGCCGTGGCCGCCGCTCGCGCCGTCAATCGGGAGGTGCCCGACCTTTTGGAGCGCTTTGTGAACTGGCTCCACGGCTTTTTCCCGGGGATCAACGAGACGATGTTTCACTGGATCGCCTGCGCGGTGCTGTTTCTCGCGGCGATTCTGCTGCGGCACATCATCACGAACATCATCTTCCACTACCTGAAGAAGATGGCGGCGAAGACCGAGACAACCCTCGACGACAAGCTTTTCCCGGCCTTGGAGGGACCGACGGCGACGTTGGTGATGGTCGCGGGCATCTTCGCTGCGCTGACCGTGCTGCAGCTTTCGGAGCAGGTCGACCGCTGGGTGACCGGCGGCGCGAAAATCTCCGCGCTGGCCGTCGTGTTGTGGGGCATGATCCGCGCCGGCGGCGCGATTTTGGATCACTTGGGCGAGATCGCCCACGAGAAGCACATGACCGTCGCGACGTTCATGCCGTTGATCAAGAAGACGCTCTTCGTCTTCGCCGTGATTTTCGGGGTGCTCGTCATCGCGCAAAGCCAAGGACTGCCCGTGCAATCCTTCCTCGCCGGTCTTGGGATCGGTGGTTTGGCCTTCGCCCTCGCCGCGCAGGATACCATCGCGAATCTCTTCGGCTCCTTCGTGGTGGTGATGGACCAACCGTTCAAGGTGGGCGACATCGTCAAGATCGGCGCCAATGAGGGTAAGGTCGAGGACATCGGCCTGCGTTCGACAAAGGTCCGCACGGGTGCCCGCACGCTCATCGTGATTCCGAACAAATCGGTCGCGAACGAGCCCATCACCAATTTCACCCGGATGCCGCAGCGCCGGGTCGATCAGACGCTGGCGCTCACGTACGATACCACGCCCGATCAACTCGAGGCGGTCATCGGGGATATCCGCGCGTTACTGCACGACGATGCGGACGTCCACCAGGACACGATTGTGGTTAACTTTGCGAATTACGGCGCCTCGTCGCTCGACGTGCAGCTGGTGTGGTTCGCGACCGACCCGGATTGGGTGAAGCACATGGCGGTGCGCGAGCGGATCAATCTGAAGATCATGCGGGCCGTGGCCGCGCGTGGTCTCACCTTCGCCTTCCCGACGCAGACCGTGCAGCTGACCGGTTCGATCGCGCAGAAGCTGGCGCAGCGCTGAGCCGCGGACGCGTCGGCTGAAAGTTGAGGCCCGGACTGGGCCTCTCTCTCAGCCCTCAACACTCAACGCTCAACCTGATCCATCTCAGTCCAACGTCTGCCGGTAGCGTTTCACGCCGATGGCCATGGCGACGACGAGGAACGCGATCAGCGCCCAGAGTTCAGGTAAGATTTCAACCGGGCCGTTGCCCTTGAGCAGAATGCCGCGGACGATCCGAAGAAAGTGGGTCAGCGGCAGACAGGAGCCGATCCACTGTGCCCACTCCGGCATGCCGCGGAACGGGAACATGAAGCCGGACAGCAAAATCGACGGCAGGAAAAAAAAGAACGCCATCTGCATCGCCTGCAGTTGATTCTTGGCCAGCGCCGAGAACGTGATGCCGACGGCCAGATTGGCCGCGATGAAGAAGAACGCCACCGCGTACACCAGGGCGAGGCTGCCGACCATCGGTACGTGGAAAATGAAACGGGCGGCGATGAGAATCAGGGTCGCCTGCACGTACCCGACGATGATGTACGGGATGATCTTGCCTGCGATCACCTCAAACGGCCGGACCGGCGTGGACAGTAGATTTTCCATCGTGCCGCGCTCCCGTTCCCGCGTGATGGCGAGGGCGGTGATGATCACCATCGTCATGGTCAGCACGACGCCCATGAGACCCGGCACGACGTTAAACTGAGTGATGTTTTCCGGATTATAATGGGCGTGGAACTGGAAGTCCACCGGGCCGGGCTTCGCGCGGAGGCGGGCCAACGGTCCCGTCAGCTCCCGATCGAAGACACTGGTCGCCAGCACACGGGCGGCGGCGACAGCCGGACCGGTCGCCGCTGGGTCCGTGGCATCCGCCTCGACCAGCACGGTTGGCCGCTCGCCGCGCAGCAGGCGGCGGGAAAAATCCTCGGGGATGTTGATGACGAACTGTACTTCGCCGAGCCGGAGTAGGCGCGCCGCTTCGGCCTCGGTCTCCGCTTCGTGCACGATGGTGAAGTAGTCGCTCTGCTTCAGGGCGGTGACGAGTGCGCGGGCAAACGGGCTGTGATCGGCGATGCGGAGCGCGGTGGGCAGGTGCCGGGGATCCGAGTTGATCGCGAACCCGAACAGCATCAGCTGCACGAGCGGGATGCCGACCATCATGCCGAACGTTAGCCGGTCGCGGCGCATCTGGATGAACTCCTTCAGCACCATCGCCCAGAGCCGGTGAAATGCGAAGCGGTGCATGGTCACGGTGCGGTCATTTGAAGTTGTCCTGCGCTCCGTCCATCAGACTGATGAAAACATCCTCCAAGCTCGCGCGTCCGCGGGTCCAGGTCTGCGCCTGATCTCGGACCTTCGTAATCGCGGCATCGAGTTTCCCCGCATCCCGGCCGCTGACATGGAGGGTGTTGCCGAAGGCCACGACCTGTTCCACGCCGGCGCGCCCCCGCAGGGCGTCCGCGATTGCCGTGAGACCGGCGCCGGTGACGATCCAGGTGGTAAGTCCGGCGCCGGCGATCACCTCGGCCACGGTGCCCCGGGCGAGGAGATTGCCGTAGGCGAGGTAGGCGAGCCGGTGGCAGCGTTCCGCCTCGTCCATGTAGTGCGTCGTGATCAGGACCGTCAGGCCTTCGGCGGCGAGGCGGTGGATCTCCTCCCAAAACTCGCGCCGCGCCTTGGGGTCGACGCCCGCGGTCGGCTCGTCGAGCAGGAGCAGCCGCGGTTCGTGGATGAGGCAGGCGGCGAGCGCGAGCCGCTGTTTCCAGCCGCCGGAAAGCGCGCCGGCGAGTTGCGTGCTGCGGTGGGCGAGATTCAGCCGTTCAAGACTGCGTTGCACGGCCGCGGCGCGGTCCGGCAGGCCGTAAATGCGGGCGATGAAGTCGAGGTTCTCGCGGATGCTCAGGTCCTCGTAGAAGCTGAAGCGCTGCGTCATGTACCCGACATGCCGCTTGATTTCCGCCTGCTGGCTCCGCACGTCGTAGCCGAGGCACCGGCCTTGGCCGGCGTCGGGAATGAGCAGGCCGCAGAGCATGCGGATGAACGTGGTTTTGCCCGAACCGTTGGGACCGAGGAAACCGAAAATCTCGCCCTGCCTGACCTGCAGATCGATCGCGTTGACGACGGTCTTGTCGCCAAAGCGCTTGGTGATACCCGTGACGTCGATCACGGCTTCGGCGGCGGGCGTGGTCATTTGACCGCCACGACGTCGACCGGTTGGCCCGGGTTGAGGTCGCGGGCGATGGCGGGGTCGAGAGCGGCCTCGACCATGAACACCAGCTTCGACCGGTTGTCGCGGTTGTAGAGGATGGGCGGCGTGTATTCCGGCCGCGGAGAAAGATAGTTCACCCGCGCCTCGACCGGCGTGGCCCGGCCGGTGATCGATACCCTGATCCGCATCCCCGGCCGGAGGCCGGCGAATTCCGCTTCGGGGACAAAGAAACGGACTTTCAGGTTTTCCGGCGGCAGCAGAGACACGACCGGTACGCCGGCGGGTACAAACTCTCCTTCGCGGAACAGGGTGTCG
>CAIJFT010000148.1 GCA_903820035.1 uncultured Opitutia bacterium
CACCGACCATGCGGTAGGTTGCGCCCTCCGGCTCGACGCGGAAACCGCGCATCTTGCCCGAGGGAAATTCGTTCAGGAGAAACATCCCGAGCTGCTTTTCGCCGAGCGCCGTGCCGGGGTTGTATTTAAAACCGGCCGGACCGTCGGAGTAGTTCAGCCGTGCCGGCAGGAGGTAGGCGGCCTGGCCGGGGACATGCGGTTTCCAAAGCCCCTCGCGCATCCAAGGACTGTCGAGCCGCATGTACTGGTAGTTACAACGCCAGCCGCTGTCGCTCGCCTCGGGGAGGTGGACGAAACGCTCACGTTCGCCCGGCTGGTCGGCGTCGTTATCCACGCCGATGAGATCGCCGTATTCGTTAAAGGCGGGCTCCTGGATGTTGCGATTGCCCGAGGTATAGACCTCGAAACCACTGCCGTCGGGCT
The DNA here is from genome assembly GCA_903820035.1 of uncultured Opitutia bacterium. Classification (GTDB taxonomy): domain Bacteria; phylum Verrucomicrobiota; class Verrucomicrobiia; order Opitutales; family Opitutaceae; genus ER46. The sequence goes on from CAIJFT010000148.1 coordinate 424, forward strand.
CGACGCGGAGCGTGGCACCGGTGTTGGGATAGAAAAAGCGGCGGCCCTCCTTCGACACGACATTCAAGCCCTTGTCGCCGATACTCCAATAGATGCGGCCATCGGGTCCCACCATCAGGCCGTGCATGTCATGACCGGCATAGCCCAGGTGGTGGCCGAAACCGTGCACGACGATTTCGCGGATGTCGGCCACGCCGTCGTCGTCGGTGTCCTTGAACCGCCAGAGGTCGGGGACGATCGTCGCGTAGACCCAGCCGTCATGGTACATCACGCCCGCGGCGATGCCGGTGACTTCGGTGTTAAAACCCTCCGCGAAAACGGTCATCTTGTCGGCCGTGCCGTCGCCATCCGTGTCGCGCAACTGGTAGATCCGCTCGGAGTGGAACGTGAGATCCTTCACGTCGATCGAACCGTCGCCGTTGTGGTCGCGTAACTCGCCACGCGGGGCCCGGAGTTTGCCCGGCGCCAATTCGCGTTGGAGGAAGGCCTGCTTCTCCTCGATACTCGTGAGGCCGACGTCGTCCGGAATCCACATCGTGTGCTCGCGGATGTCGAGGTCAGCCACCTTGCGGCGCGTCGTCGCGGAGACATAGACCCGGCCCTGCGGATCAACGGAACACGCGACGGGATCGGGAACATTGATGGCGCCGGACCACTTATGAAGGACGAGTTCGCCGGTGCCGCCACCCTCGTAGTCGGTACTACGCGTCTGCTTGGCCGGCTGGGCCTTTTTCTCCGCGACCGGCTGGGCGCTGAGCCAAACGCCGAGCGACGCAGCGAGTAGGACGGTGGCGAGAATGCGGCTATGGGTGGAGATAAGGGGCAACATGGGAGCCGGCGACGTTGGCGACGGTCGGTGCCGTTGTCGCGGCGAAATTGCAGGGCGGGAGGGCGCCCGTCTGCTCCGCTGTAAACTCGACCGGTGGCCGGGTGCCCGCCTTCGGACGGGCCTCCATCATAAAAATCAGCCCTACTTCGCCGCTTTGGCGGCTTTCTTCCCTTTCTCGCCGGTCCGGGCAGGCGGTCCGAAGTACTCCATCTTGTCCCAGCCGTCGTACGCCGGATTCACGCGGGGATCATCGGTCTCGCGCATCCAGCGTTCAACGCGTTCACGTAGATCGCGGCGTGCGGTCGTGTACGCCGTTTGCGCGGCAACATTCTTCAATTGATGCGGGTCCTGGCGAAGGTCGTAGAGCTCTTCGGCCGGCCGGCGGTCGAGCGCCAACGCACGGAACGGCGCGAGGTCCGCGCGATGGCCGCCGGTCACCAGCAGATCTTTCAGGGGCGAGAGGTCGACATCACCGTAGGGTCCGACCGAATGGTACAA
>CAIJFT010000149.1 GCA_903820035.1 uncultured Opitutia bacterium
GCTCGCGGCTACCCGGCAAATCACAGTCTGAAGCGTTTGGGCGATAGATCTCACCGCCCCCCCGCCCGGCGAGGTGTAGCCGCGAGCGCCAGCGAGTGGTGTTTCCACGAGCGTCCAACGATCACGAGACGTTGGTCTACGATCGCCTCCCCGGCCGGTAAAATACCTTGCTGACCCCGCGAACAACCCAGGGCGCCGACCTCGACGTTCATCCGGCCGGCCCGTGCCGCCGATCCTGACTAGGCCACGGCGCGAAGGTTAATAACCGCGCGTGACGTCCACCCCGCTGTGCAGCGGTTCGCCACGCTCGAAGCGCGTCACGTTGGCGAGGAACACGTCGATTTTGCGATCGGTCTCGCCGGGGAAGCGTCCACCCGTGTGCTGGGTGAGCAAGACCCGGGGATGGCGCCACAGCGGGCTGCCGACGGGGAGGGGTTCGATCGCGGTCACGTCGAGCACGGCACCGCCGAGGTGGCCGGCGTCCAGGAGTGCGAGGAGCGCGACTTCGTCGAGGGTGGAGCCGCGGCCGACGTTGACGACCACGGCGTCGCGTTTCAGGCGGGCGAGACGCGCATGGTCGAGGAAGCCGATCGTCGCGGGGGTGTGCGGGAGCGTGTTGATCAGGAGATCGGTGGTCGCGAGCGCGGCGTCGAGTTCGGCGGAAGTAGCGAGTGCGCCGGTGCGGGCGGTGCGGGAGAAAAACTGCACCTCGGCATCAAAGGCTGCGAGCACGCGGGCGAGGCGGCGGGCGATCCCGCCGGCGCCCAGGAGGAGAACGCGCTGGCTACCGAGCGCGCGGATCGCGGGTTCGACCTCAGATTTGATCCAGCGGGCCGCGGGTTGCGCGACGAGCAGCCGTGGCAACTGGCGGTAGAACGCGAGAATGCCGGCGAGGGCCGCTTCGGCGACGGCGCGATCGTAGAAACCGGCCAAGTTGGTGAGGACCACGGACGCGGCGCGCGGCGTGGCGTTGAGCCCGAGGTAGGCGTCCACGCCAGCAGACTCGAGCTGCACCCAGCGCAGGCCTACCGCAGCGCTGAGCCACGCAGCGGGAACGTTGCCGAAGATCACGTGCGCGGTAGCGACGGCGGCGCGTTTTTCGAATTCAGGGAATTCGGCGCAAAACGTGAGGGTGTGGGCCGCGAGGGCAGCCTCCAGCCGGGAGCGCTGTGCGGCAGTGAGACCGGGGACGGCGATGCAGAAGTTCATCGTGCGCGAAGCAACCGGCGAATCACGCACGGCTCAAGGCCGGACGTGCCGGGTAAACCAGAAACGACTCCGTTGAACCACGGATGGACACGACTAAACACGGCTGCTGATCGCAGACCGCAGGCGCTCAGGAGCTCAGCATGGGCTGTCCGTTTCGGCTCTGCCGACTGGTCAGCTCCTGCCGCGCAGACCCGGTCCTTTTCAAACTCCCTCCAAGCAAAGCGCAAAGTGCAACGTTTGACCCCGTTTTCTGTCCCTCTCACAAATCCATTACCCCGCCCTCCCGAGAGCCACGAGTAATAATGGCCTTTTTCTTACCCATAAAATCTATGCAGATCACTCCTCCCCGCTGGAAATAGCCCAAGGTTTTCCCTGTCTTGGGATTTTTCATTAACCGCGAGAAATCCTTACCCAAAAGCTCAGAGCCAACCGCTGAGACCTCATCAAGTTCTTGTCCCTGAAATGATTTTTTCTTCGGAGTGCTGATTCCCGGGTGCCAAGACTCGATTTTTACTACAACGCGGGATATTCCATTAACCAAGCCAACTCCATATGCTGGGATGACGCACTTTGACTTGCCTATTGGCCAACTGGCGCGGACGGCATCATAGAGCGACCGCTCCCCTACCGTGTTTCTGATATTGAAAACAAAAACCGATTTTATTTCAGAAACTGGCGCAACAGGTTCGGCGAATATGACCTCAAATGAATCCTCCGTGATGATACTCCGATCCGCCTTTTGATGCCCGCCCTGTTTATTTGTAAGTTTTTCGCCGTAGACGACACCGAGCGTATCGATGACCGCGGCCTCAACATCGAATGCTGCTTCCTCCGTGAGATTGCGCCTAATCACGCAGAGCGTTGGAGCCTTTCCCGAGTCCCATATTTCATTTATTGCCTGCAGTTTACTATCGCTATAGCCCATTTGATATCCCTTCTTTCGAGCAACGAAAGCCTCATTCAAATGAGCATCAGGTCGATTATTCCCTTGGCTCTTCTTACCCCCTCCCTTTCCAACGTAAAACAAACGGTTGGCACGCCTCGGGTCTCCAATACCATACACATAGCAACCAAGCTTGGATTCATCCAGCCGGCTTTTCCAAAATGTTAGCGATGGAATATCTTTATTTTTATTGGTCATAGAATTGATAGGCTAAGAGTTAATTCCCCCGCACCCCATTAATCCAGTGGTGCCAAATCATCACCATCGCAGCGGTGTCCAACTCGCAGTATTGCAGAAGCAGTCGCTCTCGATTTGCCTGAACCGCAGCGTCCGTTCCGGACTCGAATAGCAGCTGCTGGTAAACGCGAATGGCGCCCGTGCCGTTCCTGACGGCGTCATTTTCTTCCCCTTCCCCGCCCATCGGTAGCGCAGGCAGCGTCTTGTAGGGATCGATCGGACGCGATTCAGCATCAAACTGCAGGTACTTCCGAAACCACGGGTGGCTTCTTAAGCTTTCCGACTGACGCCACACCGCAGGCAGCACCACTTTGATTGAGGTCCGCCCCAGCATTTCCGGATGGAAATAATGCTCTAGGGCCAAGCCGTGAAGATCGCAAATCCTCGGCGACTGGGTGCGCTTTCCCTTGGCGTCTTCGGGCCCCAGAAGGCGATCAATCCACGAACACAACTGAATCAACTCGTCCTTGTTTTTTAAGCCCGAGGCGCGTACCGCCTCCGCTTCATCCCGCGCAATCCATTCCCCGATCTGCAGCAGAACGCGGTTAAGCGTGGCCTGCTCGTAAGGCGACCAAACGTAAACGGTGCCGAAGTCACCAATCCGCGCACGAAGCGAGCGGACGAACTGGAAGTTCGGAAACTGAAGCTGCGTATTGATCCACTCTCCGTGATCGAGAGTGCCATCAGCGCACACGGTGTGACAGCTCCATTGAAACGCCACCCGTTCGTAAGGCCTAAGTCCAGGGTGATGAGGCAGCGCAATGTCGCACGCCTCGAAATCAATAAAGTGAAGCGGCCAACCGGGCGACTTTTGGTGCGAAACGAGTTCCTGAACCAACGCATCGGGCAGATGCTCCGTGGCGCCGCCCCGATGGTGGCTCCACTGCATCACCCGACGGCGGGTATACGCACTATCAGCACCGAGCTGATGCCCAGCCAAATCAAGCAGCGACGCACGCCCCGAGCGGAGCAGATCCGGGACAGGATCCTGAAAGTTGCGACCGCCAATCTGGCCAACGCGATGCAGATCCAAGATGTGGGGGCGATTTCCAGCCATCTCTCCCCAGCATTCAGCGAAGCCGTTGCGCGCGGGCGAAGCGTTGGGACCAAACCGGTACTCACAGGTTCGGCATAGCCGGTAGTTATCCGCAATCGGGACCTGTACACGCAATACCGTGCCGTCGGCTTGCAAAAGCGAAGCCAACGTATCGGCCCTCGCCCTGACTTCCTCCATCAAAAGGGCGGACTCGCGATCAACCGCCCGCACCGTGAGAAGAGACGATTTAGCCAGCGCATCCAAGTTGCCGGTATAGGTTATCGTGGGCCGGTCGTTGGGCCGATTCTTATCGCGGGGAGTAAGGTGAAAATGCCGCAGGGTTTCGTTGTCTGAAACCCGTTGCGCCTTATTCACGACACAGAGCCGTGGCACCACCTTGAACTCAGGGAAGGCCAACCTCGCGACATACAGCTGAAAGGTAACGTCCAGAAGGTACTCTCTCCACTTGCCCAGCACCTCCCCGTCGCGATTGAGAAACGGGGACTCAGCGTCGTTATTTTCATCGTCGGCGCCCAACGAAGATGACTTAACCTCGATCAATTCGAGGGTGTCGCCCCGCCGCCGGAGAATGTCGATCCGGGCCTGAAACAAACCACTCAGCGCAGCCGCCTCGTAAACGACCGCATCAGCCGATGCTCTGATAATTTCGATCGTACGCGCATAGGCGACCTGCGGATCGCGGATTCCCACTAGGTCATGCTGCGATGGATACTTGGCCTTGGCGGCGAGCTCAATCATGAACCCGCCATCTGCGAGAAACCGGAGGTACTCGTTATCGTCCTGGTTGGTCGGATAGCCATTCTTCCGATAGAAAAGCTTGGTGGCGCAGTCGTAGCTGGCTTTGAAATCGGATTTTGTGAGGTAACTCGGCATTTGGGGTTAAATGCTGGCTGTCCTTCGTAGACGAGAATCCCGCGGCTCATGCATGTAAAGCGGGTAATGACCTTAAATCACTACTGTCCGGTAGCTAATAATTGATTAACAGCTGGTTAGGATCCTCATTTCTATCGTCCATGAGTCCGAATTCCGTAAATAGTTCATGAATAGTCACTTTCTAAAATATGTTTATGCTCAAAACCGTGAGCATGGTGTGCATGCTTACTTTGAGTCCCAGCTGCTTTCTTATAATGAGCAAGAGCGTGTATATTGCGATGATACACCAGACCTGCGTGTAAACCGCGTTGGGTTCGCGGCCGAAAAATGCCTTAATGCGAAAGTTCATCTTGATCAGCTTGAAGAAAAGTTCGATCTGCCAACGGGCTTTGTAGAGCAGGGCAATGGTGAGAGCGGGCAAAATGAAATTGTTCGTAAGAAAGACCAAGCGTTTGCCGGTATCGGGATCGACATAAACGATCCGGCGCAGCTTGTTCGGATATGCGGCCTTGGATTTTGGGTCGGTGAGCCGGATGATTTGGTCGCAAACCACACCGCTGCCTTCTGGCACAGGCTGGGAGTGACAGACGTAAAAACCAAGATTGGATTTGGCGCGGGTGACAAAGAATGCCTCTGCTTTTTGAATTCGTGCGAGCCTCCCGAAGTCGATATAGCCGCGGTCGAGAATATAGAAGCAGCCACGTTCAAACGTAAGCTGATCGAGCCAGTTGACGTCATGCACCTTTCCATCAGTGACATGGATCAGCGTGGGGATCGATCCGCGCAAATCCAATTGCGTGTGGACCTTGACCGCCGCCTTGGTCTTTCGGAAACGAGCCCACGGGAACAGCGACAAGCACAGATCGACGGTCGTCGAATCGATGGCAAACACGACCGCAGATTCGAGCCCCTCGATGTCGAGCGGCTGCCCGACGTAGAGTTCGCGCGCGCGCCCGACAAGCAGCAGCGCAAGATCCTTGTAGATGCGCCAGTCCCGCGTAGCGTTGGCCTCGGCAAGCGTGCTGCGCGCAATCGATCCGCGAAAGCCCAAGTGATAAAGCTGTCGCTGGCGCGGTCGCAGGCTGTCCTCCAGGTCGCGCAGGCTTTCTCGAAATGTCAATTGGCCGAACGCCATGCAGAGGAATTGATCCCAGCAAGAGAATCGTCGCACTTGGGACGGATTGATATAACGAGCCACACAACGCTGGAACTGTTGTGGATGAATCCATTCGATGATCTGCGCGAATATGGTTTTTCCGAGGTTCACCGCCCCAGATTGACGCAAAAACCCACTCAGTCACGGGTTCATGCATAAACAGTGTAATGGCTGACCTTTGCAATATTTTCCAATCTTGAATAAAATTTCCTGACCTTCAAATCGCTCACATAGTTTTCAGAACGTATCCCGTTGATTTCCAACTTAAAGGAACGCTGTTTATATATAGCTACCGGACAGTAGTGACCTTAAATATTATAAAGACTCTAGACGAAGGAGTTCTCGGTCAGTCGAACGGTGAACACCCTTCTCGAAGAGACATCCGCTGTCCTAGTCACCGAATTTACTTGAGAGTCGGCCGCGATAAATGTCGCGGATTGCGGAATATTCAGACATTTCTATACAAGGAAAATCGTTGCTTCGCCCGGATCAGCAATCGACCTGCCCTATGCCCCTCTTCGAAATCACGAATGACAAGCTGCGTCCTTTGAGTCCCGCCTCATTAACCGAGATGAAAGTGCGCGAGCGCGGTGATCTGCAGCGTCTGCTTCGCACACAGATCGAGGTGCTCGAAGATAACCTCTACGTCCTCGCCGAAGAGTTCGGCGACTGGGAGGACAGCCGGCGACGAATCGATCTCCTCGCGGTTGACGACCAAGCCAATCTTGTAGTCATCGAACTCAAGCGCACGCTCGACGGTGGTCATATGGAACTCCAGGCGCTCCGCTACGCCAGCATGGTTTCAGCGATGACCTTCGAGCGTGCCGCCGAAATCCATGCGACGTTCCTCGCTCACATCGGCGAAAATCAGGCGGAGGCACGCGACCGCCTGCTTGCGTTCCTCGGCTGGGATGAGCCGGACGAGGAAGCGTTTGCGTCGGACGTGCGAGTAGTCCTGGTCTCGGAGGACTTTAGCAAGGAGCTCACGACCACTGTACTTTGGCTCCGGGAGCGGGACATCGACATCCGTTGCATCCGTCTCCGACCCTATCAGGATGGACAGACTCGGTTGGTAGACGTCCAACAGGTGATCCCTCTGCCGGAGGCTCAGGATTACCAGATTCAACTAAGGGAGAAAGTAAGGGGGGAACGCCGGGAGCGGCTGGAACGACATGATCTTAGAAAGAAGTTTTGGACCGGCCTGCTTGCGATTGCACGCGATCGTGGCACCCGTCACGCCGGTCGGAAGCCGGGCATGTACCACTGGATCGGCGGCAGCTCCGGCATTCGCGGCTTGGGTTGGGTCTATATAATCGCCCCGGACCATGGGACAGTCGAACTCTACATCGACCGTGGAATTTCCGACGAAAACAAAGCCATCTTCGACACCTTGTTTGCGCGGCGCGAAGAGTGTGAAGCGACCTTTGGGAGACCTTTGATCTGGGAGCGCCTCGATAAGAGGCGTGCGAGCCGGATCAAACATCAGATCGATCTCGGTGGCTACCGCACACCGGAGGAGAGATGGCCCGCTATTCAGGCAGAGATGGTTTCCCAGATGACCGCGCTGGAGAAGGCCCTGGGGGCAATGGTGGCAGAATCGGCGAGGTGAGCGCTAGGGCCCCTCAAACCCCATCTCGAATATGAACCTGAAGCAAAAGCCGACGTTTTACGGGACTTGGCGTTATTACAAGAACGGTGAGTTTGCGAACGTCGTGGATGACGCTCGTTTAATTTCCCCACTCGTGATCCAGCAAATCCTAAGCACTACAGGATTCTCGTCTGTTGCCGCGTTCAATTGTGAACTTAATAGGCATCAGCGCGGAAAGATCCCCAAACAGCTGCAGAATCGACTGAAGCCCTTACTTGCCGAAACCTCTTCTGATGAGTCGGAGTATCTCGATATTGAAAGCGAGCAGATCGAGAGCCCGCTGATGCTGGCAAGTAATCCCCCGGAGGCCGAAATCGAAATCTACAGCATGGGTTTCGAGAAGATCAAAGGCGGTCACAGCTTCTGGGTTAGCGCCGGCGTGACCACATCCAAACATCTTCAGGCAAAACCGGGAGAGGAAGCCATCTGCGCTCTACTGACAAAACACGGCGCAGACTTCGCTAAGCTTAAACCTTCAGAAAAGCGGGTGTTTTCGAATTGGCTCAAACGAAAGCGACCCAAAGTCAGCAGCCTACAAAGCGCCTTCAGCGAAGCAGTGAGCGAGATTGAACGCGCGACCGAGGTCGTCGGAATCATGTCGAAGACATTCGTAGACGAAAAGAACGAGGCGGCCGACTACTTCATTGAATGCAGTGATGGAGAGTCATCCGGATTCCAGTGCGCAGATGAGGTCGCTCCCTAGGAGCAGGACCACGCTTACTGCCATTTGCACTTGCCCCCGCTTCGGATTGTTAACCAACTCCCAAAGCCGATTTAACCGATTCACGGACCCATTTTACTATGCAATTAGATGAACTGAATTTCATTGAGGCGTACAAGTGCCGAGCAGATTCGCAGGGCGACATTGTTTCATTGGAAAAGTCGGACACACACCCCAACGACAATGCGGAAGGCGTATACGTTGTTACATTAGGGGATGAGATCGCTTACATAGGCTCCTATGAAAACGGATTACACAAACGCTGGGGTTACGTGCAGAAGGATGATATTTACCACTTCAAGAAAGTGGAAATTAGTGACGCGATTAGTGCAGGGCACCTCGTAAAGGTTTGGACGCTTAGCTTAGATTCTATCAAGGAACAGATTGGGTGCGCGGGCAACAAGTGGATCAATTCCTCCAGCGTCGAGGCACACCTAATCGCCAAACACAATCCGCCTTGGAACAAGCAAGGAAAGCGATAGGGGCCCCCTCTCATGCACGTCTAAACTCGGGAAAAGTAAGGTCGTTCACATCCGAGGCAATAGGGCCGTCGAAGCCGAGCGTCGCTGCGAGTGCGACTTGGGATTACTCAAAGTTCCCTGAACGCCGAACTGACCGAGCGACGGCCCTGCAACACGAATTAACGCCTTCAGTGGAGTGTCCACGACGATTCCGGGGATGATCGGGCTACCGTTAGTGACGACTCGGATTGACATGTTGACCAATCCCATCGCGGAGCTTGGCACAGGCGTGGTTGGAGTTGTCGTTGTTAAGGCCGGCGCGGGAGCAGTGACGATGGAACTATCGACGCTGCCGCCGGCATTAGTAATCCGCACCCAATAGCTCGTGGCATCGGTAACAAATGGGGTCGCGTACGTAGCCGAGGTTGCCCCAGCAATCAGGTTGCTGCCGGCGAGCAGATAAACTTCCGCCCTACCCACCTAACGAACAACGCTTACGACCGAATGGTGGTTCTGGGCCCGGCGACATGGCGTGACGTCGAATTGAAAAGACCGCCCTACGGAAATCGGCCGGCGGCTCCGGTGAAGCGGATTTGGACAGACCACTACTTGCTCGGTGCCACCTTGCGGGTGGAATAGCTGCTCCCGCTATGTGGGCCGTCAAATCAGGGCAACCCCACCCTCCACGGCCCCACTGGGTTTATGCCTCCAAAGTATCACGCTGCCCGCTTCGCTCTTATCAAGTCACCGACATTTCGACATTAGCATCGAGGAGTGAGCCAACATTGTCGTGAAAGTCCACCTGTACCCCCAAGTGCTCTGCAGTTGCGAGCGCCTCACGTAGATTCTTGCTCGCTCTTTCTCGGCACTTGTCGAGCAATTCATCCGAGTAGGTAAACCGCCAGTTTCCTCTGTCGATGACCCAATCAGGGCCAATCTGCAAAAGGGGTCAGCAACGGTCTTTCAGGCGAGCTTAAATTGAGGATTTTTCAGGAGGTGGTTGAGGAGGACGATGAGTTTGCGCATCAGGGCCACGAGCGCGACTTTCTTGGGTTTGCCGGCCGCGACGAGGCGGTCGTAAA
>CAIJFT010000150.1 GCA_903820035.1 uncultured Opitutia bacterium
GAAGAAACCCACTTCGCCATCCTGCGAACCAGCGGAACACGCCTTGCCAGGGAAAGTGAAGTCCGCATGAACTCCACCGAGGCGCGAGTAGATGCGGCCTACGTGCGTCCAGTTCACCAGGTCCTTCGATTTCAGCAACGGCATGCCCATGAAGTGATGCGAGGCGCAGGTCAGATAGAACGTGTCGCCCGCCTTGAACACACACGGGTTATTGAAATCCGCCCACAAAATGGGATTGCGATACGTGCCATCTCCCTGATCGCCCCACCCGGGCCCGGCGGCGTGGAGCGGGGCCAGCGGAGCGAGGAGGAGAACGGTGAAAGCAATGAGGTATTTCATTGCGCGGAGGGCTTCGCCCCCAACCAGCGCACGGCATTCTCCACGACGCGGAGCGGCTCGGCTTGTTTGAAGACGGGATAGGTTTCGTGGCCGGGGCGGAAGTAGAAGACGCGGCCCTTGCCGACCTGCCACACGCAACCGCTGCGGAAGCGCTCGCCCTTGTCCCACTTCTCCTCGAGCACGACCTCATCGGGCGCGGGAACGTGGAAGGGCTCGCCATACATTTCGGTCTGCGGGATGTCCCATTGTGCCGGCAATCCGGCGGCGATGGGATGCTGCGGCAACACGGTGGTGACATGACCGGGCGCGCCATCGGCCCGATAGGCCGGAAAAACGCACTGCGGCAGCGTGAGCTGCCAAACGTCGCCGACCCGAGCGAGCGAAGGCGTGAGCGGTGCACCGGCCTTAACGCCTTTGGCGTAAGGCTGGTCGTTTATAAACTCCCACTTCGCCACAGCGCGCTCCGCCTCCGGCAATTGCTTCAGCGCATCAGCCTTTGCCCGCTCCTGCATGAGCCGGACGAAAGGCTTCGCCCAATGCGCGGAGTGCAGCGCGATGAGCGAGAGCCTTCCTTCGAGCACGCGCTTCACCACGGCTTCCATCCGCGCGTCGTCCTGATCTTTCACGCGGCGATGGCACCAGAAGACGAGCACGTCGGTGGCAGCGAGTGTCGGGTCGCTGAGGCCCTGCTCGGCCTCGTCGAGCCGCGCGGTCTTCACGACAAGTCCCGGCTGTTTCTCCAGATACGCGGCGATGGTCTCGCCGAGGAATTTTCCGCCATACGCCTCCCTTTGCTGCGGCTGCTGTTCGTCCCAAACGAGGACGCGGTAGTCTTTCGCGGATACAGTGGCGGCAATAGCCAGGAGGAGAGCAATGCGGGTTTTCACGGAAGGGGGCAGGGGAAGGGCAACGAGCCTGATGCAATTTGGAAATCGAAGAGGTGGGAGCAACGCCAGAACGGCTCCGGCTTTGAGGTCAGTCGGAGACGCTGGTCGAGGTGGTGGTTTCGGTCGTGGTTGGCAATCGCAGGCGGGGCGCCGGACCGGCCGGGCGCGTTTCGTTGACGACGCGCCCGGAACTCGCGGGTCTCCAATCCATCGGGCTACGTCTCAATGCTTAAACCCACGCGGCGCGTGTATCGCCTTTATGACGCGTCAACGATGCACTCGGTCGGACGCTTACTTCGGGGAGCTAAAATACTAAAATAAGGACGACCGACTGCTGCGCCTTCGAGACCATACAGCAATCTCGAAACGGCTACTCATCGAGGCGGGGCGCCCGGCGCCCGTTGCAAGTTTCGCCCTGACCCTTTCGGACTATTCCCTGGAACCGTGGAGCGCAGAGGGGCGAGCACAATGTACATCGACGCTACGCACCTTCCACTAGCCGCTACGGTTGCAATGTTGCCGACGTTCGGCATTCGGGATGACGCAGTTGTCGCTTCGGCTCAGTAACTCCTATCCTCAAAGATGAACCTGCTCGTTATCGGCGTCCTGGTGGTAGTTGTCTTAATTGCCTTCGCGCTTTTGGCGCTCAAAGCCAAAGGCGCTGCGAAGGACGAAGGCGGCGCGGAAAAGCCGGACGCCTACTACCTGCGGAAATCGCTCTTTTCTCCTGCCGAGCGGTCTTTCCTTGGCGTCATTGAATCGCTCAACATCGAAGGAGTGACGATTACCAGCAAGGTCAGGCTTGCGGACATATTCGGAATCAAGAAAGGACTGGAACGTGGCGACCGGCAGCGGGCGCAGAATCGGATAAATTCAAAGCACGTGGATTTTCTGCTAATCCAGAGGAATGACGGCCGACCACTTGTTGGAATCGAGCTAGACGACAGTTCGCACGAGGAAGAGGAGAGGGTTGCACGCGATTCTTTCGTGGATACAGTTTTTGCTTCGGCGGGACTACCGATTCTTCATGTCCCGGCGAAAGCGGCTTACGACCCGAGGGAAGTTCGGCGCCAGATTGAGACTGCACTCGCGAGGTAGGATGAATGCGAACTAGGTGCCCGAGAGGCGCAATCCGCACGGATTCCTAAAGATCCAAAACCGCCTCGTGGCCACGGCCGATATTACGCGTGCACTACCCCCCTGCCACCGGCTTGACCCGAAACGCGTGCGGTCCTCTAAAAGGGGTCAGCAACGGTCTTTCAGGCGAGCTTAAATTGAGGATTTTTCAGGAGGTGGTTGAGGAGGACGATGAGTTTGCGCATCAGGGCCACGAGCGCGACTTTCTTGGGTTTGCCGGCCGCGACGAGGCGGTCGTAAA
>CAIJFT010000151.1 GCA_903820035.1 uncultured Opitutia bacterium
CCTTTCGCCTTATTGCGCACTTTGCGCCAAGCCGCGCGCGGGGCGCAGTTCGCTCACCGTGATCTGGCCGTCGCCATCGAGGTCGAGCCCGCCGAGGCTGGAGGCGGAGTTGGCGATCTCCATGGGCTGGATGATGCCGTCGTGGTTCGCATCGAGCGTGAAGGCCAGAAGGAAGCCCGGGGAAATGTTTGCGGCCTTCGGCTCGCGGCGGGGCCCCGTGTTCGCAGTGGCCGTCGGGCGATGGCGTTCGAAGTGTCGTAGTTCGGCGGCGGTGAGCGTCCCGTCCCCGTCCAGATCGAGCGCGCGCAGCGCGGTCGGGGCGTTGGCCAGCTCGGAGGCGGAGATCACGCCGTTATGGTCGAGGTCGAGCGCAGCGAAGATCACGCTGTGCATGCGCCCGGCGGAAAATGTCGCGGGGACGGTGAGGCTGTGTTCCGGCCAGCTTTCTGCCGCGACCGCGATGGCGGCGGTCCGGAGGAGCGAGACAGTGCTGAGACGGAAGGAGAGTTGAAGGAGACGGCGGGTGATCATGGTGATGGAACGAACCCGCGGACCGCGGCCATCCGGACGGAGGGCAAACTGCGCGGACACCGGGCTGAACATCCGTCAAGACGTCGCGATTGTAAGGCCGCGGCTTCGGTTTCAGGGAGATTTGTTAAGCCTGAGTAAACGCTCCGGCGGTCGCCGTCGTGGAATTGGGCTTGAGGAACGCCTCTTCCGCTCACGGGATCGCCGCACCCCATGCGCGCACACGCTGTCGTCTTCACCGGTCCGAATCGGGTTTCCTTCCAGGCCATCGATTGTCCCGAGCCCGGACCGCGCGACGTGGTGGTGGACGTGCATCACTCGTGGATCAGCAACGGCACCGAGGGATCTTTTTTACGCGGCGAACGTGTGTCGGGCGACGAAGCGTGGCGGCCCGGCGACCCGATGCCGTTTCCGATGGTGGCCGGGTACCAAAAAGTCGGACGCGTGTGGCGGGTCGGCGAAGCGGTCAACGACCTCGCGCCCGGCGATTGGGTGTTCGCGTCGATGAGCAAGGTGTGCGGGATGTTCGACAATCGTTTCGCCGGGCACGTGTCGCCGTCGGTGTGCGAGCGCGGTGCTGTGTTGAAGTTGCCCCCGGGCCGCGATCCGTTGGCATATTCCGGCCTCGTCCTCACGCAGGTCGGCTACAATTGCGGCATGCGCCCGGCCGTGGCGGCGGGCGAGATCGCGGTCGTGATCGGTGACGGGCTCGTCGGGCAGTGGGCCGCGCAGACGCTCGCGCAGCGCGGGGCGCGCGTCGTGTTGGTCGGGCGGCATGAGGATCGGTTGGCGCGATTCCGGCGCTACGGGCACACGGTGCCGGGCGGAAACGATTTCGGTTTCGCCGCCGTGCAGGCGCTCGTCGGTGGACCGGTGCAGGTCGTGGTCGAGACGGTCGGCCAGGCGGCGGCGTTGCACACCTATCGGCCGGCGATCGCGCGGGGTGGTCAGATGGTGATCGCCGGCTTTTATCGCCCGTCCGGTGAGGTTAATTTGCAGACCAGCCTGCAGGCGTTTCGCAACCACGAGCTGTCGTTTCACCTCGTGTCGGGGGCGACCGCGGCGCGGCTGGAAGGGACGCTGCAATGGATCGCGGCCGGCAAGTTGAACACGCTCGACCTGCTCACGCACCGTTTCCCCGTGGCGCGCGCCGCCGAGGCCTGGGCGCTGATTGAAAGTAAGCGCGAGCCCGTGCTCGGCGTCGTCCTCGACTGGCCGGCGGCGGGAGGGTGAGCGGTTGGCGCAGTCGCGTTTGAGCCGCCGGCGAAAGCGTGACCGAACGTCAGGACCACGTTGTCGCGGCGCTCCCACGCGGCTACTTTCCCCCCGGAAAAGCGGAAGGTCGCGTTCGGCTCTGGGCTCACCGGATTGAGCTTGAGGAACCTCCCTCGGCCGCACGGGATCGCGTTCACTCCATGAGCGCCGCCCTGCCGTCGACGATGAAACTCCTCCAGATCGAAGCGCCCGGGCGCGCCGTGTGGAAGGATGCGCCGGTGCCGGTGCCTGGTCCCGGCGAGGCGCTGGTGCGCGTGCTCGGGGTCGCAACCTGTCCGCATTGGGACATGCACATCCTCGGTGGCGAACCGATGTTCCCCGGGATGACGCTCACGTATCCGTATATCCCCGGCGCGCCCGGCCACGAGGCGGCGGGCGAGGTGGTCGCGCTGGGCTCGGGTGTGACCACGCTCCGGATCGGAGCGCGGGTGGCGGCGTGGCGGGATACCGGCAAGCCGCGGCCGGGTTTCTACGCGCAGTTTAATGCGTTTCACGAAAACGATCTGCTGGAAGTGCCCGCGACCCTCGACGTCGCGGCGATCGCCTCGCTCGAGCTCGCGATGTGCGTGGAGGTTTCCTTTCAGCAACTCGCGGCCCTCGGCGGCATCGCTGGCCGGCGCATCGGCTTGAGCGGGCTCGGCCCGGCCGGACTCGTCGCGGTGCAACTCGCCCGCGCACACGGCGCGGCCGAGGTCATCGGCTTCGATCCGGTGCCGGAGCGGCGGGCTTTGGCGGAGCAACTCGGGGCGCACCGGACGTTCGCGCCCGACGCGACGGCGTGGCCGGCCTCGCGTTCGGTGAATGCCCTCGACGATGCGATCGACCTCACGGGCGTGCCCGCGTCGATCGAGTTCCTGATGGACCGTACGCGGCGTTGCGTGGCGCTCTTCGGGGTGCTGCGCGAGGAAGTGCGTTTCACGTCGCGCCACCTGTTCGGCCCGGGGCTGATGCTGGCCGGATACGGCGACCACAACCGTGCCGCGGCCGAGACCGCGCGGCGTTTCATCATCGAGGGGAGGTTGCGGCTTGCGCCTTTGATTTCGGAGACGCTGCCCTTGACGCGTTACGCCGAGGGCGTCGCGCAATTGCGGCGCAAGGCGGCGATCAAGGTGCTGTTCGATCCCTGGGCTTAGCGCAGGCTTCCGATTTCGCGCCAACGCCGAGGGGGCTGGCGCCCGGCGGCAGACGGGAAGTCAGCGTTACCTGGTCCCGAGGCACGGAGACAACGCCCTTCGCGCGGGCCCGGGTCGTTTGCAGCCGGATCTGGTCCGAACCGCGGGCGCGTTTCTTAAAACCCCACTGCGCGAGCATCCGGCTTCCGCGGGTCCGCGGCGCCGTGGCGCAGGTTGGTCACGGGATCGATCGCGATCGTCTCGGCGTCGCCCTGGTAACCGCCCTCGTAAGACTGCCGCTCGCGCACCGTGTGGCCCCGGGCCTGCAGCAGCGCGAGCGTGTCACCCGAGAGGCTCTGGTGCTCGTAGGTCAGCGTATCCGCCATCCACTGATGGTGGATACGCGGGGCCTCGACGGCTTGCTGCACGGGCAGATCGAAATCGATCACGTTGGTCACCACCTGCAGGACGGTGTTGATGATCGTCGGGCCGCCGGGGCTGCCCGTCACGAGCACGAGCTTGCCGTTCTTGAACACGAGCGTGGGCGTCATCGCCGAGAGCGGCCGCTTGCCGGGCGCGATCGCGTTCGCCGCGCTCTGCAGGAGGCCGAACATGTTCTTCACGCCGACCTTCGCGGTGAAGTCGTCCATTTCGTTGTTCATCAGCACGCCCGTGCCGGGAATGGTCACACCGCTGCCGAAGTTACCGTTGAGCGTGTAGGTGTTGGCGACGGCGTTGCCCGCCGCGTCGACGACGCTGAAGTGCGTGGTCTCGGTCGACTCGCCGGCGAACGGCGTCCGCGGGCCGCCGGAATTCGCGGCCAACTTGAGCGGGCCGAGGCCGGGCTCGATTTTCTCGCTCGGCGTGGCGTGCTGCGGATCGAAGTCCCGCATGCGGCGCTGCAGGTAGGCGGGTTCGAGCAGCTCGGCGACGGGGATCCTCACGAAGTCCGGATCGCCGAGGTATTCGGCGCGGTCGCGGAACGCGCGGCGCATGACCTCGGTGAAAAGATGATATTTTGCAGCCGTGTTTTGCCCGAGCGCCTTCACGTCGCGTGCCTCCAGCATGCCGAGCATCTGTAGAAGGATGAGCCCGCCGGAACTCGGCGGCGGCATCGTGACGATCTCGTAGCCGCGGTACGTGCCGCGCAGGGGCGCGCGTTCGGCCGGTCGATACGTCTTGAGGTCCGCCAACGTGATCGTGCCGCCGTGCTGAGCCATTGCGTCGGCGATCCGCCGGGCGGTCTCGCCCTCGTAAAATTCACGCGGGCCTTGTTTTTGCAGCCGCGCAAACGTCGCCGCGAGGTCGGGCTGTTGCCAGGTTTCACCGGCCTGCCAGAGGGCGCCTCCCTTGAGGTAGATGCGCTTGGATTCTTCGAACTGGCCGAGGAGCTTCGCCGAGTTGCGCAGCTGCGTGGCGGCGCCCTGCGTGACGACGTGTCCGTCCGCAGCGAGGCGGCGCGAGGGTTCGCAGACGTCGGCCCAGGTGAGCTTGCCGGAGCCGTATTTTTCGAGGGCGAGGGCGAAGCCGGCGACGGAGCCCGGGATGCCGCTGGCACGCCAGCCGACGGTCGAGGAATTCGGGCCCGACATGACTTTGCCGTCGGGGCCGAGGTACATGTCGCGTGACGCCCCGGCGGGCGCGGTCTCACGGTAGTCGATCACGACGTCTTTGCCGCCGCCGGGTCCGGCGAGATGGATGACGAGAAAACCGCCGCCGCCGAGGTTGCCGGCGGTCGGATACACGACGGTCAGGGCGAGGCCCGTGGCGACCGCGGCGTCGACGGCGTTGCCGCCGCGCCGGAGCATCTCGAGTCCGGCCTCCGAGGCGAGGACGTGGGCGGACGAGACGATGCCGTTCTGGGCCTCGACCGCGGCGCGTTGCGCGTGGAGCGGGGTGACGAGCAGGGTGGACGCCGAGGCCAGGCCGGCGAAAAAGGTGAGCAAGTGCGACCGGAGCATGGCCGGTAAGATGGGGTCCGCCGCGGCCAACGCAAATGTGCAGCGCAGCAGCGCCGGTTGGTCGCGCTCCGCTCGGTACTCCGCGGTTTTCGGCGCACAGGCGCGGCGCACACTGCGGCGCCACCCGGGAAGGCCGTTTCGCCTTCCGCAACCGATCCGGACTCACGCGAACGCGCGAAGCTCGCGAATCAAACCCGGTCAATATCGCGGCCTTTGCGCATTGGCGGGCCGGGTTTGGATCAAGCGTGCCCGCCGCGGAGGCGCGGAGGATGTTTGCGGGTACTTTTCGGCGCCGCCAGCGCGGCGCCGCTCGTTGAAACCGGCAGGTGGGAAACCTGCGCGACCGGGACAACGGTGCTGCCGAATAACTCGACCTCAGCCCGCCGGCTTGAGGCGCGCGATGCGCTCGGGGAGCAGCACGTAGACGGCGCCGTCGGGACCGGTGATGACCTGACGAATGCGGCCGAGGTCTTTGAAGAG
>CAIJFT010000152.1 GCA_903820035.1 uncultured Opitutia bacterium
TCCTGCGGCAGCGTCGCCAGCGCGTCCCGGCCGCGGGCCTTGGCGAGGTCGTGGTGCTTTTCGCGCGAGGGCATGGCCAGTCCGGTTTCGAACGCGCTCCGGGCGCGCGCGGGTTGGCCGGCCGCAGCGTAGGCGCGGCCCAACTCCAGGTGGTGCGCGAGTTGGTCCGGCTCGAGCGTCGCGGCTTGCTCGAGATGATTGACCGCTTCGGCGACGGCCGCGGGCGGCAGGCCGCCGTAAAAGACCTTGAGGAAAAACCGCGCGGTGGCGCCGAGTTCCGTGACCTCCAGGTGCCAGCGGCCGAGTACGTGGTGCGCCCACGCGTAGCGGGGGTTCAAGGCGAGCGCGCGCGCGGCGTCTTCGCGGACCAGCCGGGAGGTGCGGACCTTTTCGCGGATGTCCCCGAACGCGGCGAGCTGGCCGCGGCAGATCGCCACCGACAGCACGCTTTCGGCGTGGTTCGGATCGAGCGCCGCGGCGCGTTGGGCATAGCCGAGCGCCTGGGCCAGCACTGCCTTGCGCTCGGCCGCGTCCGTCAGTTCGACCGAGAGATCGGAATACTGCCGGGCGATTTTCTGGAGGAGAAACGCGTCGCCCGGCCGCGCTTCGCTCGCGGCCTGAAACAGCGCCAGCGCCTGCCGTGTGTCCAGCCGGGCCTCGGCGGCGAGGGCGTCGCGTACGGTCGCGTCGGCTGCCGGGGCGGTCCGGCCCGTCACGGCCAGCAGGCCGGCGAGAAAGAGCCCGAATACGTGGCGTCGTGCGGCCATCGGTCGATTACTTGCGGAAAAGGTAGTGGCTCACCAACCACTCCTCGCCGCCGCGGTAGCCCCAGAGTTCGGCGCAGGCCATGTAGAAAACGCGCCAATACGCCCACCACTTCGTCGCCTGGTCCGCCCCGTACGTCTGCGCGAAGAGCGGCATGATCTCGGCGCGGTGCGCGTCCATGTTCTGCAGCCAGTGTTCGGCGGTGCGCTGGTAGTGGGTGCCGTTCACCTTCCAGTCCGACACCGCCTTCAGGTCATCCTGGAACTGCAGCAACAAGTCATGGGACGGCATTTGTCCGCCGGTGAAAAAATAACGCGCCATCCAGTCGCTCGCGTCGCGCGGCACGAAGTGGTACGAGAGCGTGGCGTGCGTGAAGATGTGCACAAAGAGCAATCCGCCGGGCCGGAGCCAGCGCGCGACTGCGGCCAGGAGGCGCTGGTAATTTTTCATGTGCTCGAACATCTCGACCGAGACCACGCGGTCGTAGCCCGCGACCGTGGTGTCGAAGCGGTTCATGTCGCACGTGATGATCTTCAGGTTCACGAGCCCGCGCCGGCGGGCCTCGCCCTCGATGTAGTCCCGTTGCGTGCGGGAATTCGAGACGCCGGTGATGCGCGAATGGGGGAATTTTTCCGCGAGATAGAGCGACAGTGAACCCCAGCCGCAGCCGAGTTCGAGCACGTCCTGACCGTCGGCGAGTTGCGCGCGTTCGACGTAAAGCGCGAGCATGAGCTCCTCCGCCTGATCGAGGGTTTCGCGGCCGGTCGGATAAAGGCAGCCGGAGTACTTGAACCTCCGGCCGAGGCAGTGCCGGTAAAATACCGTCGGCACTTCGTAGTGCTGCTCGTTGGCGGCCTCCATCTCCTCGGCCAGCGGGCGGGTCCTCAGGTCCGCCACGTAGGCGGCGCGGTCGTAGCGCGCGGATTCCTCACGGATCCGTTGCGCGAGCAGGCGCCGGATGCCGAAGCGGAGGAGGGCGTCGGGCAGGAGGTTCTTTTCAAGCAGGGCGTCGAGCATGGGGACGGAGGAGTTGAGCGTTGAGAGTTGAGCGTTGAGCGCGGGCGGACCGATCGGAATCCCTCTTGGTCCTTGTCACACGCCCCTGCGCGTCCCGGGTGTGGGTGATTGGAAGTTCAAAACGCACGGGCCGACGTCTGTCAGGTCTTTCAACTTTCAACCTTCAACTTGGAGCTGCGGTTTGGGCCGCCACGGCACAAACGCACTCGTTCGTTCTTGGTACCGGCGGTACGCGTCGCCGCGGCTGCGGAGGCTTTGTGCTTCGGCGAGGGGGATGCCGGTGACGCGCAGGAGCAAAAACAGGATGCCGGCCGGACCGATCACCGCGAGCCAGCCCCAAGGTGAGGCGAGGGCGAACACGAAGTAGGCGACCCAAATCAGCCACTCGAAAAAGTAATTCGGGTGCCGGCTGTAACGCCAGAGGCCGGCGTCGCACACCAAGCCGCGGTTCGCGGGATTGCGTTTGAAGGCTGCGAGTTGAGCGTCGGCCACGGACTCCCCGGTCAAGGCGAGCAACCACAGCACGGCGCCGGCGATTTCAAGCGGCAGCAGCCGGGGCGCGTCGTTCTGGACACTGAAGCTGAAGCCGAGGCCGAGGCCGACCACCGACACCGCCTGGAGTTGGAAGAAGCCGAACATCTTGGGGTGAAACACGGCGGCCCAGTCGCGCCGCAACTGGCCATAGCGGCTGTCCTCCACGGGGTGGTGACTTGCCACGCGCACCAGCAGGTGCGTGCCAAGCCGCAGGCTCCAGAGCGCGACCAGGGTGGCCAGCAGAGCGCGGCGGACGCCCCAGCCGGCGCCGGCCATCGCGTAGAACGTCGCCAGCGCGCCGAAGGCGTAGGCCCACGCGACGTCGACGATGCCGTAGTTATCGAGCGCCCGCGCCACTAAGTAGACCAACGCAAAACCGAGGCAGGCGAACGCCGTGGCGAGGAAGAAAAGGATGGGCGTGGTCATACGGTGCGACGGGCGGCGAAGCGGCGCAGCAGCGGCCGCGTGCCGAAGGTGATGACGAGGATCAGGCACGGGCTGGTGATGAGCCACGCGGTCAGCGCGTGGATGCCGGCCCAACCGAAGCGGGTGAGGAAATCGGCGAACGAAGCGTCGCGAAACACCGCGAACATTTCCCCGAGGGTGAACGGATGCGCCGCGCCGCCCCAGAGCACTTCGCCGGTGCGGACGTAGACCAAGATCAGTCCAATCTGCACCGGCCCGAGGAGTTGGTTCAACGTGTGCAGGATCGGCTGGTTCATCTTCAACGCCACGCCGACGCCTAAGTTCAGCAGGGTGGTGAAGCCGAAAAACGGCAGGAGGGAGCAGGCGGTGCCCACCCCGAGGGTGAGCGCGACCCGGTCGGGCGCCACGCCCTGCCGCAACTGCGCGAGCACGGGCTGCACGAAGCGCCGTTGCCAGAAGCCGGGGCGGGCGGGTGAACCGCTGAGGTCCGCGGCGGAGCGCTCAGCCATGGTAGCGGGCCGCAGGTGCGCGGGTCTCTGGCGGCATGACTGAGGGTGGGGTGCGATGTCCCGGTCGGGCTGTTGCCGTGGGCGATTCCTCCCGGATGGCCCGAGGGGGACATCGGGTCCCGACGGACCTTCGATGCGCGTGTGCGGCCGCGGCGCTGATTCGGCGCAGGCTCATGCCAGCAGGTAGATGCCGGCGCCGGCCGCTGCCAGCAGCGCGGGCAGGATGATCTTGCCGGGGTTGCGGCGGGTGAACACGACGTCGAGCGAACCGGACGCGGGCACGGCCAAAAGTTCGCGGAGGAAGTAGGCCGCCATCGCCAGATTGCCGAGGGCGATAATCGCCACGAACCACAGCCCGCGGGCGGCGTGTGACTGCTCCTTCCAGGCGACCCAGACATAGAACGTGACGAAGGCCCAATAGGCGTCGAAGAGCGTGGCGATGAACCACGGATGCCCGAGCACGGCGCGCGGAATGGCGAACAACGGCGTGTGCAGACTGGCCCAGCCTGTCACCGCGAGCATCGAGGC
Source organism: uncultured Opitutia bacterium (assembly GCA_903820035.1). Lineage (GTDB taxonomy): Bacteria > Verrucomicrobiota > Verrucomicrobiia > Opitutales > Opitutaceae > ER46. The sequence continues at coordinate 3,780 of CAIJFT010000152.1, forward strand.
GATGACGACGCAGAAAAGAATGCGGAGGAAAAGTATCATGGGGACTCAGCCGTAGCCGCGAGCGCCAGCGAGTGGACGGAACACCGCGCGCTGGCGCCCATAGCGACCGGCAAGGTGATCGCTGGTTTCGTTGGGCACCGGTTATTGTTGCCCACCACCCGCTACGGAAGATGGGAGTTGTTCGCCCGCGTGTGGAGCGTGTGGACGACGGAGATGTTGCGCAGTGCGAATGCGGCTTCGCAGTAGCAGAGGTAGTAGGTCCATTTGCGGATGAAGCGGTCGTCGAAGTTCAGCGCGCGGACCTGGTCGAGGCGGGCGTGGAAACTTTCACGCCACAGGCGCAGGGTACGCGCGTAGTCCGGACCAAAATCTTCCAACGCATGAAGCACGAAGCCGCCGGACTCGGCGAGGAGCCCGTTCATCCGGTTCAACGAGAGCAGGAGCGAGCCGGGAAAAATGTGCTTCTGGATGAAATCCACGCCGCGTCGCAGCGCTGCGTAGCGGGCGTCGGGGCACGTGATGAATTGCAGTGCGAGGAGGCCCTCGGGCTTCAGGAGCCGCGAGACGGCCTCCGCAAACGTCGCTTGGTAACGGTGCCCGAGCGCCTCGACCATTTCGATCGAGACGATCTTGTCGAACTGCCCGGTGACGTCACGAAAGTCGCGCAGTTGCACGTCGACGCGGTCGGCCAGCTTCGCGTCGATGACACGCCGGCGCGCGAGTTCGAACTGTTGTTGCGAGATCGTCACGGTCGTGACGCGGCAACCGTGTTCGCGCGCGGCGTGCAGTGCCCAGCCGCCCCAACCGGTGCCGATTTCAAGGACGTGGTCGTTGGGCGTGAGGCGCAGGTGGCGGCAGAGCGCCTCGTTCTTTTCCCACTGGGCGGCCTCGAGCGGCAACTCGGGGGCGGCCACGGGCCACTTTGCCGACGAGTACATGAGCGACGGGTCGAGCCAGAGGGAAAAAAAGTCGTTGGAGAGGTCGTAGTGTTCGCGGATGTTGCGCCGGGCGATGGCGCGGGTGTTGGGGCGCAGCAGGTGACCGAGCCGGTTGGCGAACCGGAGGAGGTTCAAGGCGACCGACTGGCCGCGCTGCGAGCCCGAGAGCGTCGGGGCGGAGTCGACGTTACGGATGAAGAACGCGATGACGGCGGTCAGGTCGACGGTTTCCCAGTCGCCGTCGATGTGCGACTCGGCAAACCCGATGTCGCCGGCCCAGAAACATTTTTTAAAGAAAGCCTCGCGCCGGATCCGGATATGCGCGGCGGGCACGCCCTCGAGCGGTTGGCCGATCGTGAGTGATTCGCCTTCGGGGAAATCCAGACGGAGTTGGCCGCGGGTGAGGCCGCGGATCGCTTCGAGGACGCTGCGGCGCCAGAAGCTGGCGGCGGGCGGGCCGGCGAGGCTGTCGGAAGCGAGGGAGGCGGAAGAAGCTTGTGGCTCTGAACTCATGCGACGTCGGAAGGCTGGAGGGAACGATGCGGCCGGTACAAGGCGCGTTGGTCGGCCGGTCGGGAAGCTTTGGCGAACCACGGGACTCGTTTCAACCACAGTCGGAGGGCGTGCCAATGGATGAGCGTGATCGTGCGCAGCGTGATCAACGGGTACTTAAACGTGACCGCGGCGAGCGCCCCGGAGGTGAGTTCGCGCCGGGCGCCGGTGAGGACACTCGTCAACGTGCGGGCGCCGGCCGTGTAGTCGTCGATCTGCACCGTGAGCCGGTCCCCCGGCGTGCGCAGGCGGAAGTCGAACGCGACGTCGACGTCGGAGTACGGTGAAACATAGAAGTGCTTTGGCACGCGGAGGTGAAATTCCCCGCCGGCGGCAACCTGCGTGGCCGGTCCGAGGAAGTACGGCTTCATTTCGCGGAACGTGTTCGTCACCTCCGCGATCGCCGCCGCGGGCGCGCCGTGCCGGTCGTAGCAAAAATAGAACGAGACCGGGTTGAACAGGTACCCGAAGACCCGGGGCAACGTGACCAGCACAACACGTCCCTCGGCGAGATCGACGCCGTGTTGCGCGGCATAGGCGATGACGCGTTGCTTGAGCGAAGGGGAGGCGACGCTTCCGGCGGCTGCAGGAGCGGGCGAGGGGCGTGGTGCCGCAGCCGGTGCTGCGCCCTGGTGTAGCGTTTCCCCGAGCGGGAGGAAATCTACGTCGCGGAACGAGTAGGCGTTGCGGCGATTGACGGAGAACCCGCGCACGTGCCGCGGCAAGGCGTCGAGCTCGTCGAGGTCGATGGCAAACAGGAAGATCCGGTACACGAAGCGATGCTCCCGCGGCGCAAAGCGCGCGTGGAGGATCTGGCATTCGTAGAGGCAGGATGTCATCGGGACCGGGTTGTAACGCTAGTACGCGCCGAAGTGCAAAATGGATGCCACATTGCGGCCGGATAACGTGGAGCCCGATGTCCCATCGGGCGGTTGCGGAGGGACCGTCGGAGTGAAAATGACCCGATGGGAAATCGGGTTCCGCCGGGTACAGCCGAGGAAATCGGGTCCTGGCTCGGCAGGAGTCCCGCGGCTCACGCCGCGGGCTACGGGCTCCACGGGTCCCGGCCGAGCAATTGCTCGGAGAGCCGCACGGCGCTGAGGAGGCCGTCCTCGTGGAATCCGTAGCGCTGCCAGGCGCCGGCAAAATACGTCTCGGTCGTTCCCCGGGCGGCGGCGTTGAGGGCGGGGATCTCGGCTTGAGCCCGCACGGCGTCCAAGCTGAAAAGTGGGTGCTCGTAGTCGATCCGGCGGACGACCCGGTCCGGGGCGATGGCCTCGGGGCGGTTGATGGAGACGAAGTAGTTTTCGCGGTCGGAGACCCCCTGCAGGCGATTCATCCAGTAGTGCGTGGCGGTGGAAACGCGACCGGCCGGGTCGTGGACGATTTCGTAGTTCCAACTCGACCACGCGAGCCGCCGGCGCGGCATCACCGAGGTGTCGGTGTGCACGGTCGCGACATTAGCCTGATACTTGAAGGTCCGCAGCAACCGCGCCTCATCGGGGGTGGGCGCGGCGAGGAGCTGCAGCGACTGGTCGGCGTGGCTGGCGAGGATGACGCGGTCGAATGTATGCTCGGTGCCGGCGGCGGTGCGCACGATTACGCCGCGGCCGGTGCGTACGATCTGCCGGGCCGGCTGGCCGATCCGGATGCGGTCGCGCCACGGCGCGGTGATTTTATCAACGTAGGATTTGGCGCCGCCCGTGACGGTCCACCACGGGTGCTGAGTGTCCAGGCCGAGGAAACCGTGGTTGTGAAAAAAACGCAGCAGGGTGCTGGCGGGAAACGCGAGCATCAGGGCGGGTGGCGTGCTCCACACCGCGGAGCTCATCGGCACGAGATACAGGTCGAAGAAATCGCTCCCGTACCCGCGCCGCCGCACGTAGTCGCCCAGCGTCTCGTTTTGAACCGACGGATCGTCGAGCGCGGCGACGGCTTCCCGGTTGAAGCGGTTGATCGCACTCAGCATCCGCCAAAACCGCGGGCGGAGCAAATTGCGGCGTTGCGCGAACAAGTGATTCAGGGACGAGCCCGCGAACTCCAGCCCTTGGTTCGCGTGCCGCACGCTGAAGGACATCTCGGTCGGTTGCACCGCCACCCCGAGTTCGGCGAAGAGCCGCGTGAGGTGCGGGTAGGTGACGCGGTTATACACCATGAAGCCGGTGTCCATGGCGACCGGCTTCATGGTGCCCGGCTCGGTCGTGGTAATCGTGTTGGTGTGTCCGCCGATGTAGTCGTGTTGCTCGAACAGCGTGACGTCGAAGGTGTGGCGGAGAAAGTGGGCGCAGCCGAGGCCGGCGATGCCGGTGCCGATGATGGCGAGGGAAGGCATGGAGGGGCGAGTAGTCTGGCCGGTGCTACGTCTCAGCGCTCACGGTGGACGCAACGGCGGCAGGATGGAATGGCGGCGACGCTTTGCACTCCCGGCCGAAGTGCATCGGGAAGTGCGTGCCGCGCTCGGGAGTTAAGCGAGCGCCGGCCCCGGCGTCCGCGGCTTGTTATTTTAAAGCTGCAACGCTCAACGGCCGCTTTGTGCTCAGGCCTTCTGATCCGGCTTCATCCCGTGCGTTTGCGCGGAGACGTCGCGGTGCATGGCGGGATCCTCGGCCTTCTTGGGCACGGTGATTTGGGAGGCGGTCGCGGTGGCGACGGCGATCGCGGCGGCAGCCGGCACGACTTTCTTCAGTGATGAAACGTCCGGATGGGTGTGCGCGGCCAGTTGGGCGGCGGCGATGCTGGCGGCATGGTCGGCGCGAGCGGCTTCCTCCATGACCGACTTCGGCACGGGCTTGAGGCCCCAGATCAGGCCGGTCCAAGAGAGCGCCTTGAGACCGTAGTAGGTGATATCGACTTCCCACCAATAGAATCCGTTGCGGGTCGAGGACTGGTAGCGGTGGTGGTTGTTGTGCCAGCCTTCGCCGAGGCAAATGATCGCGAGGATGAAACTGTTGCGCGAATCGTCGGAAGTCTTGAACCGGCGGCGGCCCATGAGGTGGGCCATGGAGTTGATGCACGCGGTGCCGTGGAAAAGGGCGGTGGTGCTGACGAAGAAGCCCCAGACGAGCATTTGCGCGCCGTTGGTTCCGAGTCCGGGCGCGTAGGTTTCGAGCAGGGCGCCGAAACCGTACATCGCGGCGGCGAAGAGTACTGGCACAACGGTGTCGAAACGGTTGAGCCAGACCAGTTCGGGGAACTTCGCGAGGTCCTTGATCGTCGAGTAGTCGGTCGGGAAATTGCGTCGGCTCGTGATCCAGCCGATGTGCGACCAGAGGAAGCCGTGCACGTGCGGGGAGTGCACATCCTCGGGATCATCCGAGTGCTGGTGGTGATGCCGGTGATGATATGCCCACCAGAGACCGCCGCGTTGCACGGTCGTGGCGCCCCAGAGCGCGAGGAAGAACTGACCGCCGCGCGACGTGCTGTAAGTCTTGTGCGAGAAGTAGCGGTGGTAAATCCCGGTCACCGCAAACATGCGGACCACATATAAAAAGAGCGTGCTCCATGCCGCAAAGGCGCTGAATCCCACCCAGATCACGCCGAAGCAGCCGGCGTGCAGGATGATGAACGGAATGCATCGAATCCAGTCCACCTTGTCCGGCTCGTTGCGCATCTTGTCCGCACCCTCTGGTACGTAATCGGAATCAACCCATTGCGCGATTGCAGAGGTGAGCCGGCGGGAGAAGGACGGAGTGCGGAGCGAGGCGGATTCAGGCATGATTACGGAGCGGAAAGGCGGAAAGGAACAGTCCTTCGGGGGGCGCTGCAAGTCGAGTTTGGAGAAAAGTCCGGGCGCCGCCGGGAATGGTTACGTTCTAATGACGCGCCAAGAACTGCGTTGTGTCCCCGGCACGGCCCCTGCTTAGAGACCGTTGCTTCTCCGTTAACTCCCAAAAGGAGTTCTTTCCACATTCGTTCGCGCCGTCGGGTTTGAGTGCCGGGCGCGAGTGTTCCTTTTGGCCGGTGCTTTCGCGGATTCTCCGCCCGGTCAAACGATGGTTTCCCCAAGACGGTCCCTTTGGTCGCCCGGCGTTTACGCGTTGGTCGGCCAATTCCCGCCGGAGGTGTGGCGCGCGGTTTCGCGCGTTCGCATCGCCGGCCTTTAACACCCGAAAGTGAAAACCAAACTCTCCGCCTTATCCGCGGAGTTTAATACCATGAAAGCAGTCAATAAACTCGTCCTCCTCGTCTTGGCAGGTGCGCTTGCGTCGGTCGTCGCTTCGGCGGCGACACCGGAACGCGTCTACCTCGAGTCGTGCCGCAAGGCGCCTGGAGTTCCGGTCCCCCTCAGGGTGGTCACCCCCTTGGTCGGGCCGGAATTCATCGGCGCCACGGTGCAGCTCCAGTTTGTGGTGGATGCGCAGGGTCGGCCCGCCGGAATCAGTATCGTGTCCTCCCCGGACCGGGAACTGGGCCTGCAGGTCGTTGAGGCGGTGAAGCAGTGGCGGTTCCAGCCCGCGGAATTCGAGGGCAAGCCGGTCGCGACGAAGGTCGCGCTCCCGGTTAATATCATTGAACAAGCGGTGCCGGGTCCGCGTTACGTCGCCTCCCGCTAAGGCAACCGATTGAAAGTAACAAGGGGCGTGCCCGTGCGCGGGGACGCCCCTTTCTTGCCGCGGCTGGTCGTAGCCGCGTTGGCGCGATGCGACAACGTGGTCCTCGGCAACCTCCAGCGGTGAACCTCCAAGGGTGGGACCCGATGTCCTCATCGGCGCGAGCGTCCCGACCTCCCTTCCGCCACAACCCGATGGGACATCGGGGCACCCGGCTCATCCTTTGGCGCGGCCGGGCGCGTGTTTGCATTTGCGGAACGCGGGGGCGCCCTCTAGCCCTCTCGCCTCACACCCGCCGACTCTCCCGCCATGCTCAAAGCTGTCTTCAAAACCATCGCGTTCATCGCGATTCTTTTCGTGATGCTCTACGTGGGCATGAACAACCCGCACGCGGTCGACTTCCGGTTCCCGATCGCGGGCTGGACCGACAAGAAGCCGATTCACGCGTCGGCGGCGCTGATCTACTTCGCGATTTTCGCCGTCGGCCTGCTCGCCGGCACCATTCTCACCGCGGGCAGCGGCAGCCGCGGTGGCAAGAAGAGCTTCGGCAAAGACAAGTAACCGCGCGCGATGCCGCTCGCGGACGAACCTTCCGTCGCGTCCTGCGTGGCGTTGCGCCCGGCCACGTTGCGCGGTGCGGAGGGTTTTCATCGCGTCGGTCAGGACGGCTCCGGCCGTTGGTGGTTCGTCGATCCTGCGGGCGCCCCTTTCTTCCTGCGGTCGGTCGGGGACGTCCGCGCCGCCGGCGGAACCGATGGCCCCGGCCTGACGCCGCCTCCGGCGGATCGGCTCCGCGGTTGGGGCTTCAACGCCGCCGGCGTTGGGGCAACCGCGGGCGCGGTCGGCCTGCCGTTTCTCGCGACGGTCGGTTTGCTTGACGCCGGCCGGCAGATTGTCGCGTCCGGTCTGCGCCTGCCCGACGTGTTTGATCCCGATTGGGCGCAGTGCGCGGCGGAGCGGGCCCACGTGGTTTGTTTTCCGCTTTCGCGTCGTACCGACCTCATCGGTTGGGTCAGCGACACCGAATTGGAATGGGCCGCCGTGCCGGCGCCGGGCCGCCCGACCTTGCTCCAGCGTTGCCTCAGTCTGGAGCCCGACTGCCCCGCGTATCACGCGGCCTGGGAGTTTGTGCTCGCGCTCCACCGGGGCAAACTCGACGCCCTCGCCCAGGCTTGGACCACGCCGCTGGTCAATCGCGAGGTGGTGCGCGAGCTGACGCGCGCCGAGCAGGCGTTGAACACCCGCGGCTACCTGCGCGATGACGCGCGTTGGACGCGCGAATTTGCCCGCCGTTATTTCATCGCGGTGTCCGCCGCGATTCGCGCCGCCGATCCCAACCATCTCGTGCTCGGCCCGCGCTTTCGTCATGCCGCCGGGCCGCAGGTGCTCGCCGAGTGCGCGTATCCCGCCGTCGATGTGGCGATGCCGCATTGGACGGAGCTGCCTGCGGGGGCGGCGCAGCCGCTTTTGGCCGGCCACGTCAGTTGGGTGACGCCGGAGTTTTTGCGGCCCCTGCCGGATGGTCGTACAAGCCGGCTCACGACGGTGGAACGCATGCTGCAGCGCGGCCGCCATGCGCTTGAGCGGTTGGTGCGCCATCCCGGCGTGGCGGGCTACGGCTGGGCGCAGTGGCAGGACGAACCTGGCGAACAGCCACCCTTCGCCCGCGGCCTGGTGCACGCCAATGGCGCAGAGGCGCGCGAGCACCTTGAGCTGCTCGTGCCGTTCAACGCCCGGGTCGCCGCGCGCGACCGCGTGGTCCCGCCGGCCTGACCGCGCTTTCGCCTCCCGCTCAAGCGCGGGCTACGTTGTGGCTTCGTCCGTTTCTCGCTGCTTCGCCTCGGCCGGCAGCCAGCGCTGGTAGGCGAGCGAAGCGGCAAACGCGATGACCGCGACCGCGAAGAGCGCGCCGATCCGGTACAGGGCCTGCAGGCGGGCGAGGTCGTGGAAGAAAAGCTTCACCAGCGCGACGCCGAGTAATCCCAACGCCGCGTAGCGCCCCGCGCGGATCTGCTGCCAGATGCTCGTCAACAGCAGGCCGAGTGCGAAGAGCGACCACGCGATCGTATAGGCCATGTCGCGAGCGAAGCTGCCGGAGAACTTGAAGGTCAGCACGCGGGCGCCCTCCGGCGTGAAGTAATCGGCGATCTCGAGATTGAGCAGGATGAACGCGAGTACGGTGCCAAGCGCGCCAAGGACGGCGTGGGCATTGAGTCCGAGGGTGCGCTCGCGTGGCGGAGCCAGCAGCCGCGCGCCCGTGAACAACGCGGCCGTCACAATCCCGTAGCTGTAGAGGTACCAGTTCAAAATCGGTGCCGCGTGGCGGGCATGGTAAGAGAGCACCGCCGGATTGAGTGCCAGCCGCACAAACGCGATGGTCAGCAGCATGACACCGGTTGCGCGTAGTGCCGGATGCGGCACGCGGTGAAAGAGCCACAGCAACGCTGCGCCCTCCAGCGCCCAGCCGAGCGTGATCCACTGGCGGTCGAATTGGATCGGAAAAACGAGCGTAAGGAACGCCAGCGCCACACCGCCGAACCAGGCCAGTTGGTTGAGCCGCGCGGGTTCCGCCCGCGCGCGATCCCGTCTTACGGCCCAGAGCCCCACGAGCGGCGCGATCGCAAAGAGCGCCGGTACGAGACCGGGGTAATCGTTGGGCCACACGCGCCGGATCGCCTGATGCACCAGCGGGAAATGCGCCACGCCAGCCAACGCCGCCACCGCCCAAGGCCCGGTCAGGCCGGCGAGTCGGCGGGCGAAAAAGAACGGATACACCGTGAACAGCGCGTAGAAACCAAGGAACCACGCGAGTGCGGCGGGGGCTTCCGGGGCGGTGAAGTGCGCGTCGCGCCACGCGAATTGCAGCGCCGCCGCGCCTCCGAGCGCGCACGCCGGCAGCCAGGGAATCGACCACCGCGCCGACAGCCCCAGCACCAGCACAACCAGGAGCGCGGCCAGACCGAACACCGGGGCGGGGTTGGTGAGCGGGAGGCGTTGCACCATCATCAGGAGGAGTACGAACGGCAGCAACGCGGCGAAGGCCGGGATCTGCATCCGGGCGTCACCGAAGATGGCGGCGCCTTTGGTATTTTCTTCGGTCGGCAATCCGGCCAATCGCCGGGCGAGGAAAACGCCTGCGGCGACGAAGACGGCGGAGAATCCGCCGATGACGAGCAACTGGCTCGAGACATCCTCCAGCGTCGGCGGTAGTTGCTGGATCCATACGGCGGTGGCGAGAAGCGTGAGCGCCAACCCGACCGCCACGCCGGTGACTGAGGCGGTGACAAGCGCAACGCCGATCGCCAGCAGGTCAACGAGCAGAACACAGGGCCAGAATCCGAGGGTAAGGTGCTCGAGCTTCAGGATCGGTCCGAGGAGCAGCAGGAGCGTGAGGGGCGGGTACAACTGGCTCCATCCGGTCGGGGCGGCCCCGGGCCATCGACGTTCGAGTGCCAGCGGATAGACCGTGTGCAGGATCGCGAAGAGCAGCGTGGCGCCGAGGCCCCACGGGAGCAGTTCCGGAGTCAGCCGTGCCCCGGTCCAGAGACCGAGCAGTCCGAATGCCGCCGCGCCGGCGGCGAGGTGGATCCGGGCCAGTGCTTCGTCCCGCCACGCGAGCGCGAGCAGGCAGAGGTCGGCGGCCAGAATAAAGGCGAACAGCCGCGCCGGTTCCGCGTACACCGGCGGGTACTGCAGGAAGGCGAGGGCGAATCCGAACGCGCAGAGCGGGAATGTAATCGCGCTCCCGCGGAGCGGTGACGAAAGGCGCTCCCGCCGTCGCGCGATCGCGTGAGCCGCCAGAAAGAGCGCGCAGAAGCCGAGGCACATGATCATCGCGGTCGTGGCCTTGCCGGCATTGAGGAAGCGGGACGCCCACGCGAGCTGCATCAGGACGGTGCCGCCGGCGCCGAGGCCGACGAGAAAGTGCCATTGCCGGTGCAGCGCCACCGCGATCAGGCCGGCGTCGAGCAGGGCGATGTAACTAAAGAGCCCGAACGGATTGTCCTGCCCGGTTGCGAGCAGGAAGGGCGTGAGAAAGCCGCCCACCATGCCGAGCACCGCGACCACCCGCGCTTCGAGCCGGACCGCCAGCCCGAAGGCACCCGCGGTGACCAGCGCCATCAACCCGAAGGTTTCGAGCGGCCCGAAAAACCCGAAGTGGTAGACCGCGTTACAGGCGTACGTGACGCCGTAGAGACAGACGATGCCGGTCGCGCACAAGGTCTGGGCCGCCACCGCATAGCGGGCCCGGCGAATTCCCAGGCCGGTGCCGAGCAGACCGAGCGCGAAAACGTAGCCGAGCATCGCGCGCAGTGCCGGCGGGATCAGGTCATGCTCAAACGAATACTTGATAAAGAACGCGGCGCCGAGAAACGCGGCCAGTCCCGCGAGCCAGGCGAACAGCTTCGCGCCCATGAACTGTTCCCAGTTGAAGCGCGGTCCGGCTGCCGCGGTCGGGGTTTCCCCCGCGAGATCCGGTCGTGCCGGCTCGGCCGCCAACGGCGGGGGCGATTCCGGCCAGACGGCATGCGGCGGAAGCGGTGCGACCGGCGGCGGTTCCAGCGCAATCCCGACGGCAGGCGCGGGCGGGCTCGGAACAACGACGGTTGGCGTGAATGCTTTTCCCTTTAGCTTGATCACCTCCGTCGCGAGCTCATTGAGACGCTCCGTGAGCGCGGTGTTTTTGCGACCCAGCTCCAGAATTTGGACGATCGTCCAGCTCGCAACCAGCAGGAAAAGAAAGGTAAGGAGGACGAATAACATCGGGCGGCGGGATCTGCGCTGAATAAGCCGATGGCCAGACCAAGACAAGCCCAGTGCCCGTGCCAGCTGGATACGGCGCGGCCGGTGGCCAGGGAAGCCTGCGATAGCCCGTACGAAAAGCCCGCCCCCCGGACGGGCCTGCACCAGGCCAAGGGCATACGTGCGTCGCGCAGGACCACGTTGCCGCTGCGCTCCAACGCGGCTACACTCCCGCGGCTCACGCCGGGGCCTGCGCGCTTATCTCACCTGCAGCACCGTATCGCCGAGCGTCACGACGTCCGTCTTCCCGTCGGGCCGCCGGATCGTTAGTTGCCCGTCGTTCGCGAAACCCGCGTCGACCGCCGCCGCCCGGGCGCCGCGCTCCGGCCAGAGCACGGCAAACACGGTGAATTCCGGCGCCGCCTGCTCCGACTCCAAAGTCAGGTGGGCCTGATTGTGCCAGCTGCCGGTGATGTACGACGACTCGGGATCCGTCTTGGCGTACTTCGGATCCACCGGCACGGGAAACTCGGTCGTCGTCCGGCCCCGCCAGGTGACGCCGGGCGCAACGACTCGGGTGGTGAGCGAAGCCTTGCCCGCGGCGCCGACGCTTGTGGCGGTCGCGTTGGCCTCGTCCCATGCGAGATTATTTTCCGCGTGCAGCAGCCACGAAAGCTGCGCGGGCGTCGCCAGTACGATGCGGTCGCGGATGACAAAGTACCGCTGGTCGATGAACACGATGTCGCGTGTCACGCGGCGGACGCTCCCCTTTTTTTTCTGGCCGGCCTGATACGCCGCGGTCGCGTCACCGGTGGTCCACACCGTACGGCCGCTTTGCTCAAAGCGCGTGATGCGGCCCGTGGCGTCCTTGGACTTCGCCTTTTGACCGACGCCGTCGAGGAGCACGACGTTCTTGGAAATCGACTGGCGCGTCCATTGGTCGTGATGCGGCGAGTTATGGAATTCCCGATACGCGGAGTTGATGGCCAGGCCCTCGCCGTAGGCGTTGAGGATGAAGCCGAGCTGGTCCGCGTGGCTGTGGCTGAACGAACCGTAGGGGGAGGCGCGGAACGTGAGCTGAATGTCGTCGTCGGGCCGCCCGAGCGCGCTGTGGAGCGCGACCCAGCCGACGTCGGCGAAATAGCGGTGGGGCGGCAGGTCGGTGAGCGGCCGCGGCGCCGGCAGCGGGCGGTCGGCGACGATGAAGTTGCGACAGAGAAACTCGGCCGCCGTCGGGTACCCGCGGTCGAGTCCGCTCAGGCCCTTGTCGATCGGCCGCGGCCGTTTGTCGGTGCAAAGTGCGGCGTAGCTGCGGAAATAGCCATTCTGCTGCACCCGGGCCATGTGCTCGAAATAGTCGGCGGTCGCGGGCTCAAGGTTGAAACGACCGGCATTGGATGCGTCGCCGAAGATCGTGTGCGGGTACGGCTGGACGTTGTAGAGCGCAAAGAGCGGGGAGTTCTTCCAGAACGGCGAGGCGTACGCGCTCGGGTCGTGGAGCGAGAGGAGCATGTCTTGAAACGACGCGTGCTCGAATGTGCCGCGCCAGTAGGCGCTGCCTTCGCCCCAGCCGCCGTCGGCGCCGCCCCAAGGGGTGAATTGCTCGCGGTAGAACGTTTCGGCCAGCTCCCACCACGTGCGGGCCTCAGGCAGGTCGTCCCATAGTGCCAGCCCGGTTAGCCCGGTCATCGGCATGAACCGCACGGGGTGCGACGAGACCTCGGCGCCCTCGATGGTGTTGGGCCGGACTTTTGTAATGTCCCCCTGCCGTTTGATCCACGCGACGGAGCGTTCCCCGCGAATCTTGAAGTGGGCGAGGATCGTGGCGCGGTCGGGCGCGCTGAGACGGGCGCGCAGTTGGTCGTAGACGAGCGGAAGTTTTCGCCACAGCCGGAAATGGGCTTCGTCGTTGTAATAAATGTCCGCCGCCCCCGGCACCGCACCGCTTTTCCAATCGGGCGCGAAGTGCCAGGTGGAGGTTGCGAGGAGGACCTCGCGGGCGCGGGCGAAATATTTTTCCTCGCCCGTCACGATCCAGCAAAGCGCGGCCGCTTCCGCGATGCCGGACAAGCGGCCGGTGGTGTCCTGTTGCGCGCGCCAGAGGTCGGCCATCGCCGAGGTGCGCTTGCCCGGCGACGGATCGCCGTAGGTGACGGGCTCGGCCGGCAGCTGTGACGTCAGGTAGCTGCGGTCAAGGTCGGCGCGAATCCGTGCGAACGCGGCGGTACCGTCACCGTTCGTGCAATACGCCCGGAAGGCTTCGCGCTGCGCCGCCAGCACAAGGGTGCGCGGGGCCACGGCCGGCACGAGCGTCACCGCCGCGGGCGCCGCGGGGGTCGCGGCTGGACCCGTCCCGGCGACTGCCAGCAGCACGACCGCCCGGACGAGCGCGAAGCGACCGCAGAGCCGCTGTAGGGCGGCAAGGGCGGGACCCGACGTCCCCATCGGGTCTTGATTCGGGCGTTCTCCTCCCGGTCCGATGGGGACATCGGGCCGCACCATGAGACGGTTCGACTTGCAGCGTGTCGTAAGCACTAGGGCACGAAGGCGGGAAGGCATGGCGGAAGTTTCACGGATAACGTGAAAGTAGGGCGGAAGCGTGAAGGGTTGGGTACCCGCCGGAGTGTGGGGGGAGGGCGCCTGATCCGCGCTGGATCAGGTGCTTTGATCGTAAATTTCGACCGTGATCACGGCCTCCAGCGGGCGGTCTTCAACGTGGGCGCGGAGATTTTTCAGCGCGAAGGCGCCGGCGTCGGGGTAGCGGTCGATGGTCGGCCCGGCGGTGTGCGGAGTGAGGCTGACGCGGGCCAGGGAGCGGAAGCCGCTGTCGGCGGGTAGCGGTTCCTCGGTGTAGACGTCGAGGCCGACGCTGATCCGGCCCTCCTGTGCGACCCGCAGGAGCGCGGCCTCGTCCACGACGGCGCCGCGGCCAACGTTGACGAAGACGCCGCCGGGACGGATGAGGCGTAACCGCCGTTCGGTGACAATGCCGGTGGTGGCGGGGATCAGCGGGGCGAGTTCGACGATGACCTCGTTTTCGGCGAACAGCGGGTCGAGCGACGCGGCGCGTTCGACGCCGTAGGCTCGCGCCAGTTCGGCGGTGACGTCGGGGGCGAACACGGTGACGGGGCACTGGAACGGCTTGAGCAGCGCAGTGAGCTCGCGGGCGACGGGCCCGAAGCCGTGGATGCCCACGCGCCGGCAAAACAGGGACCGCGAGTCGGTGACGCCGTTTTTCCAGGCGCCGCTGCCCGGTTGGTGCATGGCGACGGCCCAGTGCGAGGCGTTGCGCAGACACGCGAGGATATGGAAGAGTGCGGCTTCCGCGACGGTGCGGCTGATGGCGCTGCCCCAGTTGGTAACGATCAGGCCGCGTTCCAAATGGGTCCGGCCGACGAGTTTCTTCACCGAGCCCGTGAGGTAGCAGACATAGCGCAGACCCGGCGGCAGGTCGTCGGGGAGCGGCGGGGTTTTCCAGCAGCCGACCACGATCGTAGGATTAATCGCCGCGAGTTCGCGCGCGAAGTCCTCGTGGGTCAGCCCGGTCGGATCGATCAGGCGGAAGTCGGGGGTCAGCGCGCGCATCTGGCCGAGCAGGGGCTCGGGGAGAAATTCACGCACTTCGGAGGGCGTGAGGACGGCGAGGAGGGAGGCGGCGCGGGGCATGGCGGTGGTGGCGGAAAGGCGGCGGACTTACGCGGGGGGGAAACACTCGAGCAGCTCGGCGTCGCCTTGCAGTGGATCGAGCTTCACCGGGCCGAGGCCCGCGGGTAGGAAGAATTTCTGGAACGTGGTGAGACGGTGGCTTTCGCCGCCGGCTGCCACCATCACGCGGCCGCGCGTGACGATGGCGATTACGCCGGCGTTTTCATCCTTAACCACCGGGCCCTTCAGCCGCGTGCGGACGACGCGGAAGCAGTCGGTCTGGGCCGGGCCGACGAGTTCCTCTTGGATCGAGCCCCCGCCGAAATCCCGGAGCAGCCGCGCCCGGCAACGCACCCGGGTCTCGAGATCGGCCGGGGTGAGCGGGGAAAGGTTGAAGACGGTCAGCGCGAAATCGACGTCGCGGCCCATGAAACGCGCCGGTTCGGGCAGCACGTAGCCGGCGCGCTCAAATTCGAAGCGGATCACGAGGTCGCTCGGCTCCTGAATCTCCACCATGAACACTCCGGCGCCGAGCGCGTGCGGTGTGCCGCCGGGAATGATGAACGTGTCGCCCGGCCGCACCGGAATGCGGTCGAAGCAGGCTTCGATGGCGGCGAGATCCTGGGTGACGATCGCCTCGCGCAACTGGGCCGCCGTGGGCGGACGCTGGAAGCCGACGTAGATGTAGCCCGTGGCTTCGGGTGCGGCGTCGACCCCGCGCGTGCCGAGCACGTAGTAGGCCTCGGTCTTGCCGCTCGGCGCCCCGAGCACGCGCCGGGCGAAGTCTCTGGTCGGATGCACCTGGAAGTGGAGGCGCGTGCCGCTGTCGAGGAACTTCACCAACAGCTGCGGCTGCGCGCCGTATTTTTGCACGTGCGCGGCACCGAGAAAATAGTCCGGGTCCGAGGCGAGCAGCGCGGCAAAATCCCGCGGCGTGGGATCATGCCCGAGCGTCACCTGCGAAATGCCCTCCGCGATCTGCTCCCGGCCTCGGTTGACGGCGCGGGTCGTCGAGGCGATCCAATCCTCGGCCAGATGGGTGTCGGCCGGAGCCCGTGCGCCCGCGAGCGCGTCGAGCGTGCGACCGCCGGGATACGTGCGCCAAACCCGGTTCGACGGAAGGAGCACGAGCTGGCCGCGGTGGAAGGGGAGGGTGGGCATCGGCGGCTAACTTTCCAAGCGGGGCCGGCGGCAGGCGAGCGAATCTTGGCGGCGGGAGGGCATGGCGCGGAAAGTTGATAATAATTAATGCGCCGCCCCGGCGTTCCCGGGCCCCGGTCGCGTCGCTCGCGGGGGGCTTCAAGCTGGCGTCGCGCGCCGGTGGGCCCGGCCGCCGCGCACGAGCAGCGCGCCGATGCCGCCGACGATGGCGGCGCAGCCGAGGAACGCGAGGCGGCCGGTGAGCGGATTCGGAATCAGGGCGAGCAGGCCGACGAATGCGCCGTAGGCCACGCAGAGCCAGCCGACGACGGTGGACTGGCGGCCGTCGTTGGCGTTGTGCGCGCCCTCCTCGCGGTTGAAGTCCACGGGTTGGCCGAGGCGGCGGAAGAATTCGTCGACCTGCGCGCGGTCCGCCGGGTCGGTGCGGTGCCAAAATAACTTGGTGCCGACGAACCACGTCGAGCACACGGCGACGTTGCCAAAGAGTTCGATCGCCTGCCGCCAGTATTCACCGGCGGCTTCGTTGAGCGGATGGCCGACGTGGAAGAATGCGGCGGCCCACTCGGGCGTGAGGTGATTCGTGATGTAGAGCGAACTGAGGAAGCCGACCACGACCGTGCTCCAGGCGGACCACGGGGGGGTGTGCTTGATCAGCAGCCCGAGGAAGAGCGGTACGATAATCGGGATGCCGATCAAAATGCTCAGCCGTTGCGTGAGTTGGAAGAGCGTGAGGCCCTTCAGCTGGCTCATTTCGATTGCGACAAAGATGATCAGCAGGCCGAACGCGAGGGTGGTGATCTTGCCGACCTTCAGCAGATGCTGGTCGGTGGATTTCGGTTTCAGCACGGGCTGGTAGAAATTCTTGATGAAGAATCCGGTGTTCTTGTTCAGACCGGAATCCATCGAGGACATGGTGGCGGCGAAGATGCCGCTGACGAGCAGGCCCATCATGCCGACGGGCATGACGTCGCGGGAGATGGCGATGAACGCGGCCTCCTCGGGGTTGCGCAGGTGCGGGAACACCGCGTGCAGATCGGGGAAGCGGATGGCGGCGGCGATCGGCGGCAAAAACCAGATCACGATGCCGGCGACGAAAAGCCCCGCGCCGAGGAAGCCGGCCCAGCGGGCGTGCTGACCGTCCTTCACGCAGAGGTA
This sequence comes from uncultured Opitutia bacterium, assembly GCA_903820035.1. Classification (GTDB taxonomy): domain Bacteria; phylum Verrucomicrobiota; class Verrucomicrobiia; order Opitutales; family Opitutaceae; genus ER46. The sequence continues at coordinate 20,524 of CAIJFT010000152.1, forward strand.
GCGGTTGGCGTCGGCCAGGTTGTTCGTCGTGTGGATCTGTTTCAGCAGCATCGCCACGCACCACAGGCCGAGAAAATCGTAGGAAAAAACCTGGCTGAAGTCCAGGTGGCGGGCCGGCACTTGGGCGAGAAATTCCGCGGGACCGCCGAGCTTGAGTATGGCGAGCACGGTGACCGCGAGGCAGACGGGCATCAAAATCAGGACCTGGATGAAGTCGCTCGCGAGCACCGCCCAACTGCCGCCGAGGAGAGCCATGACGAGCACGACGAGACCGGTGACCACGATCGTCAGCGAGAGGTCCAGGTCGAAGACCGCGGCGAAGAATACGGCGAGCGAGTTCAGCCAGATGCCGGCCTGCAGCAGGCCGAACGGGAGTTGGAGCCAGGTGAAGAATTGCTCGCTGACCTTGCCGAAGCGGATGCGGATGGCCTCGACGCCCGTGACCACGCGGAGTTGCCGGAACTTCGGCGCGAAGTGCAGCGCGTTGAGCATGAAGCCGATGGCGTTGCCGAGGTAGATCACCGCGATCGGCCAGCCGTCGGCGTAGGCCTTGCTCGCCGCGCCGGTGAAGGTCCAGGCGCTGAACTGGACCATGAATGCGGAGCCCCCCACCATCCACCAGAGCGCCTTGCCGCCGCCGCGGAAGTAGTCGCTCACGTTGGTCACGAACCGCCGGAATATCCAGCTGATCGCCACCATGTAGACGAAGTAGAAAATCAAAACGGCGTAGTCGAACGAGGTCATGGGGCGTAGCCGAAAAGGGGCGGGCTCAGTCGGTTTTGATGATTATGACGCGGCAAGGGGAAAAGGGCCGCGGGCGCGGCGGGACGCCTCCGGAGGCATGCTCCGTCCGGTCCCGCGGCTTGCGCCGCGGGCGACGGGGCAAACCCGGGGCGCGGCGTTGCGCCTTCACGCGCGGGCCGGCCCCGTGGTGTCGCCGACGAACAGCGTGGCCGGGAGCATGAGGTCGGTGCAGCCGGCATCGGGGATGGCCGGGCCTTCGAGGATGAGGCGGGCGGCGGCCTCGCCGAGTTTCTCGGGATTCGAGCCCGCGGCGGTGATGCGCGGCACACTGTCGGTGGCGACCGCTGAAAAGTCGGCGCTCGCGAGACTGACGCGGCCCGGCACCGCCCAGCCGGCGCGGTTGAGTTCGCGGACGGCGCCGGAGGCCATGAGGGTGTTATACGCGATGAGGGCCGTGGGAAAATCCTTCCGCCGCGCTTCGGGCAGGAGCGTGCGCACGGCGTCGGCGCCGTCGATGCGGTCGCCTTCCTTCATCTTTACGACATAGCGTGAAACCAGCCGGAGACCGCGGCGGACGAGTGCGGCCTCGAGGGCCTGCAGGCGCGCCTCGTGGCGGCCGAGGCCGATGTTGCCGCCGAGCCAGCCGAAGCGACGGTGGCCGAGGCCGTGCAGGTGTTCGACGATCCAGTCGAGGGCCTGCGGCTCGTTGCCGAGGACGGAGTGGCAGAGGCCGGGATAGCGGGCGGACACCGCGACGATCGGCAGGCCGACGCGCCGCACCTGGTCGAGGAAGGCGGGCCGCACTTCGCCGACGAGGACGATGCCTTTGAAGGCGTGGCCCGGGGCGAAGATCCGCCGGAGTTTCTCGGGCGGGAGCTGGTCCTCGGCGCCGAGGAAGACGGTGGTGTATTCGCGCGACTCGATCCCCGTGTGCAGGCCGTGCTGGACGTGGCCGAAGTACATCGTCGGGGTGTTCAGCCGCAGTGGCGCGCGCAGAATGATCCCGACCTGGCGCGACTGCGCGGCCGGCGACGACGCGAGCCGCATACCCTTCGGGTGATAGCCGCGCTTCACCGCGTGGGCCCAGATGCGGTCGTAGGTGTCGGTGTTGATCCCCTGCTTGCGGCCGTTGAGCACCAGCGAGACGAGCGCTTGCGACAACCCGAGTTCACGCGCGAGCTGGGTCTGGGAAACTTTCTTGGCGGGGCGCGGCACGGCAAAAAGGTGGCGCGGAACGCGGGCCGCTCGCAACGCTTTCTTGGGGACGCGGCCGGCGGGTCCGAACGAACGCCCGCGGGGCTGCCCCAGAAGTGTAGGCCAGCTCGCTGGCGAGCGCGGTTTGGACGGGGGTGCGACGGGTTTGGGCGCGCGCCAGGTCGCTGACCTACCGGGTAACTTGCGGGAAGCCGGGGCAGGCTCCCCCTTACCGGTACAGCCAGTACTTCTTGCTCTGCTCCTGATACACCTTGGCCTGCGCGCGCCAGGTGCGCAGCCACGCGTCGATGTCGACTTGGGCGCCCTTGGCGACGAGGTCGTTGGCGAAGGCGGCGGACCCCATCAGGCGCACAAAGATCGTCTTCTCGTTCAGCTTTGCCGGGGTGAACGGATTCTTGCCTTCGAGTTTGCACGCGAGTTTCAGCAGCCAGAAGTTCAGCTCGGCCGGATGCCACTCCGCCCAGTCCGTGATCTCGACGAAGAGCCCGATCGCGGGCTGGCCCGTGCGGGCGTTGGGCGCGCTCACGCGGCGGAACTGGATGCCGGGCAACTGTAGGGCGCGGAGTTCCTTTTCGTAGACGTCGATCTTGGCCGTCATGTGCGACAGGCCGCGGAATGCGTACTGGTCGCCGACGCCGTGGCGGAATCCGCTCGGCGGCTCGCAGCCGAGGCCGGTCATCGGGTAACCCATGACGGCGGAGAAGTCCTGCATCTTCGGTGACGTCGGCACCCACGTGAGGCCCGTCTCGGTCCAGCGCATCGCGCGCGACCAGCCGCGCATCGGCACCACGGTGAGCTGGCCCTTCTGCCGTACGGCGTCGGGGATCGCGAGGACGCCGGGCGCCTCGTGGGCCATGCGCGCGAGTTCACCCATGGTGAGGCCGTGCACGTACGGGACGCGGAAGGCGCCGACGTAATTGTTCACCGAGAGCGCGGCGTCGAGGGGCGGGCCGTCGGCCTTGAGTCCGCCGAGCGGATTCGGCCGGTCGAGGATGATGAGTTCGACGCCGTTTTCGAAGCAGGCCTCGGCGGCGAGTTTCATCGCGCTGATAAACGTATAGCTCCGCGTGCCGATGTCCTGCAGGTCGACGACGACGGCGTCGAGGCCCTTGAGCTGGGCCTTGGTCGGCTTGCGCGATTTACCGTCGTAGAGGGAAAACACCTGCAGGCCGGTGCGCGGATCGAGGTAGCTGTTGTAGTTCTTGCCGGCGGGGAACTCGTTGTTGACCCCGTGTTCGACGCCGAAGAGCGCGACGAGCTTCACGCCGGGCGCCTTGCGCAGGACTTCGATCGTGCTCACGCCGCGACGGTTCACGCCGGCGGGATGGGTGAGCAGGCCGAGTCGTTTGCCTTTCACGACGTTGAAGCCGTCGGCCTCCAGCACGTCGATGCCGAGCATGATCGGCCCGCCGGAGGTCGCGGGCTTCGGCGCGGGGGCGTTGGTGAGGACGCCAGGCGGCGGGGTGAAGAGCGGCTTGGCTGGAGCGGCGGCTTTCGGCGCCTGGCTCGAGCTGCACCCGAAGAGCCCGAGTAGCGGCAACAGAAGGGAGAGTAATTTCGGGGTGAAGAAGACGCGCGCGACGCCGGACATGAACGCGAGAGATGCCGCCCCCGCGCACCGCGGTCGAGTTGTTTCCACGCTGCCGCCACCACGGACACACAGGCTTTGGGAACAGGAAGCGCGGGGAGACGGGAAGACCCTAATCGTGGCGGGAAATGGGCTTCTTCGGTGGGGCCCGTTGTCCGCATCGGGTCGAAATCAGTGGAAGATCTTAACGAAGCGGCCCGATGGGGACAGCGGGCCCCACCGGAAATTGCGGGCGATTCGACCGCGCCGGCCCTCTCCGCGCTCGCCGTCCTTCCGGTTCAATGCACGCTTTCAGAGAACGGCGCGGACGGTTTGGGCGAGGTTGGCGGACGCGTCGCGCAACGCGGTGGCGAGCGGGGTGCCGGCGGGCGTGATCGAATGGAGCGAGAGATTTGCGGGCGGGTTTGCTACGGTGGCGCTGCCCGCGAATACCTGCACTTTCTTTCCGAGGGCGAGCGCGCGGGCGGCGACGGCGCCGGGGCCTTTGCCCTGCAGTGAACTGGCGTCGAAGCGGCCTTCGCCGGTGATGACGAGGTCGGCGGCGGCGAGTTTGGGCTCGAGGTCGAGCCA
>CAIJFT010000153.1 GCA_903820035.1 uncultured Opitutia bacterium
GCGGGGAACGATCAGGCTATCGCCCTCCACGCGGGCACCATGGGCGAGCAGCATCGCCTCGCCGACGGCGGCGGTGCGCCGGCCGAGGGCGCTGATGCTCTCGTCCACGGGCGGCAACGGCAGGTCACCCATCTTGTCGCCGCGAATTCGGTCGTGCAGCGGCTCCACCAGGTTCGCCGGAATCGCCTTCAACCCGTGCATGGCGGCGACCACGGCGGCCGCGTCGGAGGCATTGCAGTCGGCGTCGGTGAAGTCCGAGGCGCGGCAGGCGAGGTTCACCGTTTTCAGAAAGTCCCCTTCCCCGAACCAGACGCACAGGGCGATGATCGCGCCGTTGGCCACGGCGTTGTTGGTGCCCGGGTACTCGATCGCCCAACGATCCACCACCGCGCAGGAAATCTCCGCGAAACCGCGGCCCCGCTCCGCCAAAGTGATCACCTCGTCGAGCGCCCGCCGGTACGGGGATTCCGGATGCACCAGACGCGCGGCTTCGCGCACGATGACGCGCGGATCTTTTTCGACGAAGCCCAGGCTCACACAGCCCGCGACAAACACCGCGCCGTCGACCCCTTCGGCGTAGCCGTTGATATGCCCGTACTCGCGCGCGAGCCGGCCCGCGAGGTTGGGGTTACCCGGCGCCAGCAGCCCGTAGATCTCGGCACAGAACTGCGGCCCGATGGTCCACCAGGAGCGATTGTAACGCGGATGACCGGTATCCGGAGGCTGGATGCCCCGGGCCAGGTTCAACCGCGCCTCCTTGCTCGAGCCCCAGGTACCGCACACATCGGTGCGCCACTGCTCGCCCAGCTGGGGCAAGGTGAGGCCCGGGCCGTGTTTCTCGAAAGCGCGCAGCGCACTCATCTCGTAGTACCAGTCGTCGTCGACGATGGCGTGGGTGTAGGATTTGGGGTAGTCCTGCACCCAGGAGACCGACGCCCGTTGGTGCTCGAACGGGAACCCGAGAAAAACCGCCGCCATTTGCGCCACCCAGACGGCGTGGGCCCGCTCCGCATAGTCGGCCCGCGTGAGCCGCAGCGGTTCGGCGGCAAAGGTCGAACGCACCGCCGGAAAGGCCAGAGCCAGGACCAGCCAGCAGGTGAACGGCTTCTTCGCAAAGTAATCGGTCATCAGGGAACGGATGGTGTCAGCCTGCAGCGCACTTCCAAGCCTGCGACGCTCCCCTCAATGCCCCGCCATCGGGTGCTCGCGCGCGCCCTCGGCCTCGACGATCGGCCAGCCCCCTGAAAGGGAGCCCTCCGAAAGGGTCAGGGCGAAACCTGCAACGACGCGCGGCAAATAAGCCTCCGGCACCCGCGCGATTGGGTCGCCGTACGCGGTTGAGGGAAAGCCAATCCACGGCTGGGTTGTCCCAGATTTAGCCTCCGGGTTTTGCGTCGGGCCCAACCGGAAAAATCAAGAGACACCTCGGGCTCCGGCATGAAACGAATCCGGGCGGGGCGGGGCTGGCGGTCCGCGAAACCGGCAACAGAGGCGTGATTGAAACAGGAGTCGCTGCGATCGGGCGGTGCGCGGGATAGCCGGTGGGGTCAAATGACCGAATCATCCGCCAATACCTTTCCAGAACTAAGGTAGCCGCGTTGGAGCGCCGGGACAGCGTGGTCCGCAGACGTGACCACCCTGTCGCCTCCGGCTCAAACGCGGCTACAGCAATCTTGAAACCGCTACGAATCGAGCGGGGGGCGCCCGGCGCCGGTTGCAAGTTTCGCCCTGACCCTTTCGGACGAGAGCCCGACAGATCGGGGCCGATCCAGCTCACCCGAAGCCGCGAAGGGCGCGAACCGCGGACTGCTTGGTTTCCCGGTCCTCCCGATTTCACGTGGGACCTGCAATCGGAACTTCCGATCCGCCCCGCCCCGCTCAACCCTCGACTTTCTGCCCTCCCCCATGCCCTCCTCCCCGCTCTTCGGTTTCGATATCGGCGGCACCAAGTGCGCTGTCTCCGTGTTGCGCGACGACCGCGTCGTCGAGATCGCGCGCGTCGCGACCGGCGAGTTTGAGTCTACGTTTCGCCAACTGGTCGACGCCCTCGCCCCGCACGTGAGCGGGGCCGACCCGGTGTTCGGCGTCTCGTGCGGCGGTCCGCTTGATCCAAAGGCCGGCGTGATCCTCTCGCCGCCGAATCTGCCCGTGAGCTGGCACGGCGTGCCCATCGTGTCACGCCTCGCGGCGCGCTTCGGCGGGCGCGGCTTCCTGATGAACGACGCCAACGCCTGCGCGCTGGCCGAGTGGCGGTTCGGCGCGGGCCGCGGCACGCAGCACATGATTTTTCTGACCTCGGGCACCGGTCTGGGCAGCGGCCTGATTCTGAACGGCCAACTCTTCGAAGGCGCCACCGGCGACGCGGGCGAAATCGGTCACGTCCGGCTGCGGGCGGATGGCCCGGTGGGTTACAACAAGGCCGGCTCGGCCGAAGGTTTCTACAGCGGCGGCGGCATCGCGCGACTCGCGGAGACCATGCTGGCAGCCTCTGTTGGCCCACGTCCCGCTTGGGCCGCGGGCGCCCCGGTCCTGACCACAAAGGCGATCGCCGACGCCGCGAAGGCGGGAGATGACACCGCGCGGGCGATCATGCACCGCGCCGGTGAAAGCCTCGGGGAAACGCTCGCGATCCTCATCGATCTCTTCAACCCCCAGCGGATCGTCATCGGCGGCTTCTTTCCGCACTGCCGCGAACTCCTGGAGCCCGGCATGCGTGCCTTGCTGGAGAAGGAAGCCCTGCCGCTACCGCTCGCGGCCTGCACCGTCGCCCCCTCGGCCCTCGGCGAAACCATCGGCAGCCACGGGGCGATCGCCCTCGCGTGGCATCACCTCCAGCGCGGCTGAGCGCGCGGCGGTTGAAAACGGGAAGCCGTCCCACCGGCAACCGGCGGCGCGGCGCCCACTCAAGCCAACAGCGGTTAACGGCAGGGCCGGGAAGAAGGAGAACCCGGGCGCTTCCGAACCTCCTTCGCTCCGACTCGGTCCCCTTTGCTGGCCCGGACGATTCCCGGCGGGGCCCGATGTCACCAACGGGCTGTTTCGGGCCGATCCTCCTGCGGCAATGACCCGATGCGGACATCGGGTCCTACCCCTCGGCGCGTCACCTCGGCGCCGTCGTTTTCGGCGCGGTCCGGCTGCCGCGCGTAACGTCTTGCGGCCGGACCGATGTTCGGTCGGCATACCGCTTCATCAGGCTTTCCCCAGCATGCGGGACTATTTTCTCCGGCGCTTCCTTCTCATTCCTCCAACGCTCCTTGGCATCACGTTGATCGTCTTCCTGATCACGCGCGTTGTCCCTGGAGGTCCGATTGAGCGGGCGCTCATGGAGGCCCGAATGGGCGACACCGGCGCCGCCCAGACCAATCAGGTCGGCAGCGGTGCGATCTCGGAGGAGCAGATGGCCCAGCTCAAGGCCTACTACGGTTTCGATAAGCCCCCGCTGCAGGCCTACTTCATCTGGCTCGGCAAAGTCGCCCGCGGCGACCTCGGCAGCTCCTACCGCTACAACGAGCCCGTCCTCCGGATCATCGCGGAACGCATTCCCGTCTCCATCCTTTACGGCCTCGTCACCACCCTGCTCGTCTACGGCGTCTGCATCCCGCTGGGCATCCTCAAGGCGGTGAAACACCGCACGTGGATGGACAACATCACGTCGGCCGTGGTCTTCACCGGTTACGCCATCCCGGGCTACGCCCTCGGCGCGCTGCTCGTGGTTTACCTGGCGGCCCGGCACGGCTGGTTCCCGATGGGTGGATTCAACAGCCGCGACTTCGCCGATCTCTCCTTCGGGGGCAAAGCCCTCGACCTCGTCCACCACGCGATTCTGCCGCTGGTGTGCTACACGGTGGGCAGCTTCGCGTTCGTCACGCTGCTGATGAAGAACCACCTCATGGACAACCTTGCCGCCGACTTCGTGCGCACGGCGATGGCCAAGGGGGTGACGTTCCGCCAAGCGGTGCTGGGGCACGCGTTGCGCAATTCGCTCATTCCGATCGCCACACACTTCGGCGGCCACCTCAGCGTGCTGGTCACGGGCTCATTCCTCATTGAATTCATCTTCGACATCAACGGCATGGGCCTCCTCGGGTACACGTCGGTCGTCGACCGCGACTACCCGACGGTCATGGGCGTGCTGATCATTTCGTCGGTGCTCATTCTGCTCGGCAACATCCTCTCCGACGTGCTGGTCGCACTGATCGACCCGCGCATCCGGTTCAAGTGAACGGCTCCCCATGACGCGGCGCTTTCCCTTCTTCCGGTTCAACCCGCAGACGCAGAAAAAACTGCAGCGCTTCCGCTCGATCCGGCGGGGCTACGTCTCGTTCCTCATTCTCGCCACGGGCGTCGTGCTCTCGATCGCGGGCGAGCTGCTCGTGAACAGCCGCGCGCTCGTGGTGCGTTACGACGGGCACTGGTATTTCCCGACCTACGGCCGCATCCACACGGGCAAGGAGTTCGGTTTGGATTACGCGTACGAGGTCAATTACCGCGACCTGCGCGCGCGTTTCGCCCAGGAGCCCGCGGGCCGCAACTGGCTGCTCCTGCCGCCGGTGCCGTACAACCCGATCGAGAACTGCTACGCGGGCGAAACCTTCCGACCGCGCCCGCCCGAGTGGGGCACGAAGCACTTCCTCGGCACCGACCAGATCAACCGCGATATTCTCGCCCGCCTGGTCTACGGCTTCCGCAACGCCCTCGTGTTTGCCACGGCGTTCATTCTCCTCACCTACCTCGTGGGCATCACGATCGGCTGCCTCATGGGCTACTTCGGCGGCTGGTTTGACCTGCTCGTGCAGCGCCTGATCGAGATCTGGTCGAACATCCCGTTCCTCTTCGTCGTCATCATCGTCGCCTCGATCGTACCCCCCGGCATCGGCATGAACCTCGGCGTGCTGTTGTTCATTGTCGTCCTATTTTCCTGGACCGGCATGACCTACTACATGCGGTCGGCGACCTACCGCGAGAAAGCCCGCGACTACGTGCACGCCGCGCAGGTCCTCGGGGCGGGGACGACGCGGATCATCTTCAAACACATTCTGCCGAACGTCCTCTCGACGATCGTGACCTTCATCCCGTTCACGATTGCGAGTTCGATCAGCGCCCTCACCGCGCTCGACTTCCTCGGCTTCGGCCTGCCGCCGCCCACCCCGAGCTGGGGCGAACTGCTCCGGCAGGGCACCTCCAATCTCCAATCGCCCTGGATCGTCGCCTCCGCCTTCAGCGCCCTCGTGCTCGTGCTGGTGCTCGTGACCTTCATCGGCGAGGCGATCCGCGAGGCGTTTGATCCGAAGAAGTTCACGACTTACCAGTAACGCGCCATGTCCTCCTCCCTTTCGCTGCGCCTCGCCTCCGCCCTCACCGGCCTCGTGCTCCTCGTCGCCGGCTGCGGCCAATCCGATTCCTCCGCTCCGCCGGCCCAAAAAACCGGCGCCACCGCGGCCAACGCCGGATCGTCGGTGATGGAGGCCGACCTCGCCAAGACGCTGCAAGCCGAGCCTAATTTCTACGTCTTCAAGACGGCGGCCGACCTTCCGCCCGGATTAAATTGGGAAAACGGCGCCAACCTGCCCGAATTCGCCGACCTGAAGGCCAAGAAAGGCGGGACGTTCCACTACGAGATCTCTGATTTCCCGCGCACGCTGCGCACGGTCGGACCCGACGCCAACGGCTCCTTCCGCGGCTACCTGCTCGATAACGTCGAACCGGCTTTCATCGTCCCGCACCCGACCATCGCCGGCGCCGCCTTCCCCGGGCTCCTGCGGGACTGGGCGGTCGGAGCCGACGGCAAGACGATCTTTTACCGTATCGATCCGCAGGCCCGCTGGTCCGACGGCAAGCCGCTCACGACCGCCGACGTGGTGTTCACGTTCTACTTCATGCGGAGCCCGCTCCTGAACGAACCGTGGTACAACGATTACTACAAAAAGAACTACACGCAGCTGATCGTGTATGACAACCTGACCTTCGCGACGCTCCACCCGGAGCGAAAACCCGACCTGCCCGTGCGCGTCGGCAACTTTGTCCCCTACCCCCGCCACGCATTTCAGGACTTCGCCGCGGACTGGATCGAAAAATTCCAGTGGCGCGAGCTGCCCAAGCTCGGCGCGTATCAGACCTTCGCCAAGGACATCGACAAAGGCCGCTCCATCACGCTCACCCGCCTCAAGGACTGGTGGGCCGCCGACAAGCGCTTCTTCCGCGGCCGCTTCAACCCGGACCGCTACCACCTCGAGGTGATCCGGGATCCGGACAAGGCCGTCGAAGCCTTCGCCCGCGGCGACCTCGACATCATGCCCCTCGGCCTGCCGAAGTACTGGTACGAGACGATTCCCGAAACGCATCCTGAAGTCGCCGCCGGCCGGATCCTGCGTTTCAAATTCTACAACCAGACCCCGCGGCCCGATTGGGGCCTCTGGATCAACCGCTCCAAGCCAATCCTCGAGAACCGCGACGTCCGCGTCGGCGTCCAGTACGCGACCAACGTCGCCCTCGTGTGCTCGCAGTTCTTCCGCGGCGACGCCGAGCAGATGCAGACCCGCTCCGACGGCTACGGCTGGCGCATGCACCCCACGATCACCGCCCGACCGTTCGACCCGAAGCTCGCGCGCGAGCACTTTGCGAAAGCCGGCTTCACCACGCAGGGCGCCGACGGCGTGCTCACCAACGCCGCGGGCCAACGCCTCTCGTTCACCATCACCTCGGCCGGCCAGGCGCAACGCGACGTCATGCAGATCCTGAAAGAGGAGGCATTGAAATCGGGCCTCGAGTATAAACTGGAGATTCTCGATGCGACGACCGGCTGGAAAAAGATGCAGGAGAAAAACCACGACATCGCCCTCGCCGCCTTGAACCGCTCCGTCGAACTCTACCCCCGCTACTGGGAAATGTACCACGGCAGCAACGCCTACGCGGACCTCTATACCCAGAGCGGCAAGGACACGCCGCAAGCGACGGGATCGGACGCGAACCCGAAGCCGCGGCAGGTGAAGCCGAACACCAACAACATGACGATGACCGCCCTGCCCGAGCTCGACCGGCTGATCGAAGCGTACGACAAGGCCGAGTCGATCGAGGACATCAAGCGGCTCGCCGCGCAAATCGAGCAGATCATCCACGACGACGCCGGCTGGGTTCCCGGCTGGCAACGTCCCTTCCTCCGCGGTGGCTACTGGCGCTACGTGAAGTGGCCGCAGGGTTTCAACGTCGCCCAAGCCCGCGACCTCGAGGAGTTCTTTGTCCACTGGATCGACGTCGACGAGAAAAAGGAAATCGAGGCCGCCCGCAAATCCGGGCGCACCTACCCGAACGCGCTGCAGGTGTTCGATCAGTTCAAGCGGAATTGAACCTGCGGATGAACGCCCGTAACCCCATTCTCGAGGTCCAGGATCTGGTGACGACCTTCGACACCGACGGCGGGCGCCTGACCGCGGTCGACGGCGTAAGCTTCGGGGTCCAACGCGGCCGCACGCTCGGCATTGTCGGCGAGTCGGGCTGTGGCAAAAGCGTCACCGCGCTCTCGATCATGCGCCTGCTCCCGCAGCCCATGGGCCGGATCGCGGGCGGAAAAATACTGTTCGACGGCAAGGACCTTGTGACCCTGCCGCCCGACGACATGCACCGCATCCGCGGCGGGCGCATCGGAATGATCTTTCAGGAGCCGATGACCGCGCTGAATCCGGTGCACACGATCGGCCGGCAGCTGAGCGAAGTCTTTTTGCTCCACCGCACGAAGGATAAGGCCGAGGCCTGGCGGCGCGGCACCGACATGCTGCGCAAGGTCGGCATCCCCGCGCCCGAAGTGCGCATGGGCGAATATCCGCACCAGCTTTCCGGCGGCATGCGCCAGCGCGTCGTCATCGCCATGGCGCTCGCCTGCGAGCCCGCCGTCGTGATCGCCGACGAGCCGACCACGGCGCTCGACGTCACGATCCAGGCGCAGATCCTCGAGCTGATGCAGAGCCTGCAACGCGACATGGGGCTCGCGATCGTGCTCATCACGCACGACCTCGGCGTGATCGCCGAGACCTGCAACGACGTCGTCGTGATGTACGCCGGCCGCGTCGCCGAGTCGGGTCCCGTCTCGGAAATCTTCAGCCGCCCGTCGCACCCGTATACGCGCGGGCTACTCGATTCGATTCCGCGTCTGGAACAGACGCGCAAGACCAAGCTCAACGTCATCGAAGGCATGGTCCCGAGCCTGAAGGACCTGCCCGCCGGTTGCCGTTTCCAGAACCGCTGTCCGTTCCGGATCGACCGCTGCGCCACGGCGCCGGCCCTCGAAACCGTCACCCCCGGCCACGAAACCGCCTGCCACCGCTGGCGCGAGCTGCCGGCGCGCTGACGCGCGGTGGCTGCCGTTGAAAGTTGAAAGCGACCCGCCCGCCAACCAACGCCCCGCCCGCAATCCACACTTTGTGACCGGACAACGGCTCGCCGAAAGGCCGGCCCCTCTCCGGTCTTTCAACTTTCAACCTTCAACGTTCAACTACGTAGCTTCAGCCCGTGCCCCCGATCGCCGCCAACTCCCCGCTCCTCGAACTCCAGGATGTGCACATGCACTTCCCGGTGCGCGAAGGCGTCTTCCTGCGCGCCGCGCGTTCGTGCAAGGCCGTCGATGGCGTTTCCCTCTCGTTGCGGGCCGGCGAAACCCTCGGCCTCGTCGGCGAATCCGGCTGCGGTAAATCCACGCTCGGCAAGTGCATCGTCCGGCTGCACCAGCCGACGAGCGGAAAAATTCTCTTTGAAGGCACGAACCTCGCGGCGTTGAAGCCCCGCGCGCTCAAGCCGCACCGGCGCCACCTGCAGATGGTGTTCCAGGATCCCGTTGAGTCGTTGAACTCGCGCCACACCGTCGGCGAAATCCTGACCGAGCCGTTTGAAATCCACGGCGTCGGCGACGCCGCGAGCCGGCGGGCCAGCGTGCTCGCGTTGCTGGAGAAGGTCGGGCTGCCGGCGGTCGCAGCGGAACGGTATCCGTTCGAATTTTCCGGCGGACAACGGCAGCGTATCGGCATCGCGCGCGCACTCGCGCTGAACCCGCGGCTGCTCGTCTGCGACGAACCCGTGTCGGCCCTCGACGTCTCGATCCAGAGTCAGGTGCTCAACCTGCTCCTCGATTTGCAGCGCGAACTCGGGCTTACGTACCTGTTCATCGCGCACAACCTCGCGGTCGTGAAGCATGTGTCCGACCGCATCGCGATCATGTACCTCGGTCGGATCGTGGAGCTGGCCGACGCCGACGAGATCTACGAGCAGCCGTTGCATCCGTATACCCGCGCATTGCTGTCGGCGATTCCGCGGCCGAATCCGGGTGGCCGCCGCGAGCGCATCGTGCTGCAAGGCGACGTGCCGTCGCCGATCAACCCGCCGTCGGGCTGCCCCTTTCATCCGCGGTGCCCCCACGCGACCGACCGCTGCCGCGCCGAGTTGCCCGCGTTGCGCCCCGCGCCGAAGCTGAGCGGCCACACCGTGGCCTGCCACTACGACCTGCCGTAAGGTCGCCCGCGGCGTGAGTCGCGGGACCCGATGTCACCATCGGGCTGTTACGTTACGATCGGCCTTTCGTTCCGGCCGGATGGGGACATCGGATCCCACCTGGGTTAAGCGTGCTTCGTAATCCGGCAGGAAAGTAGGGCCGGCGCCGCCGGACGGCTGGAGGCGGGGTGACTCCAGCCGGCAAACCCGCCGCGAGCGGCCGGTCACCCCGCATTCCATTCTCCGGTTGCGGGGCGAAACGCGATGCGCTGAAGTCGCGGGCAAAAGGAAAACCGATGCCCCTCCCCGCTCTCCCTCGCCTCGCGGCATTGTTGTGCCCCGCCCTCCTCCTCGTCGCCGGCTGCGGCAAAGCACCCGAGACGCCCGCCACCACGGCCAAGTCCGCCGCCGGCGCCACCACCGCGGTCGCCCCGGCGGCCGGCGACGGGATGGAGGCGGATCTCGCCAAGACCGTGCGGGAGCAATCCGACTTCTACGTTTTTAAGACGACGGCCGACATCCCGGCGAATTTGCCCTGGACGGACGGCGCGAATCTGCCGGAATTCGCCGACCCCAAGGCGAAAAAAGGCGGCACCTTCACGACCTTCATCTCCGATTTTCCGCGCACCCTGCGCACGCTCGGGCCCGACGCGACCGGCGGCATCCGCCCCTACCTGCTCGACTACGTGGAGTGCTACTTCGCCCACCCGCACCCGAACGTCCCGGACGCAGCGTTCCCCGGCGTGGCCGCCCAATGGGCCGTCGATCCCGCCACCAAGTCGGTCCACTACCGCATCGACCCGCAGGCCCGTTGGTCCGACGGCCACCCGATCACGACGGCGGACGTCGTGTTCACGTTCTACTTTTACCGCAGTCCGCACATCCGCGCGCCCTGGTACAACGATTTCTACACGCGGAATTTCACGAAGCTCGTGGTGTACGACGACCATACGTTCGCGTTCTACCACCCCGACATGAAGCCCGACCTCGTCGCACGCTTCGCCGCCTTCGCCCCTTACCCGCGGCACGCGTTGCAGGATTTCGGACCGGATTGGATCGAGCGTTACCAGTGGCGCACGCTGCCGAAGACGGGGGCCTACCAGATCCTCGACAAGGACGTCGACAAGGGCCGCGCCATCACGCTCACGCGCGTGAAGGACTGGTGGGCGGCCGAAAAACGCTTCTTCCGCGGCCGCTTCAACCCGGACCGCTACCGGCTCGAAGTCATCCGCGATCCGGACAAGGCGGTGGAGTCCTTTGCCCGCGGCGACATCGACATGATGCCCCTCGGCACGCCGAAGTACTGGTACGAGACCATGCCGGAAACGCATCCCGAGATCGCGGCCGGCCGCATCGTGCGTTTCAAATTCTACAACCGCGTGCCGCAGCCCGACTGGGGCCTCTGGATCAACACCGCGAAGCCGCCGCTCGACAACCGCGACATCCGCATGGGCCTCCACCATGCGTCGAATTTCGACCTCGTGTGCCAGCAATATTTCCGAGGCGACGCGGTGCGCCTGCAGACCCGCTCCGACGGCTACGGCTGGCGGATGCATCCGACAATTTCACCGCGGTCGTTTGATCCGGTAAAGGCGCGCGAGTATTTCGCCAAGGCCGGCTTCACCACCCAGGGCGCCGACGGCATCCTTACGAACGCCGCCGGCCAGCGGCTGACGTTCACCCTCACCACCGGCCGTCAGGAACTGCGCGACATGCTGCCGATCCTGAAGCAGGAAGCGGTCAAGGCGGGGCTCGAAATCAACCTCGAGATCCTCGACCGCACCACCGGCTTCAAGAAGACGCAGGAGAAAAACCACGAGATCGCGCTGCAGGCCCTGAGCCGCTCGGTTGAGTTGTACACGCGGTACTGGGAAACCCACCACGGCTCCAACGCCTACCTCGACGCCTACACGAAGGACGGCAAGCCGACGCCGTTCGCCACGGGCAGCGTGCCGAATCCGAAGCCGGTGCAAGTCCACGTGCAGACCAACAACGTCACCTCGACGTTCATCCCCGAGCTCGACGTCCTGATCGAGGCCTACGACCGCGCCGAGACCATGCCGGAGATCAAGCGCCTCGCGGAGCAAATCGAGGGCATCATTTACCAGGATGGCGCCTGGGTGAACGGCTGGAAGGTGCCGTTCTACCGCGGCGCATACTGGCGCTACATCAAATGGCCCGCGGGTTTTAATCCGATGCAGAGCCGCAACATGGAGGAGTTCTTCGTCCAGTGGATCGACCAGGACGAAAAGAAGGACGTCGCGGCCGCCCGCCGCTCGGGCCGGACCTACCCGGCGGAGTTGAAAGTATTCGACCAGTTCAAGGAGCCGTGAGGGGGCGCGGACGTTTCGTCCGGCGGGCGGTGCGCAAAAAATCAGAGGCGGCAGCGGCGGGAACCGCGGAGACGCCGTGGCCGGCCCGCCCCGCCTTCGGTCGTCCGACTTGGCTGTTGAGAGCGGTTCCAAGATTTCGGTAGCCGCGTTTGAGCCAGAGGCGCCAACGCGGCTACACTATTTCTGGAAACGCGGCAGCGCCAAGGTCCGGCGCTCGTGTAACGTGTCGTTTACCTCTGCCGGTTCAAACCACGGCCCCGCCCTTCCGTCGGTCGATTTCTGCGCACAACTCCTCGAACCGCTGGCGCAGCCGCACCCCATCGGCCTGATCGTAGTGGCCGGGGATGATCCACCGCGGACCCAGCGCCCGCACTTTTTGCAGACTCGGCCACACGTCGCGCGGTTCATCGGTGAATATCCGCGGCGAAACCTGCGTGCGCAGCAAAAAGCGCACCCACAGGTCGCCACTGAACAGCACCTCATGCCGCGCGCTGTAGAACCCGCAGTGCCCCACCGTGTGACCGGGCAAGTGCACCACGCGCAGGCCACCCCAAAACGGAAGTTCATCCCCGTCGGCAATCGGCACATCGATTGGTGGTGGCGTATATCCAAACACGAACCGCCCCGCCGCCTCCGCCGCCGCGCAGACCCGCGTCAGGCCGTGATACGGAAACGCCGCGGCAAGGTGCAACGCGTCCAACGGATGCGCGTAAACCGGCGCGCCGGTCCACGCGCGCAACGCCGCCGCCGAGCCCGCATGGTCGAGATGCCCGTGCGTCAGCAAAATCGCCCGCACATCGCGCGGGCCCCGCCCCGCCGCCGCCAGCGTCCGCCGGATGCGGGCCTCATCCACCGGCAAGCCCGTATCGACGATGACCGCGCCCGCCCCATCGACGAGCACGTGCGGCCGACTCATCAGCCCGCGGACGGACAGAACCTGTTCCGGCCAGCGCGTCATGGGATAAAACGCCAGACCAGACCGAGAACGCCACTGACCAGCACGACCGGAACGACGCCAAGCTTGAAGCGCTGGAGCGCCGCAAACGCCCCGACCGCCACCACCAAGGCAAAGCCGTCGATCGTGGCGGTCCCCGGAAAAAACACCTGGCACCCGAACCAAACCGCGAGGTTCAGGACCACCCCCACCACTGCCGCCGTGACCGCTGCGAGCGCACCGCGCAACCGCGCGTGACTGCGCCAGCGCTCCAAATGCGGCGCCGCGAGAAAGATCCAAAGAAAACACGGGACGAAGGTCGTCCAGATCGTGATCGCCGCGCCCAGCGTCGCCATCACCAGCGGCGGCAGCGCCCCCGGCTGATTCCAGCCGCCGAGGAAGCCGACGAACTGGACGACCATGATGAGCGGCCCCGGCGTGGTTTCCGCCAAACCAAGCCCGTCGAGCATCTGCGGCGCGGTCAGCCAGGCGTGAGTTCCGACGGCCTGCTGGCCGACGTAGGGTAAAACCGCATACGCCCCGCCGAACGTGACGAGCGCGGCCTTGCTGAAGAAAACGCCCTCACGCACCAGTACGCCATCCCACCCCTGCCAGAGCCCCGCCGCAATCACCGGAGCCCACCAGAGCACCAGCGCGATCGCGAGCACCCGGCCGGACCTGACCCATCCGCCCGACCGAGGCCCCGCGGGCGCCGGCCGCTCCGCCTGCGCCGGTTGTGGATGCCCGCCGGCCCCTCCCCGTTGCGTTACCCCAAGAAACCCCGCCACCGCTGCGCCCGCCACAATGACCGGAAACGGCACCTGCAGAAAATAGATCGCGGCAAACGCTCCCGCCGCAATGTACCAGGCGGCCGCGCCGCGCAGCGCCTTGGCGCCGAGGCGAATCACGGCCGCAACGACAATCGCCGTCACCGCCGGCTTCAGCCCGGTGAAGATCGCCGCCAGCCACGGCACCGACCCGTGCACCACATAGACCCAACTGAGCCCCCACAGCAGCACGGCGGCCGGCAGCACGAACAAGATCCCCGCGACGAGCCCACCGCGCACCCCGTGCAACACCCAACCGCAGTACGTCGCCAACTGCGTCGCCTCCGGACCGGGCAGGAGCATGCAGAAATTCAAGCCGTGGAGAAACTGCTCCTCCCCGATCCAGCGCTTTCGTTCGACCAACTCCGTGTGCATGACCGCGATCTGCCCCGCCGGTCCGCCGAAGCTGATAAAACCAAGTTTCAGCCAGAACCGCAGCGCCTCGCGAAAGGTGGGTCGAACCGACATCGCCACCATCCCAGCGCGCCGCCGGCCCGCGCGCCAGCCTTACGTGCGTCGCCTTCCCCACCGCTGAAGGCGGCGTCCCGCGAACGCGGGAAGATCGCGAAGCCAAACCCGCGCGCTTCGCGTGACCATGGTCCGGGAACACCGCAAACGCCGTCCCCGCCGATTTCCGCTCTGGTCGTCCCGTCTTCGCCGTGTACCATGCGGCTACTTCCTCCGCGCCATGTCCCGCTCCCTCGGCTTCGCCTTGCTCGCCACCGCCCTCCTCTGCGCCGCCCCGCTGCTCCGCGCGCAGGACTTCGACATCGTCATCCGAGGCGCGCGGATCGTCGACGGCACCGGCGCACCGGCGGTCGAGGGCGACGTCGCCATTATCGGTCAGCGGATCGCCGCCGTCGGCAAGTTTTCCGGGACGGGCCGCGAAGAAATCAACGGGCATGGCCGCGTGGTCGCCCCCGGCTTTATCGATGTACACAGCCACTCCGAAGACGTCTGCGAGATCCCGGTCGGGGAGAATTTCCTGCGCATGGGCGTCACCACGATCATCACGGGGAACTGCGGCGGCTCGAAGCTGAACGTCGCCGAGTTCTTCGACGCCATCGTCAAGACCAAGGTCGGCCTCAACGTCGCGACGCTCATCGGTCATAACACCGTGCGCGGTCAGGTCATGGGCGGCAGTTTTGCCCGCCCGCCCACCGCCGAAGAACTCGCGAAGATGTGCTCCCTCGTCGAACAGGCGATGCAGGACGGCGCCGTCGGCCTCAGCACGGGCCTCATTTATCTCCCGGGCACCTTCGCCAAGACCGACGAAATCGTCGCCCTCGCCAAGGTCGCCGCAGCCCACGGCGGCATCTACGCGAGCCACATGCGCAACGAGAGCAGCAGCATCCTCAAGGCCCTCGACGAACTCACCACGATCGCCCGCGAGGCGAAAA
Source organism: uncultured Opitutia bacterium (assembly GCA_903820035.1). Lineage (GTDB taxonomy): Bacteria > Verrucomicrobiota > Verrucomicrobiia > Opitutales > Opitutaceae > ER46. The sequence continues at coordinate 14,969 of CAIJFT010000153.1, forward strand.
TCCCCGCCGAAGTTTCCCACCTCAAACTCTCCGGACCGGTCGCCTGGGGCCGCGCGGACGAAATTATCGCCTACCTCGACCGCGCCCGCGCCGAGGGTCTGAAGATTACCCACGACCAATACGTCTACACCGCCTCGAGCACCGGTATCGGCACGCTCATCGCCGCGGAATTCCGCGAGGGCGGCGCCAAGGCGTACCGCGCCCGGCTCGCGGAGCCCGAGACCAAGGCCAAGATGGTCGCCGAAATGAAGGAATCGATCGCGCGGGGGCGCCGCGGCGATTACACCTATGCGGTCATCGCCAGCTTCAAAGCCGACCCGCGGCTCAATGGCAAAACCATCCCGCAGGCGGCCCAGATTCTCCGCGGCGCCGCGACCCTCGACGACCAGATCGAGACCGTCCTCGACCTCGAGGCCCGGGGCGGCGCGCAGGGCGTTTTCCACGGCATGAGCGAGCCCGACCTCGTGAAGTTCCTCGCCCAGCCGTACACGATGATCGCCTCCGACGCCGGCGTCCGCCGCTTTGGCGAAGCCGTCCCGCACCCGCGCGGCTACGGCAACAACGCCCGCGTCCTCGGCCGCTATGTGCGCGAGCAGAAGGTGCTCACCCTCGAGGAGGCCGTGCGCCGGATGTCGTCCCTGCCCGCACGCACCTTCCAGCTCAAGAACCGGGGCGAGCTGAAGCCCGGCTTCGTGGCGGACCTCGTGGTCTTCGATCCGGCCAAGGTCTCCGACCCGTCGACCTTTGACGATCCGCACCACTACGCGGTCGGTTTCCAAAACGTGCTCGTCAACGGCGTGCCCGTCATCCGCGGCGGCCAGCTGACGACGGCACGCCCGGGCAAGCCGGTGCGTCTGAATCAGTAGAGTCGCCGCAAATTCCGCGGCTTCCGCGGGTGCTTCGCCTGGGATTCTGTTCCGATGAAATCCATCCCCCTACCCTCGACCGCGTACACGCCGCAGCCCTACACCGGCCCCTCGGCGGCCGAGGTGCTCGCGTTGCGCCGGCAATATCTCAGCCCCGGCCTGTTCCTTTACTATCGGCAACCGCTGATGCTGGTGGAGGGCAAGATGCAATGGGTCTGGGATGAAACCGGCCGGCGCTACCTCGACGCAATCGGCGGCATCGCCACCGTCAGCGTCGGCCACTGCCACCCGCACATCGTCGCGGCGTTGCAGGCCCAGAACGCGACCTTGCAGCATTCGACCACGCTCTACCTGAACCCGCGGATCGCGGAGTACGCGGAGCAACTCGCCGCCACCCTGCCGGGCCAACTCAAGGTCTGTTACTTCGTCAATTCGGGCTCGGAGGCGAACGACCTCGCGCTGATGATGGCGCGGCTGGTCACCGGAAACTTCGACGTCGTTGCCCTGCGCAACGGCTATCACGGCGGCAACGCCAGCGGCATGGGTGCGACCGCCCAAAGCAACTGGAAGTTCAACGTGCCCCAGTCGTTCGGCGTGCACCACGCCGTCGCGCCCTATCAATATCGCGGGCCGTTCGGCTACGACGATCC
>CAIJFT010000154.1 GCA_903820035.1 uncultured Opitutia bacterium
GATCAGGTCCAGCGCTTCGGCGCCCGGGGCGATCGCTTGAACGTCAAGTTCTGAGTCGGGCAGGGCACGACCACGCAGCGTTGGCCCGCCCCTCGTCTCATCAAAGCGGCGAGGGGGGTGTGGCCCATGCGGCGGTTGGCCCACCTCAGAAAGTGTTTCATGTTGGTGCGGTCCTCCTTGGCCGCCATCGTGGTGGCGTCAGGCGAATTCACTGTCCAGCAGGCCGTGCCTTCGCGGCGGCTTCACGGCCGTCCGGTAGCTCTCCGGGTCACACCGAGATCACGCGCCCCATGAAACCGGAATGCCGGACCGGCGGCAATCAGCTGCTCGGTCGACGGAGGATCGGCAATAACCGACGCGGTCCGGGCAACTCACTTCGCCTTCGTTTCGGCCCCATCCGCCGCCTTCTTCGTGGGCCCCATTTACCCGGAGCCGGTGCTGCAGCAATGGCGGGCCCGTTGGCGATCGACCTGCCGCGTTGGCGACGGCGTTCGTCCGACCTACGGAGCCGGGCACAGACCGACGCGCCCCATCCTTGAAATGAGCCGGATTCGGCCCGAGGCTGACCGGAAACGCCCCGCCCCGCATGAAATCCACCCTCGCCTCTTTGCTCCTCGGCCTCGCCGTCGTCTTTCCCTCACTCGCCGCGGAACGCGCCCCAAACATTGTCATCATCTACGCCGACGACCTCGGCTACGGCGACATCAGCTGCAACGGCGCCACCAAGATCAAGACCCCGAACATCGACCGTCTGGCCCGCGAAGGCCGGCGGTTCACCGACGCCCACGCCACCTCCGCCACCTGCACGCCGTCGCGCTTCGCTCTGCTCACCGGCGTCTACCCGTGGCGCCGCAGCGACGCCAAGATCCTGCCCGGCAATGCCCCGCTCCTGATCGCGCCCGGCACCGTCACCGTGCCCGCGCTACTCCAAAAAGCCGGCTACGCGACCGGCGTGGTCGGCAAGTGGCACCTCGGCCTGGGCGACGGCAAGCTCGACTGGAATAGCGACATCAAGCCCGGTCCGCTGGAGATTGGATTTAATTACGCCTTCCTGGTCCCCGCCACCGGCGACCGCGTGCCCTGCGTGTACGTGGAAAACCACCGCGTCGTCGCCCTCGACCCGCGCGACCCGATCGCCGTGAGCTACGGCAAGCCGATCGGCAACGAGCCCACCGGCAAGGATCACCCCGAGCTGCTGAAGTACAAATTCAGCCACGGCCACGACATGACGATCGTGAACGGTATCTCCCGCATCGGCTACATGAGCGGTGGCAAGACCGCCCGCTGGGTCGATGAAGACATGGCCGACGTCCTGACGAAACACGCCACGGGTTTCATCGAGCAGCACCGCGCCCAACCGTTCTTCCTGTATTTCGCCACGCAGGACATCCACGTGCCGCGCATGCCGCACTCGCGCTTCGAGGGGAAAAGCGGGCTCGGTCGCCGCGGCGACGTGATCCTGCAGTTCGACTGGTGCGTCGGCGAAGTCCTCGCCACGCTTGACCGCCTCGGGCTCGCGGAAAATACCCTCGTTATTCTTTCGAGCGACAACGGCCCGGTCGTCGATGACGGCTACCACGACGGCTCCGTCGAAAACCTCAACGGCCACACGCCGGCCGGCGCGCTCCGCGGCGGCAAGTACAGTGCATTCGAGGCCGGCACCCGCGTCCCGCTCATCCTGCGCTGGCCGGCCCGCGTTCAACCCAGCGTGAGTTCAGCCCTGATCAGCCAGTTGGATTTCCTCGCCAGCTTTGCCGCGATGGTCGGCCGGCCTCTGCCCGCCGGGGCAGGCCGGGACAGCCGCGATGCCTCCGCCGCGCTCGTCGGCAATGACGCCAAAGGACGGGACTACGTGGTTGAGCAGGCCGTTAACGACCGCCTCGGCGTGCGCACCGCCGGGTGGAAGTACATCGAGCCCGGCCCGGGCCCGGCGAAAAACAACTTCACCAACACCGAGCTCGGCAACAGTCCGGCGCCGCAGCTGTATGACCTTAAGCAGGACATCGGAGAGACGAAGAACGTCGCCGGCGCCCACCCGGGCAAGATCGGGGAGTTGAAGGCGTTACTGGCGCAGGCGAAGGGCGCGTAAGCGGGGCACCGGTAAACGCGTCGCCGCGTTGGAACGCAGCGCCAACGTGGTCCTCACGTTCGGACCACGCTTCCGCCTTCGGCTCAAACGCGGCTACAGCGATTGTCCGACGATGGGGCGGGAGCCGATGTCGTCATCGGGTCGTCGCAGTAGGACGAGCATTACGAAACGGCCCGATGGTAACATCGGGCCGCACCGGGTTCACGCTCACACTCTCCAACCGGCACGCGCCTTGATCTGCACGAGCTCGTTGACCTTGGCGTCGTTTGTCACGCGCCCGCTCTTCGCATCCCACTCGATCCGCTGGCCGGAACGCATCGCGGCCACCCCGAGCAAAACCATCTCGGAGAGTGGCACCGAGTATTCGAAGTTGGACCCCGGCATCGGCCCGACCTTCGCGATCGCATCCAGCCACTCCTTCATCGGCCCGCCGACCACGCGCGGCAGTTTCGCCGGCGGGCGGTTCTTCTTAAACTCCTCCCACGCGGCATCGCCCACCAACCGCGGGCTGTCGGGGCGGCCGCCTGGCGCAAAGATCGTCTGGTTGCGGCCGAACATCATCATGCCCCGAGCGGGGAAACCGGACTTTTTCTGGTCATCAGTCCAACCCTTCGGCGCCGCCGGCTTCTTCTCCGCGCCTTCGAGCCACTTCAGCGTTACCGGCGGGCGCTTCCCGCGCGCCGGGAAGCGATAGGTGACTTCCGCCCACGTCGGGACAACCTCCGGATTAACTTCACTGACCTCCACGTCGACCGAACTCGGCGCGCCCAAATCGAGCGCCCAGAACGGCGCGTCGAGGGTGTGACAGGCCCAATCGCCGAGCATGCCGTTGCCGAAATTCCACCAACCGCGCCAAGTCTCGGGCGTGAGGCTCGAATGATAGGGCCGCACGTCCGCCGGCCCGAGCCACAGGTCCCAGTTCAGCGTCGATGGCGGCGTCTGCACCGGCAGCGGGAGCGACGCCGGCCGATGAAAATAACGATCGTTGAACGTGGGCGACCAAGCCTGCACTTCCTGCACGTCGCCACTGACCCCGGCATCGACCCACTCCTTCATCAGGCGGATGCCTTCGGTGGCGCGCCCCTGGTTTCCCATTTGGGAGATAATGCCTTTCTGCTTGGCGGCGTCGCGCAGCGCTCGCGCCTCGGCAACCGTGTGGGTCAGCGGTTTCTCCACGTAGACATGCTTGCCCCGCTGAATCGCCATCATTGCCGCCGGATAGTGGTGGTGGTCGGGCGTCGACACGGTCACCGCGTCGATCCTGTCGCCGACCTTGGCCAGCATCTCGCGGTAGTCGGTGAAGACTGGCACCGAGGAAAGCTCGACGCAGGTCAGCTCGGATTTTCTCTTTAGGTCGGCCGCACTCTTCCAGGTCTTTTCCACCAGCACGCGGTCGACATCGGCCACCGCAACGATGTTCACCCGCGGGTCCTTCATCAGCTCCGAGACGGCAAACCAGCCGCGGTTGCCGATGCCGATGCACGCCACGTTGATCTTGGCGTTTGGCGAGACGCCCGGTTGGCCCACGCTGAACCGCGGCATTGAAAACGCCGTGGCGGCAAGCGCGGACGTCTTGAGAAAGGTGCGACGGCTGAGAGGCAAGCGAGGGGTATTCATCGAAAGGAAAGGAGTGACGAGGGGCGCCACGAGTCGGTGACAGCGAACCGGCAAAGTCAGCAGCGATTCCAGCAGCTTCCCGCCGCGGTCAATAATCAACCGCGAGCGTCAGCCGCCACGAGCGCGGCTCGCGCAGGTAGATCCGGCGGGCCCCGGTGAAGTCCGTATTGTAACGGGCCAGGCTGACCAAGTCCGAATTAAACACGTTGCGGCCGTTGAGCTGCACGCGGGCCGACGCTCGGCGCCACCACGGCAGGCGGAACGGATAGCCCGCAAACGCATCCGTAAACAGCGTGCCCTCGGCATAGTATTCCCGGCCCGTACCCCCCGCGCTGACCGCCCGGGTGTCTGTCTGGCTGAACGCCGCCGACTGGTAACGCACGGCGCCGCCGACAAACGTACCCTTGAGGGCGCCTTCGCCGAAGCGATAACGCGAAGTGACGGTCGCCTTGTGCGGAATTGAACCGAAACCCTGCTCCTGCGCCACCGCGCGACCATCGAGTTCGTTGGCTTGGATCGCAGTGATGTTCGTCTCGACCGTGGCCTGCAACGCGGCATTGCCGGCGGCGAGCACGCGCCACTCGGCGAACTTCACCGCGAAAAACGTGTAGCCTTCGGAGAAGAAGTTCTCCCGGTCGCGCGTCGAGTGCGAGTAGTTGGCCCGCACCGTCCAACTGCGCGTGGGATTGGCCACGAGTTCGACTTCATATCCCTTGGTCTTCGTATCGATGATGGCGGCATTCCAGTTGAAACCAGCGGCGTCAGCCTGCGCCTGCGTCATCTTCCCGGCGGCAACAAAGGCCGCGTTAACGGCGAGCGTCTGCGAACGGCCGAGCGCGGTCGCGTTCGTTACCGCTCCGCTCGGCGAAACCGCCGCGTCGCCGAGCTGCGCGGTTTTGAAATAGGACGCCCGCATGAAAAAGCGGTCGTCGCCCAACAGGTCGACCATCAGCCCCATGTCCTGCGTCTCGCCCTCAGGCGGAGGCGGAATCCGACCGTCCGGCAAAATGCGGCGGTCGAAGCGCGGGGCGCCGTGGTTGGTCGACTGGTTGTAGAAAACCGAGAGCCGCCGGTTCAGGTGCAACACGCCGCCCGCGGAAAGCGTATCGGCGGTGAACGTGTTCCGCGTGTAGCCGGGCAGCGCGACCACTTCGTTCAGCAGCCTACGACCGGACGCGACGCGAGGGTCGGCGGCGTCGGTCACGCGACCCGAGGTGCTATCGAGGTAGACGATGTCGTCGCGCCGGTAGCCGAGCGTCGTGGCCACGAGGCCGTTCAGCCAGCGGCTTTGGACGGCGAGCATGAGGCTGTCGATGTCCTTCACCGAGTAGAGTTCGCCCGTGTTGATCAACCGCGACCCCACCGCGAGGCCGTTATAGGCGAACGACGCCAGCGGGGTGTAGAGGTTGGCCAGCGCGTAGGTCGCGTCATTACCCTCCTGCACGTAATTGCGGCGGTAGAGGAGATTTTGCGCGTTTTCCGGCGCGCCGACATTGGCCAGCGGCCGGTTGATTTGATCCACGAGGATCTCGCGCTGTGAGCCGGTGCGCCGTTCCTGACGCGCACCTTCATAGAGCGCAGCGTAGCGGTGGTCGCCGAACCATTTTCCCAACTTCCATTCGTAGGCCAGCGTGAGACGTTTGATTTCATTCGTCGTGTCTGTGGCATCGAGAAACTGATTCGATTCCAAATACAGCTGGCCCGCCCGTGGATTCGTGATGATGCCGGTGCCGCCGGGCGCGGGGATTGTGAGGTTGGGATCCCCCATGAAATCCATCACGTTGCCGTTGTAGACGAACGAGCGCGCCTTGGCCTTGGTCTCGTTCTTCAAATAGATGGCCTGAACCACGAGTGCGTCGGTGAAACGGTGCTCGAGCGCTAGCTGGTAATTATTGAAGTCGCGCGCGAGTTTGGTCTGCGGACCGGCCCAATTCACATCGTAGGGAAAGATCGCCGGCGGCAGCAGGGTATCCGCGGTGCCGGGCGCGATGTTGGTGCGGTTTTCGTTACGCAGATTGGAAACGAACCCGTCCTGGGCATAATAGGTAAACCGCTGGTTCGTTCCGAAATTCGAGAGGCCCCGCGCCGGATCGGCGGCGGTGGCATCCGTAATCGCGCGACCGCCCGAAATCCAGCGCGTGACCTGGTCGGTGGTGTTCCACTTGAGACCGACGCTCTTGACGGTTAGGCCGTTTTCGTAGTTGGCGGAAAGGGTCGTGCGTGCGAACGGCTTGTAGGTCACCGCCCCCGCGGCGCGCTTCACGTTGTCGAACTCATAGCGGCGCCAGCTCTTCGCGTTGCCATAGAGTCCGTTGAGGCGGATCGCGAGTTTACGGGCGACGAGCACCTGATTCAGATCGGTCGTGTAGCGCGCGTAGGCCCAGGAGCCGAACATCGCGGTACCCATGTAACGGTTGCGGCCCAGGCTGGCCTTCTTGCTCGACAACGAGACGATGCCACCCGCGTCGCCGGAGCCGAAGAGTATGGAGTTGGCGCCGCTCGCGATCTCCGCCCGTTCGATGTTGTAGAGGTCCTGCGGTGCGGCGTTCTCCACGTAGTCGGTCGAAACCCCGCCCGGAATGCCCCGGATGCGGAAAGGCTCGCCACCGGCCGAGCTGAAGTCGCGCGGATTGTTGAAGCCGGATCCTTCGGCATCGCCCGCGTTGAGCTCGGCATTGGCGGCGTAATTGAGCATGTCGCTCACGTTCGTAGCCGCGATGTCCGCGAGGAACTCCGGGGTGAAGGGAGAGATCGACGCGGCCGTGTCCTTTAAGTTGGTCGCCAATCGGCTGCCGGAAGTGGTGTTCATCGCCTGGTATCCGGCGTCGTCCTCGGCCCGCACTTCGAACGGCGAGAGCTCAACCACCTTGCCGGCGGCCGGCGGAACCGCGCCGCCCGGCCTTGGCGTCGGCCCAACCTGCGCGGGCGCAAGGCTGACGAAGGCGGAGGCAAACAGCGCGACGCGCCCGATGCGCGCCCAAGCGGCCGGAATCAGATAGGATGGAAAAACGGGCAGGTGGCTCATTGAAGGAAAAATCAGAGTGAAACCGGAGCACTTGGCGCCGGCGAACCGCAGACGCGCCGGGCAACCACCTGGTTGCGAGGATTCGGGCGTTTCCCGGCGGCGGGATCACTGCTGGTCAGGCCGAAAATGAAATGGTCTGCTCAACCTCAGCCCCGGTCGCAATGATCCGCACCGTGGCGCTGGCCGTGTGCGGCCCGGCGCCAAGGTCCGACGGAACCGCCACCAGGTGATGGTGGTCGTCCCGCAGGCCGTTGGCTCGCACCTTCGCCACCAGCGTCGGCCTGATCTCCCTTCCGTTCAGGCGCAACCGGACCAATTCAGCCAACGGCGCCTTCAACAATCCCTGCGGCGTGTTCTCCCACGCACAACGCACCCGCAGGGCCACACCCGCAGCCGGCCGACCGACTTCAAAGGTATCCGCCGCGGTGAGTGCCACGAGGGACACCATCGGCCGCACGATCTGCGGATTATCCCACCAGCGCCACGTGGCTTCGCGCGCACGGACAAAGTCCCGAACCTCGTCGGATCCGGCATGCATCCACGTCTGACCGCCGGTCCAGACATCGCGCCGCACGGCGACGACCAGGTTCCGCTGCAAGGCCTCCAGCCATCCCTCCCACGTCGGCTCTGGCGCCAGAAACAACGTACGGAATCCGGTCGTCTGGTCGGCGAACCACCACGGTTCCGGACCATGCGCGTCCTGCAGACCAATAAAGGGAATGCGTCCCCGCCAGCGATTGAGGAACGGCTCCGAATTCATGAAGTCCGGATTGCCGAAATGGTAGGTGCTGATCATCGCGTAGCCGCCGCGCTCGACGGAATCGTCGAGGTACATCCGCACCAGTTCCTCGTTTTCCCCGAACTGCCAGACCAGTCGACCGCGGCCGCGGGTCAGCGCATCCAGCCGCCGGGTACGAAACTCCGGCCAGGAAACCGGGCCGGCGTTGGCGAGCGAGGCCCCGATCCCGGATTCGTCGGGCCCGATGATGTCGCTGGTATGGCTGTAAGTGCCGAGCCCAGGCACGTCCACCCAGGTGCCGTACTCCTCATTCGCCGCAAAAAACTGCACCGGCACCCGCTGCGTCGCGGCGAGCTCGCGCACCCGTTGCATCCACTCCGGCTTGGCATTCTTCGCCCCCCAGAGATCGATTTTGAGGCTGCGCGCCAGCTCGACCGCTTCGGCCGGGCTCCCCTGCCCGTGCGCCTCGATCTGGATCGAGAAAACCTTGAGATCCGCCGGCAGCGCCACGCGGACGGGCCATGGCCGGCGCTTCACCCTCGCCAAAGCGGACAACGCCCCCAGCGCATCAAGGGTGTCGAGCGCGCAGTAGGTTGCGGTTGCATTGCTCGCCCAACCCGGACGGTCGCCGAAACCGCCGTCCGCGTTGGCCAATGAGGCCACGTAGGCGATACAGCCGGCACGATCGGCCGGTTCGGCCCCGAGCAATTGCAACGAGCGCACCGCCGCCCGCGTATAGGCGATGTCATCGCCGCCAGCGAAGAGCGGCGCCGGGGCATAGGAAAAACCGCCGGCCGCGGCGGGGCCCGGCCCAACCCCCGCCCCGGGCCGGATCTGACCGCGTTGCAACCACGCCACCAGCTCATCCCGCGCCACCGGGGTTTGACCGAGTACCCGGAGCGCCTGCAACGCCCACCAGGTGTTCATGACATGGCCGTCGCCTCCATCCGCCGCGGGGGTGTTGTTGAAGCTGCCGTTCGCGCGCCGCCGCGCCGTGACAAACGGGACAAAGGCCGCCGCGATGGCCGCAACGGGGAGACCCAGCAGCGCGTGCGCCAGCACGGCGCCGAGTTCGGATTGAAAAATCGGATAACCGTGCCGCTCATACTGCTTCATGTATCCGAGCGGCTTATTCAGAGCGGCGATCACCGGCCGGAACGCCGCCAGATCAGCGCCCAGCCACGCCAGCGCCTGCACCTGCTGGAAATCGAAAATCCGGCGCTCCTGCTCAAGCTTCTTTAGCTCCCGCGGATGGTGCGTGCGGACGTAATGCTCCAGCGCGTCGCGGTCCGGCGGCGTAAGCCCGAGCAGACGGTAGCACCCGATAACCCCAAACGTCGGCGTGAGATGCGACTGATCCTGATCGCCCCACGCGTAGCCGTGGTCCGCTCGCGCCAGAGACTCCAGGTAACGCGTGACCGTCGAGTGATCGGGCAAAGCCGCCGCTCGCGCCGGCCGCCACACGGACGACAGACCGGCCACGGCCGCAAATTTCAGCAGCGTACGGCGATCGAGAAGGGGCGCAGGTATATCCATGGGTTCAGGCCACTCCGAAACCTCGCCGCATCGCGGTCAACGCCCAAGCCCGCTTAAAAAACAGTCGAGTCCACGGCCGGTCGTGCAACTGTCCAGGTCCCCTTATGAAAACCCAGTTCGGCCACGCGCTGCTCCTGCTCCTTGCCGCGACCTTCGCGACCCGCCTCTTGGCCGCCTCGCCCACCGGAACGTCCGCCCGGCCCAACATCCTCTGGGTTGTCGCCGAAGACTACACGGCCAACTACGCCGGCCCCTACGGCGATCCGCTGGCCCGCACCCCGAACATCGACCGGCTGGCACGAGATGGCATCGTCTTCGAGAAAGCGTATTCGACCTCCGCCGTCTGCGCACCCACCCGCGCGAGCATCATCACCGGCATGTTCGCCCCGTCCCTCGGCACCCAACACATGCGGAGCAACGTGCCGCTGCCGGCGTGGCTGCGCTACTTTCCGGCCTACCTCCGCGACGCCGGCTATTTCACGTCGAACAACGCCAAGACCGATTACAACGCGGAGGTTCTGCCCGGCACCTGGGATGAAAACGGCGCCCAGGCCCACTACAAGAACCGGCGTCCCGGCCAACCCTTCTTCGCCGTCTTCAATTTCAACTCCAGCCACGAAAGCTCACTGCACAAGCGGCTGCCGCTCGTCACGGACCCGGCCAAGGTCCGGGTCCCGGTCTACCTGCCCGACACGCCCGAGGTCCGCGCCGACCTCGCCCAGTATTATGACCGCGTCGCGGAAACCGACCGCCAGATCGGAGAGCGGCTCGCCGAGCTCGAGGCCGCTGGACTCGCCGAGGACACCATCATTTTCCACTACTCCGACCACGGCGGAGTCCTCCCGCGCAGCAAGCGCTTCCTCTACGAGAACGGCACCCACCCGTCGCTCGTGGTGCACTTTCCCCGGAAATTCCAGCCGCTGGCCCCGGCCGCCCCGGGATCACGCTCCTCCGAGTTGGTCAACTGGGTCGATCTGGCACCGACCGTGCTGAGCCTGGCCGGCATCAAGGCCCCGGATTACTTCCAAGGCCGCGCGCTTGCCGGGAGCGCCCGGGCTACGTCGCCAGAGTTCACCTACAACTTCCGGGACCGGATGGACGAACGCTACGATTTCTGCCGGGCCGTGACCGACGGTCGCTGGCGGTACATCCGCAATTATCGCCCGGAGCTGCCCACCATGCAGCACGTCCAGTACCTGTGGAACATGTCCGCGATGCGGGAGTGGGACCGCCTCCGCGCCGAAGGTAAACTCAACGCCGTCCAACAATCGTTCTTCGAGCCGAAACCCGCCGAACAGCTTTTCGACTGCACCGCCGATCCGGACAACGTACGCAACCTCGCCTCCGATCCCGCCCACCGCGCCACGCTGGAGCGGATGCGTACCGCCAACCGCGCCCACCTGCTCCGGATCCGTGACACCGGCTTCATGCCCGAAGCCATCCTCCGGGACCTCTCGGCGGAAAAATCACCGACCGAGTTCAGCCATAATGACCAAGCCTATCCACTGGCGCGCATCATGGATACGATCGACCGCCTGCAACTCGGCGCCACCCCGAATCCAACCGAGCTCTCGGCGGCATTGCGGGATCCGCTTCCCGTTGTCCGCTACTGGGGCGCCCTGGCCGCCTTGCGGGCGCCGCGGGGGATTACCCTCGAGCTCGGCCCGCTGCTCGCGGATGCCACGCCCTCGGTGCGGGTTGCCGCCGCCTTTGCGTCTGCCCGGCACGGCGCGGGCGAAGCGGCTTGGCCGGTCTTCATCGCCGCGCTCGGCGCCGGCAGCCGGATGGAACTGCGGCTGGAAGCCCTGAACTTCCTCACCCTCCTGCCCGACCGTCCGGCTACGCTTAATCCCGCCATCGCGGGCTCCACCAAGGGCGGGGAAAACTACGTGGCCAACGCCGCGAACTTCCTCGTCCCTCCGGCCGCCGGCGGCGACCTACCGGCCGCGAAAGCGAAAGGGAAACGGAAAAACAAGGGCGAGGAGTAATTCCAGCGACGAGCGCGGCTCCATGATTTCCGGTCGCCGCGTTTAAGCCGAAGGCGACAACGTAGTCACGCCCGGGGACCACGTTGTCGCTGCGCTCTGCAGCGGCGCCGTCATGACTGAAGCCGCAGCGGCCATCATGCCGGCGCCCCGGGCTCTTTGATTTTTTCTCCGCCGGCAGACCGGTGGACCGGGCGCCCGCCCCGCCCACCGCGGCCTAGGCCAAAACCGGCCGGACCGCGTTACCCTTCCCGTCGAGCGTCACGTAGAACGGCCGTTTCTCCACCTCGTAGCCGTGATTCGGCGGAATCCCGAGGGTGTGATAAATCGTGGCGTGCAGGTCCGGAATCGTCACCGGATCCTTGATCGTACGGCACGGCCGCTCGTCCGCCGTAACCCCGTGGACGTGCCCACGCTTCACGCCGCCGCCGAACATCAGCACGCTCCCTGCCGCGGTGAAATGCCGGTGCATACCGTAGAACTTCGGGTCGCTGATCACATCAGGCACCTGCACCTGGTTCTTGACCCCCTTCTCGGGCTTACCCTCCACCATCATGTCGCGGCTGAATTCACTCGCGAGCACGATGAGCGTCCGGTCAAGCATGCCGCGTTCCTCCAGATCGCGCACGAGCTGCGCGATCGGCGCGTCGATCATCCGCTTCATGCCGACGAGCCGGGCGTGGCCGTTTTCGTGCGTGTCCCAATTCAGGAAGGGGATGTACTCCGTCGTCACCTCGATGAAACGAGCCCCTACTTCGCAGAGACGACGCGCGAGCAGGCAGCCGAGGCCGAACCGACCGACCATCCCCTCCTCGTATCTGGCCCCAAACCGGTCGCGCGGCGTGTCAAAGCGCATGCCCGGCTCGTAACCGGGGAAATATTTCCTCACGCGGTCCAACGGCTCAAGCGCAAGGTCGAAGGCCTTGGCCGCCGGGGAACTCAGCAGGCGGTGCGCATTATCCATGGCGCGGAGCAGCGAGTCCTTCTGGTAACCCGAGCCATCCCGGCCGATCGGACTTGCGTCCAATAACTTCCGATACGCGCGGTTGCGGTCCGCGAAGCGATCGATGCTCATCCCCGCGGGCGGGCGCACGGCGTCGGCGGCCTGCTCCGGGAACGCCACGTTGAAGGGGCCGTACTCGCTGCCCAGGAAGCCCGCGGAGGTAAACGCCTTCAATTCCTCGCCCTCGCCGAGGTCGAACCGTTGGCCGATATTGATGAAGGCCGGGACGGCCGGATCGAGCGGACCGAGCGTACGCGCAATCCAAGCCCCCAAGTGCGGCGCCGCCACCGTCTGCGGCGGCACGTAACCCGTGTGCCAGTTGAACTGGTGCCGCGAGTGCAGGATGAAGCCCAGATCCGCCGCCTGCATCGTGCGAATCAGCGTCCCGCGATCCATCACCTGCGCGAGTTGCTCGAGCCCTTCCGAGAACCGCACGCCGTCGAGCACGGTCGGAATCGCGGGGAAGGTGCTCAGCACGGTGTTCGGATCGAGCCCGGCCGAATACGGCGTGTAACGCTTCGGATCAAAGGTCTCCGTGTGGGCCATGCCACCCGCCATCCACAACACGATGACCCGGTCCGCAGTCGCCATGAGCTTCGCGGGCGCTGCGGCCGCGACGAGCCCGCGCGGCGCGCCCGCAGCCAGCGCCGCAAGCGTCGCACCCGAGGCCGTCTTCAGAAAATCACGTCGGGACCACCGGTCGGACTGGGCCCGACGCCAGGCGGCTTGAACAGCGTAGCGGGAAAGATTCATGGGCAGAAAGGGAAGCGAACGGAATCAACCGCCAAAACAGACGCACGCTGGAGGCGGGGCGGCCGGCCGATGGCCGGGCCTACGGGCAGGAAAGAGATCATCAGAAAATCAGCTGAAACTCCGGCAGCATCAGGATGGCCCAAAGCAGGTCAGCCACACCTTCTGTCGTAGCGGGAGAGCCCAACGATTGCAGCGCCACCCCGCGTTCCGCGGCGTTGGGTTTCCGACCAATCGCCTGCAGATAAAGCGAATCCACCAGCGCCCCGGGGTCGGCCGGCGAGGCGGCCACGATCTTTCCCGCCCCCTGCGTCAACCATGCGGCGAGGGTGACGCCGTTGGTGAGTTCCAAAGCCTGCAGCGTATTCGCGGCCCCAAGTCGCACCGTGACGACCTGTTCGCGGTTGGGCCGGCCCAAGGCCACCATGAGCGGATCCGCCGCCACGAGCGAGGCGCGTTCAACCGGCAGCGTGTCCTTCGGCGCCAAGGCCAATTCGAGGAAAGCTGGGCCGAGCCGCCACGGTGCCAATTCGGCCTCACCCAATTCAATCGCGGCCCGCGACTCCTTGCCGCTCGCAAAGGTCCAGGCGGAGTCGGAAACAAAGTCCATCACCCGCTCGTCCGCCCGCACCCTGGCGTAAAGAATCAGCCCGGCCGGCGTGCCCGCCTCAGCTCCGGAATTATCGACCAATCCGACCGGCGCTTCCTCTCGGGCCAGATTTGTCACGGTCACCACGATGGTGTTTTCGCCCTCCTTGAGCAGAGCCTTCACCTCGAAGGACTCCATCATCGTGCTATTACGGCGGCCGGACGTCGCTGCATTTTTGCCGTTGATGACCACGGCATAGCTATCGTCGGCCGCCAGCGTAAGCACCGCGTCCGTCGGCTTCGCCGGCAACACCAGGGTGCGACGGAAAACCACGCTGCCGGCCTCGGCCCTCACCTCCGCCCCCGGCGTGCTCCAAATCCATCGGGGTGGCGGCACCGCCACAGCGGCGACAGCGCCGCTCAGCGCCGCGTTCCGATTCGCCTTCGCGTTGGCCCGGGCGTGGGTGCTCCGCGTCAATGCCATCACCGCATCGGAAAACTGCTCCGCACTGAGTCGGCGCACGGCGGGGCCGCGAAAAACGTAGTTCTCTTCACCCTCGCGGACATTCACCGCGGGCAACTGGTACGCACGTGAAGTCAGGATCCGGGCCATGGTCTGTTTGAGATCGTAGCCGTGGGCGGCAAGGTCCTCGGCCAACCAGTCCATCAGCTCCGGGGACCAAGCGGGTTTATCCATTTCATCCACCGGCTCCACGAGCCCGTAACCCATAAAACGTTGCCACAGCCGGTTGACGATCGTGCGGGTGAGCCGCCCGTTGCTCCGGGCGGTGATAATTGCCGCCAAGCGGGCTTTCCTGGTCCTGGCGTCAGCCGCTGGGTCGATCACCCCGAGTTCTTCGTAGAGGAACTTTACTTTCCCGACCCGCCCGGTGGGCCGGTCACACTCGGCGATCTCGAGCGGTCCATCAGCATAGACGCCAGCCAGGCCGTAGGCGTCCTTGAGGGTATATTCGTTGATAAAGCTGTCGTGGCATGACGTGCATTTTAAGTTCACGCCGAGAAAAACCTGAGCCACCCCCTGCGCGGCTTGCATGGGTGGAACCATGCTCGCATTCACCGCGCCGCGCCAAACGATACCCTTGGTAAAACCCTCGGCCTCGACCCCGGGATTGATCAGCTCGGCCACGAAGCGGTCGTAGGGAAGGTTGCGGGCAAGGGCCCGGTAAAGCCAGGCCGTGATCGGCTTGCGGCCGCCATCGATGTAGCCGGTGCCCTTGTAGTCGTTGCGCAACATGTCGCTCCAGAAGGTGAGCCAGTGCTCGGCGTATCGCTGGTTATCGGCCAGCAATCGGCGCACGAGTTGGGCTCGCTTATCCGGAGCGGAATCCAACCTGAACGCCGCCAATTCCTCCGGCGGCGGCAGCACGCCAACCACGTCAAGCCACACCCGCCGCGCATAGGTTCGGTCATCGACTGGGTGCGGCCACGCGAATCCCGCGCGGGTGAAGACGGCATCGACCATTCCGTCCACGGGATTGGGAAATTCGGGGCGAACCGAAATGGTTTCGAGTTCACGCGCCCGCAGGTTGGCCGGCTCGTGCTTCTGGAAGGTGATTTTTTCGGGCCACGGCATACCCTGATCGATCCAAGCCCGAAAGACCGCGATCTGATCCCCAGTGAGCTTCTTGCCTTTTTTGGGCATCACGAGATCGGCATTGAGGCCAGAAATCGACTCGATGATCAGGCTTGTCGCGCTGCGCCCCGGCACCGTGCTCGGGCCGGTATCACCCCCGCTGAGGAAATCCTCGCGGGTCTCCAAACTAAATCCGCCCTTACTCTTGCCGCGGGCGTGACACTGGACGCAGCTGGCCTCGAAGAGGGGTTGAATGTCGCGGGCAAAATCGACGGGGCGCGTTGCCGCCGGCGGAAGCAGGGCAAGCTGATCAGGCGATAGTGCCGCCTGAACCGGCTTGATCCCAAAGGCCAAAGTCACGCCAACCAACGCGAGCCAACGAATCATCGGGGAATGCGGTCTCAAATTTAAACGGGTGGGATGGGGACGAGCCACGATTCCGTCAGGTGCGTTTACGCAGGCAAGCGTTGTTCTCGACCAAAGGTCACACGGTCACCGCAGCGGTCAAAGGCCCGACTTTGCGAAGGCGGAGCTATTCCAAATCTTTAAACCCGGCCAAGCCGCAGACCAACTAAGTCCAAAAAAAAACCGGAGCCGGAAATCGCACCCTAATACGATTACCGGCTCCGGCGAACTAAACCAAAGGTCAGATAGAGATAGACGCCACCGTGGCGGCGGACGAGATCGTAGCGTCGTACGTGCCGCCGCTTGGCGGAGTAACCGACTTGATCGTACCGGTTATCGTGCCGGAGCGCTTCGACCGGCTCGAGACGAACGAAACCTTGCCATTGGCATCCGTTTTGCCGCTTGAAGTCCCTGAAACCAAACCGCTCCACTGGACCGAGACCGTCACTCCGGAAACCGGGGTCCCCGCCCGGTTCTTCACCACCATGGTCGCGACGGCCGCGCCACCGGAAGAGGTCGTGGACTTGGTGAGCGAGTAACTGGCGATATCCACACTCTTGGTCGGATCGCTTGCCACCGAAACCGCCACCGAAGCCGTCGCACTGGCCCCAGAATTAACGGTGACTTTGAGCGTCACCGTGTAGTTTCCGGCACTGGAATAGGTTTTCGAAGGCGAGGATGAAGACGACGTCGTGCCGTCGCCAAAAGTCCAGAGGTAGGACGAGATGCTCCCATCCAGATCCTTTGAGCCCGCACTGGAAAACGCGATTGCCAGAGGAGCCAAGCCAGAGGTCGTGCTGGCCGAGGCCACCGCGGTCGGGGCGACATTGGCCGGGGCTGCAACCGTAATCGCGACACTCGAAGTCCCCACCAGACCGTCGTTGTCGGTGACCGTAAGCACCGCGATGTAAGTGCCGGCGGCCGTGTAAGTGCAACTCGACGAAACACCCGTAGCTTTGCCGCCGTTACCGAAATCCCATGTATAGCTGACGATGGTGCCGTCGCCATCCGTGGAATTCTGGCCGGAGAAATTGACAGCCAAAGCAGCCGTCCCAGTCGTCACCGATGCGGTTGCTGCCGCGATTGGAGACTGCTTGCCCGCAATTCCGACCACGTCACCGACGATCAAATAATTCCCGAGACTACCGTAGGTTGAGTAACCGGAGGTGAGTGGATCGCCAAATCCAATGCCGCTGACCCGGAGGTAATAGGTGCCGGCCGACACCGTCAGATTGAACGCCGCAGAAACCGCGGCGCTGGAATTCGTCGCCAGTACCGCGCCGTAAGCATCAAGCAATTCCACTTTGGCACTCAAATCCGTCTCTGCGACCGCACTCGTCACCGTCAGCGCAATCGCGCCCGCACCGGTGTCGAAACGAAAAACATCCACGTCCGTGCGCGTCTCGATCGTACCACCACCGGCAATGGCCGGACCAGACAGGAGGGTTGCCGTCGCCAACGTGTTACCATGGTCGTCGGCCACCAGCGGCGCGTAGGTCGCGATCACCGCCAGATCATCCTGAGTGTTCGTCGCATTGGCGTACTCACCCTTGCTGAACTGGGTAACCGGTTTGTAGTAGCCGACACCCATGATCGGGGCCCAATCGCCCTGACCGTAGTAGTATTCAGACGGCGCGGTTCCACCCACCCCATCGTGATACAAGCCGAGGGTGTGGCCCACTTCGTGGGCAATCGCCTCGGAAATATACTTTTCCCCGTTGGCCAACTGCGCCGCAAAGACCCAACACGGAGTGTCGGAATCCCAGTTAAACGAACCGATGTAGGCCGTGCCGCCAGCGCCGGTGTTATACCAGTTGGTTTGGCTGACCACGACGCGGATCCCGTACTTGGTATCCGACGCGGAGGTTTTGCGCAGGCTCTCAATCCCGGGATCCTGCGTTGTCACATCAATCGAGAAGGGAGCGTAGTCCTCGGCCACACGCTTCCAGATCGCCTGAATCATCGCCCGCTCGCCGGCGCTAAACGTGGTCGGATCGCCATCCAGATCGAAAGGCTGCGAGACAATATCCGCCCCTCCCGTGTAACTGGTGTTCCAGGCCGTCCCGGAGGTTACATGACCATCGAAATCGAGATAGATCACTCGCGTGGCGCCCGGCAGGCTGTGTAACTGGAAGGCATCGACGGCAGTACCCGCCGCAATCTGCATCGTTGAAGCCGTTGCGGTAAGGGCATCGCTAACCGCCTTGGTATCGACCTTGAGGCCATCGCAGGCGAACATCGCCTTGCCATCGCGATCCACCCCCATCGACGGCTGGCGGCGGAGCAGGTCGGTGAACGTGGCTTCATCCATGTCATGCTCACGCGCAACCTCGGCCATCTGGCCCCCAAGGGCTCGGATCGCGTCCTCACCACGGGAGGGAGCATCCAGTCGGAATTTCCTCGGCTCGTCGGCTCGGAGAAGCGCCATGGCACCCAGCACCAAGGCGGAAATTAAGGTCGTCCGCAGAGCACTGCGGGCATCGCTAGGGAACGAATGCGGTTTAATCACCCCCGAGCGATCACGCCACCACCGCAGCGACGAAAGCCGCGACAGTACCTACGTTTGGAGCGTAGCAACCGCAGATTGCTTATTTACTTACCAGCAACGGGTTGCTATATTTTTGTTTTACATCTTTATGAACCGCCTCAGATTTTACGCGGCGTTCACACCCCATTGCGCCAAGGCGATTGCGGAGCCCCAGTTTCAGACTTCCGGCTTCCCGAAACCTCCACCCACCCTGGATCGCACACC